>NZ_DGYR01000021.1:123084-176395 GCF_002398425.1 Kocuria sp. UBA5001
CAACCCCGTCGATCCGGGCCCCGTCGACCCCAACCCCGTCGATCCGGACCCCGAACTCTCGCAGCCCACGGTGCCGGATCCCCCGAACCCGGGTGCGCTCGACCCTCAGACGCCAGCCCCTGTCGACACGGATGCGGCGGTCACCGATCCCGTGGCGACAGCGCCTGAGCAGCCCGAGCCGGTGCCGACAGGCACCCAGATCGCCTCCGGGGCCCTGCGTCCTGCCGATCCGTCGGGCGCGACGGGAGAATTCGCTGCCTCCAGCCCACAGGGTCGCGTGGTGGACGTTGGATAATCCTCCTGTAGAAGTCGGCTGAGCCGCTGGGTGAGGCGGACAGTGCGCGGCCGTCCAGCGTTCCGGCGACCTGCCCGCCGCGCGAATCCCCGGTCCCCACCCCGCGGCGTGCGCACTGCACATCTCTCACGCGCTCCGGCCCTCTGGCGGGCCCTCGGGCACGGTGGACGCATGACTACTTCAGGGGTGATTGCGCGGGGCCCGGCCGGCAGCGGTGGTGGGGACGTGAGTGGGTTTGCACGCAGCCGCAGCGTGGCCCTCGTGGGGCTGGATGGCCACGTGGTGGAGGTGGAGGCGGACATCGGCCAGTCCCTCCCGGCCTTCACGATCATCGGGCTGCCGGACCAGGCGGTGAACGAGTCGAAGGAGCGCATCCGTTCCGCGGCACGACATGCCGGGGTGCCACTGGCCCCTCGCAAGATCACGGTAAACCTCTCACCCGCCACGTTGCCCAAGCGTGGTTCGCACTTCGACGTGGCCGTCGTCATGGCCGTGCTCAGCGCGCAGAGGGTGATCCGCGTACCCCCTGACACCGTGTTCTACGCGGAGCTGGGCCTGGACGGGTCCCTGCGGCCCGTGCGCGGCGTGCTTCCCTCGGTCCTGGCCGCCGTGCGGGCCGGAATCACCCGTGTGGTGGTCGCGGAGGAAAACAGGGCCGAGGCGGAGCTGGTGTCGGGCGCCTCCGTGAGTTCCGCGCGTCACCTCGCGGAGCTGCTGGTGGAGCACGGGGCCGATCCCGCGCTGCTCCAGCGCCTGAGTGTGTCATCTGTCACCCGCGCGGGACGGGGTCCCACCCCGGGGAGCGGGGCCGGGGAGGAGCCGGTCCGTGACCTGCGGGACGTCGTCGGGCAGGTCGAAGGGCGTCAGGCCCTGGAGATTGCGGCGGCGGGCGGGCACCACCTCCTGATGGTCGGCCCGCCGGGTGCGGGCAAGACGATGCTCGCCGAGCGGCTGCCGGGCATCCTGCCGGACCTCGAGGACGAGGACTCTCTGGAGGTCACGTCGGTCCACTCCCTGCGCGGCGACGACGGGTGCTCGGCCCTCGTGCGGCGTCCGCCGTTCCAGGCACCGCACCACAGCATCACGCTCCCGGCCCTGTGCGGAGGTGGCAGCGGCATGCCCCGTCCCGGGGCCATCTCCCTGGCCCACCGCGGGGTGCTGTTCCTGGACGAGGCACCCGAGTTCGACCGGCGGGTCCTCGACGCGCTGCGGCAGCCCCTCGAGTTGGGAAGCGTGACGATTGCCCGGGCGCAGTCCGTGGCGCACTATCCCGCCAGGTTCCAGCTCGTGCTGGCCGCCAACCCCTGTGCGTGCGGCAACGCCGGCGGAACCGGTCAGACCTGTACGTGCAGCGCGGTGCAACGACGGCACTACTTTGGCAAGCTCTCCGGGCCGCTGCTGGACCGGGTGGACCTGCAGCTGCGGGTGCCGGCCGTCACGTACCGGGAACTCAGCTCCACCGGGGACACAAGGCCCGAGGACAGCGCGACCGTCGCCGCACGCGTTCTCGCGGCCCGCAGGGCCCAGGTGGAACGTCTCGCGGCCGTGGGCTGTCGGCTCAACAGCACCGTTCCCGGTTCGCTGCTGCACCGGCGGCTGTCCCCGGGGACGCGTGCCGTCCAGCCCCTGCGTGCCGCCATGGAGCGCAGGACACTCACTGCCCGGGGATTCGTGAAGGTCCTCCGGGTGGCGTGGACGCTCGCGGACCTGGCCGGGAGCACCGTCCCCACCCCGGAGCACGTGCAGCTGGCTCTTTATTTCAAGACGACGGTGACGGCATGAGCGCTGATTCCTCCTCCGTCCGGGCCTGCCGCGTGCGCCTGGCGCGGGTGATCGAGCCTAGCGACGTCGCGGGTCTGCTCCTGTTGGAAGCCCTGGGTCCCGAGGTGCTGTGGCGCAGCATCAGCGAGCTGCAGACACCCAGCGCGGCGCTCGTGTCCGTGTACCGGAAGGCCGCGCAGGAGGCGTTGCCCGGTGCGGGGACTCCCGATCTCGCCCACCGGTTCGCGGCGTGGCGTGCGCGGCTGCCCGTGCCCGATCCCGCGACGGACGCGCGCCACGCGGAGCAGATCGACGCGTGGACCGTGATCCCAGAGGATGCCGACTGGCCGGCCCAGCTCGCATTCCTGGGGATTCAGCAGCCGATCGTGCTGTGGGGCAGGGGCGAGCGCACGGCCCTCAACCGTCTGGAGCGCAGCGTGGCCGTGGTCGGATCGCGCAATGCCAGCGCCTACGGCTCCGCAGTGACGCGCATGATCACCGGCGAGCTGTGCGAGGCGGGCTGGTGCGTGGTCTCCGGCGGTGCCTACGGGATCGACGCCGTCGCCCACCAGACCGCCCTCGAGACCGGGGCGGAGCACGCAACCACCGTGGCCGTGCTGGCCTGCGGGGTGGACAGGGTCTACCCCGTGGCGAACGCCGAACTTCTGGGTCGGATCTGCCACCGCGGCGCGGTCCTGAGCGAGGTCCCCCTGGGGTGCGCTCCCACTCGGTACCGGTTCCTGCAACGCAACAGGATCATCGCTGCCCTCACCCGCGCCACGGTCGTCACCGAGGCTGCGTGGCGTTCCGGTGCCCTGAACACCGCTCGGCACGCGGCAGGTCTTTCCCGGGAGGTAGCCGCCGTGCCGGGGGACGTGCTCGTCGGGGGATCCGCGGGATGCCACCGGCTCGTGCGGGAGGACCACGCGGTGCTCGTGAGCACCGGCGGAGAGGTGCTCGAACTCCTGGGTTCCCTCGGCAATGCGGCAGCTGAGGAGGTCCGCAGCCAGAGGGCGGGCCGGGACCAGAGGCCTGAGGACCGACTGGATCCCGTGCAGCTTCGGGTCTTCGATGCCCTGCCCCTGCACACGGATGCGGACCCCTCCCAGCTGTGTCGTGTCTCCGGACTCGGGCCGGGGGAGGTGCTCACGAGTCTTGCGCAGCTGCGGGAGCTTGGGCTGGCCACGGACTCGCTGCTCGGCTGGCGACGGGTAGGCTCACCGCATGGACGATTGGGCACACGACGCAGCGGTGGCTCGTGAGCAGCGCGCGTCGTCATCTCGAGCCGCTGACCGGGCAGGGGAGAACGCTGGGCAGCGGCGCGGGCGGGAAGCCCCACCGCAGCGTCGTGGCGCGGAAGGCTCGACCGGGCTTGTCCCGGAGGTGAGCCGATCTTCGGAGGTGTGTCGAGGTGATGGGGAGCGCCGAGCTGAGGAGGAGCGCCGATCCGTAACCCCGGGGGAGTCCGCTTCGCCGCACGGTGACAGCCCTGCGCCGGGACCGTTGGAGGCGTACCTGCCGCAGTTCCGGGCACACCTCGCGCTGGAGCGCTCCCGCAGCGAGCACACCGTGCGCTCGTACACGAGCGATGTTATGGACCTCTCGAACTGGATGCGGGACACCGGGATCGACGCCATGGACCTCCTGGACCGCGACGCGCTCCGGGGCTGGCTCGCGCAGCGTCACCAGCGGGGGCTCGCGCGCAGCTCCGTCTCCCGGGGGATCGCCGCCGTGCACACCTTCTTCCGCTGGGCTGTGGACACCCAGGGGTTGCGGCACGACCCCGCGTCCGGACTGCGCGGTCCGCGACCGGCACGGCACCTCCCTGACGTGGTCGGAGCCGCGGCACTGGCCACCATGCTGGACGACCTTGCGGATGCAGCCCTCGGGGAGCACGACGACGAGCAGGCCGCCGCGTGCGCCGCCCGCGACTGGGCTCTGCTCGAGCTGCTGTACGCAACCGGGGCCCGCATCAGCGAACTCGTGGGCCTGGACAGCTCGCACGTGGACGCCGTGAACCACGTGCTCACGGTCACCGGCAAGGGCGACAAGCAGCGCAGGATCCCCTACGGAGACGCCGCGGGGGAGGCACTGGCCCTGTGGTTCCACCGGCGCCGCACCCTTGCGCGACCCGCGGCCGGCAACGCCGTGTTCGTGGGGGCCCGCGGCGCCCGGATCGACCCCCGGGTGGCGCGGCGCGTCGTGGGCGAGGCCCTGCGCGGCGTCCCGGACACGAGTGCCCGCGGGCCGCACAGCCTGCGCCACAGTGCGGCGACACATCTGCTGGACGGAGGAGCGGATCTCCGAACGGTGCAGGAGCTCCTCGGACACTCCACGGTGGCGACCACGCAGATCTACACGCACGTCTCCGTGGAACGGCTGAAGAGTGCTTACTCACAGGCGCACCCGCGGGCTTGACTTCTGCCCTCCCCGCAGACTCCGGGTTGACCGTCGATGGGCCCTGCTGGACAATGAGAGCGACCGGCGGCTCGCGCGGCCTCGAATCCGCACAGCTCCACCCGGTTGACTCCGAAAACTGAACATGGGCGCCGGGTGACACGGCTGGGGCCTCCGTGCAGGACGTTGGGGAAGACGTACCTACACAACGGAGGAACAGGCTATGTCTTCACCCACCACGCGGGGTGTGCTCTACGTGCACTCCGCACCGCAGGCGCTGTGCCCCCACATCCAGTGGGCCCTGGAAGCCGTTTCGCGTGGCCGAACGGATCTACAGTGGACCCCGCAGAACGCCGAACCCGGGTGCGTGCGGGCCGAACTGGAGTGGTCTGGCCGCGCAGGGACGGGCGCCCTTCTCGCCTCTGCCCTGCGCACGCTCGGACGCCTCCGCTTTGAGGTGACGGAGAACCCGAGCCAGGGCAGTGACGGCTCCCGGTGGTCCTTCACCCCGGACCTCGGCATCTTCCACGCCACCACGGACGCCGCCGGGAACATCTGCGTGAGTGAGGACCGCATCCGCTACGCCTTCGAGGCGGCTGGGGGGGACCCCTCCGCCGTCGTCTCCGAACTTTCCCTCGCGCTGGGGGAGGCCTGGGACGAGGAGCTCGAGCCCTTCCGTCACGCCGCAGAGGGAGCTCCGGTGCGCTGGCTGCACCGCGTGGGCTGAGACCGAGACCTTCCAACGTTCTCTGTGAGCCGCCCGGCGCGGCCGTCCAAGCTTTCCTGTCCCCGTTCCGTTGCGGGGGCTTGCGTCATTGCCCGCACTGCGACGACCGTGCCTGGATGACTGCTCGTCGTGAGCTGTGCAGAGCAAACCCTGCGTGGAGATCGCTGCGCCGAGAACAGCGTGTGGCGAACCGAGTGTCGAGAAGCGGGACCTGCCACGGACGTGAGAGAACCCCGGTCACCTTCCGTAAAAGGTGACCGGGGTTCTCCGCACTCGGGGAGTCAGGGCCTCTAGAGCCTCCAGGGCGTCAGCGTGTCCAGCATCTCAGAGCGAGCGGAACGCCGCCACGGAGTTGTGGCCGCCGAAGCCGAACGAGTTGGAGATCGCGACCATGTCCCCTGGGCGGAGTTCACGGGCAGTTGTCACCACGTCGAGGTCGATCTTCGGGTCCTGGTTGTCCAGGTTGATGGTGCACGGTGCCATGCGCTCGGTGAGAGCGAGCACGGTCAGCACACCCTCCACGGCCCCGGAGCCGCCCAGGAGGTGACCGGTCATGGACTTGGTGGCCGAGACAGCCATGTCGTCCACGGCAGATCCGAAGGCCGCCCGCAGCGCGCCCGCCTCGGGCACGTCCCCTACCGGGGTGGAGGTGGCGTGGGCGTTGACGTGCTTGATGTCCGCCGGGTCGATGTCCCCGGAGACCATGGCCTCGCGCAGGGCGCGTGCGGGGCCGCCCTCGTCGCCGGTGGCCGGCGCCGTGATGTGGTGGGCATCCGCGCTGAGACCGGCACCCGCGAGCTCGGCGTAGATGCGGGCTCCGCGGCCGCGGGCGTGCTCCTCGGACTCGAGCACGATGGCACCGGCGCCCTCACCCATCACGAAGCCGTCGCGGTCGATGTCGAAGGGACGCGAGGCGTGCTCGGGGTCGTCGTTGCGGCGGGACAGAGCCTGCATGGAGTTGAACGCGGCGATGGTCATGGGGTGGATCGCACTCTCGGCGCCGCCCACGATCACCACGTCCGCCTTGCCGGAGCGGATCAGGTTCAGGCCCTGGAAGAAGGCTTCGGTGCCGGAGGCGCACGCGGACACGGGAGTGATGGCGCACGCGCGGGCCTTGAACTCCATGCTCACGGAGGAGGCGTTGCCGTTGGGCATGAGCATGGGGACCGTCATGGGCTTGACGCGGCGGGGGCCCTTCTCGACGAGGGTGTCCCACGCGTCCAGCAGCGTCCACACGCCACCGATGCCGGTGCCGAAGGCCACGCCCACACGGGTGGGGTCCAGCTCGTCGCTCGTGTCGGCGTCCGCACCGGAGAACCCGGCGTCGGTCCAGGCCTCGCGCGCGGCCGCCACGGACAGCTGACCCGAGGGATCCAGGCGCTTGGCCTGCACACGGGAGACGACGTCCTCCGAGGGTTTCGGGGACGTGGCACCGATGCGCACGGGCAGGTCGTACTTCTCCACCCAGTCCTGGGTCAGGGCATGGACGCCCGAGACGCCCTTGAGAGCGTTCTTCCAGGTCTCCTGGACGTTCTCACCGATCGGCGTGATGGCGCCGAGACCGGTGACCACTACTTTGCGGGACATGTTTGCACTTCCTCGTGTCCGAAATCGCAGGTGTTCCAGGGGCGGGGATGACCAACCGCCTGGTAGGACGGAGGTGGCGTGCCCCTCGTGCTGACAAGGGGCACGCCACCGCGCGCCGTGGGCTCAGCCCTGGGCGTTGTCGATGAAGTTGACGGCGTCCTCGACGGTCTTCAGGTTCTTGACCTCTTCGTCGGGGATGGTCACGTCGAACTTCTCCTCGGCGTTGACCACGATGGTCATCATCGAGATGGAGTCGATGTCCAGGTCCTCGGTGAAGGACTTCTCGAGCTGCACGGCCTCGGTCTCGAGTCCGGTCTCCTCGTTCACGATCTCGGCCAGGCCGGCCAGGATTTCGTCTTTGCTCGCCATATCGGCTTCCTTTCCTAGAGGTCGCAGTGCGCAACCGTACTGAGTCACACGGGGGTTCGGAAGAACCTCCGGGCGGGGCGTCCGATCACTCGGAACGCTGCAGGACAAGAGGTGTGCGGTCTAACCCTACGACACGCACGGGGGAGGATCAGGGCAGAAGAACCACTTGCGCTCCGTACACGAGACCGGCCCCGAAACCGATCTGCAGCGAGGGCTTGCCCGAGAGTTCGGGGTGTTCCGCGAGCAGGCGGTGGGTGGCCAGCGGGATGGACGCGGCGGAGGTGTTGCCCGCCTCCGCGATGTCCCGGGCCACGACGACGGACTCGGGAAGCTTCAGCACCTTGACCATCTGGTCGATGATGCGCATGTTGGCCTGGTGGGGCACGAAAGCCGCGAGGTCCTCGGGCTCCAGACCGGAGGCCTCCAGCGCCTCCTTGGCCACACGGGCACCCTCCCACGAGGCCCAGCGGAAGACGGTCTGCCCGTCCTGGCGCAGGGTGGGCCACAGGGTGGCGTCCTCGGGCATCTCGCCGGTCTCCGGGTCCACGAGGTCCTTGGAGAAGGTGCGCTGCCCGCCCTGCTCCACGGCGCGGATATCGGTGAGGGGGTGCGTCATGCGGATGGCATCCCACTTGGAGCCGTCCGAGCCCCACACGGAGGGGCTGATCCCGGGAACGTCGGACGGGCCGATGACCACGGCGCCGGCGCCGTCGCCCAGCAGGAAGGAGATGGAGCGCTCGGTGTTGTCGATGACGTCGGAGAGCTTCTCCACGCCGATGACCAGCACGTGGTCCGAGTCCCCGGAGCGCACGAGGGCGTCCGCCTGGGCCACGCCGTAGCAGTAGCCTGCGCACGCGGCGGAGATGTCGTACGCGGCGGCGGGAGTGGCGTCCAGGCGGTCCGCGAGCAGGGCGGCGCACGACGGCGTGAGGTACGGGAAGGTCACCGAGGAGACGATGACCGCGTCCAGCTGCTCGCCGGTGACCCCGGCGGCGGCCATGGCCTCACGGGCGGCGTGCTCCGCCATGTCGATCACGGACACGTCCGCCGGTGCGCGGTGGCGGGTGTGGACGCCGGTGCGCTTGACGATCCATTCGTCCGAGGAGTCGATCCACTGGCAGACGTCTTCGTTCGTGACGATCTCGGAGGGGCGGTAGGCGCCGATACCCAGGATCCGGGTGTGGGCGTTCGGGGTGTTCTGTTTCAAGGTCGCCACGGAAGGTCGACTCCTAACAAGGTGCGGTTCTCGGCGAGTGGGGTGTGCGGTGGGCACACGTCTCAGGTCAGGGTACTCCGCACCGTTTCGAGATCCTCCGGTGTGTTCACCGCGGTGGCTGGCACGCCCTTGAGACCGCGCTTCGCGAGTCCCACGAGGGTCCCAGCGGGGGGCAGCTCCACGATCTGCGAGACCTCCAGCTCGGCCATCGTCTCCATGCAGGCGTCCCAGCGCACCGGGCGGCACACTTGCTCCACGAGAGACTCGAGCACGGCGGTTCCGCCGGTGACGGCAGCGCCGTCGAAGTTGCTGAGCAGCGTGACGCGGGGATCCTGGGGGTTCAGCTGCGGCGCAAGCTCACGCAGGGGTGCGAGGGCGGGCGCCATGTGCTTGGTGTGGAAGGCGCCCGCAACCTTCAGCTTCACGACCTTGGCGCGGGTGGGCGGGTTCTCGGCCAGCGCGGTGAGCTGCTCCTCGGTACCGGCCGCGACCACCTGCCCGCCCCCGTTCGCGTTCGCGACGGTGACCCCCGCCGCGGCCAAGGCGGCGGCGACATCGTCCGGTTTGCCGCCCAGCACTGCGGCCATCCCCGTGGGAGTGTCGGCGGCCGCTCGGGCCATCTCCGCGGCGCGCACGCGCACGAAACGCATTGCGTCCGCCTCGGTGAGCACCCCTGCGAGTGCCGCGGCAGTGATCTCGCCGACCGAGTGTCCGGCGATCACGACGTCGTCCCGGGCCTCGAGCTGCGGGGCGAGCAGGCGCCCCGCCACGAGGCCGGCGGCCACGATCAGCGGCTGGGCGACGGCGGTGTCCTTGATCGTCTCTTCGTCCGCCTCCGTGCCGTAGTGCGCGAGGTCCAGCCCGGCAGCGTCCGAGAGCTGCGCGAGATGCTCCTGGACGCCGGGGACGGTCAACCACTCGGTGAGGAAACCTGGCTTCTGGGACCCCTGTCCGGGGCAGACAACTGCAATCACCAGTTCATTCCACCAAGTCACGCGGCACATGACGCCCATGCGGTGTCACCAAGCCGGGGGGCAAGATTTGTGGAGGTCCTACAACTGCGTGTCACCCGCCCGGATTCAGGCGCCCCGCGAGCACCGCACAGTGCAGCACGAAGGCGTCCCGGGGCAGCAGGGGGTCCCAGCCGGTGATGTCGCTGACGCGGCGCAGCCGGTAGCGCACCGTGTTGGCGTGCACGAACAGCTCGCGCGCGGTGGCCTCGAGCGAGTGCCCCACGCTGAGGTAGGTGGTCAGCGTGTCCACGAGACCGGTGGAGGAGGCGGAGAGCGGTTGCCAGACCGCCTCCACCATGGAGCGCAGCGCGAGCGGGTCCCCGTTGATGGCGCGCTCGGGCCACAGGTCCTCGGAGGCCGTGGGCCGCGGTGCCTGGGGCCACGCCGACGCCGCCCGCAGCCCCGCCTGGGCGCGGTCGGCGGACTGCTTGGCGTCGAACACGGAGCCGACCGTCGGACCGTGGACCACAGGGCCGTCCCCGAACACGGCCGCGAGCCGGGCGAGGGACTGGGTCTGGTCACGCAACCCTCCCAGCACCAGCACGAGGCGGTCCGTCTGGATGGCTACAAGGCACTCTGCGGCGTGGCGTCCCGCGGCGCGGCGGATGCGCTCCACACCCACCGGTCCAGTGGTGGCCGGCGCGCGGCCCACCATCACCGTGACGTCCCCCGCGTCCGTCCAGCCGAGCGCGGAGACGCGGGAACGCATGGAATCCGAGTGGTCCCCCCGCATGATCCCGTCCACCACCAGGGACTCGAGCCGGGCGTCCCACGAACCCCGGTTCTCGGCGGCCCGGGCGTAGACGTCCGCGGCGGCGAACGCGACCTCCCGCGAGAAGCGCAGCACGGCCTCGCGCAGCGCCACCTCGTCGTTGTGCTGCGCGAGCTCCGGAACCTTCTCCTCCACCACGTCCACGACGATCCGCAGCACCTGCAGCGCGTTCTGCAGTGTGATGGAGCGGGTCAGGTCCGTGGGCGCCTGCTTGAAGATCTCGGTCAGCACCCACACGGGCTCCTGCGGGTTCTCGTACCAGCGCACGAAGGACGCGATGCCCCGCTGCGCGAGCAGCCCGAGCTCGGAGCGCTCGTCCGGGCGCAGCTGCGAGAACCAGGGGAGAGAGTTGTCCAGGCGCTGCACCGCGACCGTGGATACCTGCCCGAGGTTTGCCTTCAGGTTCTCGAGGGTCTTCGGGTGGGGCGTGCCCTGCTGGCGGCTGCGCAGCGGCCAGGTCACCCGGCGGCTGGAGCGTGACTTGCGGGAGGCTGGCCCGGAGGCGTCGGTGGGCATGAGTCGAGGGTAGTCGATGCGCGCACGCGCGCTCCGCCCCCACGGGTCCGGGGACGACGCCGCCCCCGCACCGTGGAAGGCGCGGGGGCGGCGTCGTCGTGGCCCAGGATCACGAGGGGATCAGGCGTCGCCCCCGGCGTTGCCCGACTTCCCCGCGGCGGGGTTGGCGAGGTCGTAGCGCGTGATGGCCTCGGCCGGAGCAGACCAGTCGATCTCGCCGCGCTTGGCCAGCATCTCGAGCGTGCGCACCACCATGGAGTGCGCGTCGATCGTGAAGAACCGGCGGGCACCGGCGCGCGTGTCCGCGAAGCCGAAGCCGTCCGCGCCCAGCGTGGCCCAGTCGTTGGGCACGTACTGGCGCACGAAGTCCGGCAGCTCGGACGCGTAGTCCGTGGTCGCGACGACCGGGCCGGTGGCACCGGCGAGCGCCTGCGTGATGTACGGCGTGGCCGCACCGCTCTCCGGGTGCATGAACGCGGCGTGCTCGCACGCCATGGCCTCCCGGCGCAGGTTCGTCCACGAGGTCACGGACCACACGTCTGCGGAGACGCCCCACTCCTCGGCCAGGATCTTCTGGGCCTCCAGCGCCCACGGCACGCCCACGCCCGAGGCCAGCAGCTGGGCCCGGGGGCCCTCGGTCTCGGCCGGCTTGAGGAGGTAGATGCCGTTGACGATCCCGTCCACGTCCACGTTCTCCGGCTCCGCCGGCTGGTGGATGGGCTCGTTGTACACCGTGAGGTAGTACATGACGTTGTGGTCCTCGTCCTTGGACCCGTACATGTGCTCGATGCCGCGCTTGACGATGTGCGCGATCTCGTACCCGTAGGCCGGGTCGTAGTGGATCACCGCGGGGTTGGTCGAGGCGATGATCGGGGAGTGGCCGTCAGCGTGCTGCAGGCCCTCACCGGTCAGCGTGGTGCGCCCCGCCGTGGCTCCAATGATGAACCCGCGGGCCAGCTGGTCCCCGGCGGCCCAGAACTCGTCACCGGTGCGCTGGAAGCCGAACATCGAGTAGAAGATGTAGACCGGGATCATGGTCTCGCCGTGGGTCGCGTAGGACGTGCCCGCCGCGGTGAACGCGGAGGTCGCACCGGCCTCGTTGATGCCCGGGTGCAGGATCACGCCCTGCGCGGACTCCTTGTAGGCCAGCATGAGCTCGCGGTCCACGGACAGGTAGTTCTGACCGTTCGGGTTGTAGATCTTGGACGTGGGGAAGAACGCGTCCATGCCGAACGTGCGGGCCTCGTCCGGGACGATCGGCACGATGCGATGGCCGAAGTCCTTCTCCCGCATGAGGTCCTTGAGGATGCGCACGAACGCCATGGTGGTGGCGGCCAGCTGCTTGCCGGAGCCCTTCTTCCCGGACGCGAACGCCTTGTCCGAGGGCAGGGTGATCTCCGGCTGCTGGTGCGGGCGGTCCGGGAGGTAGCCGCCGAGCTCCTTGCGGCGCTCCTGCAGGTACTTGATCTCCGGCGAGTCCTGGCCCGGGTGGTAGTACGGGGCGTTGTAGATGTCCGCCTCGAGCTGCTCGTCCGTGATCGGGATGCGCAGGTGGTCGCGGAAGGTCTTCAGGTCCTCCAGCGTCAGCTTCTTCATCTGGTGGGTGGAGTTGCGCGCCTCGAAGTGGGGGCCCAGGCCGTAGCCCTTGACGCCCTGGGCGAGGATCACGGTGGGCTGGCCCTTGTGCTCGAGCGCCGCCTTGTACGCCGCGTACACCTTGCGGTAGTCGTGCGCACCGCGCTTGAGGTTCCAGATCTCCTCGTCCGTGTAGTCCGCCACGAGCTCCTTGGTGGCCGCGGAGCGGGCGAAGAAGTGGTCGCGGACGAAGCCGCCGGACTCCGCCTTGAACGTCTGGTAGTCGCCGTCCAGCGTCTCGTTCATGATGCGCACGAGCTCACCGGTGTGGTCCGCCTCGAGCAGGGCGTCCCACTCGCGGCCCCACACGACCTTGATGACGTTCCAACCGGCGCCGCGGAAGAACGCCTCCAGCTCCTGGATGATCTTGCCGTTGCCGCGCACCGGCCCGTCCAGGCGCTGCAGGTTGCAGTTGATCACGAAGGTCAGGTTGTCCAGCTTGTCGTTGGCGGCCAGCTGCAGCACGCCGCGCGACTCCGGCTCGTCCATCTCGCCGTCGCCCAGGAACGCCCAGACGTGCTGGTCCGAGGTGTCCTTGATGCCCCGGTTGTGCAGATACCGGTTGAACTGCGCCTGGTAGATCGCGTTCATGGGACCGATGCCCATGGACACCGTGGGGAACTGCCAGAAGTCCGGCAGGCAGCGCGGGTGCGGGTAGGAGGGCAGGCCGTTCGGGGCCATGGTCTTCTCCTGGCGGAACCCGTCCAGCTGGTCCTCGGTGAGGCGACCCTCGAGGTAGGCGCGGGCGTAGTTGCCGGGGGAGGAGTGGCCCTGGAAGAAGACCTGGTCCCCTCCGCCCGGGTGCTCCGGGCCGCGGAAGAAGTGGTTCAGGCCCACTTCGTAGAGGGTGGCGACGCCCGCGTAGGAGGAGATGTGCCCGCCCACGCCCACGCCGGGACGCTGCGCGCGGTGCACCATGACGGCCGCGTTCCAGCGCAGGAACGCGCGGTAGCGGCGCTCGATCTCCTCGTCACCGGGAAACTCTGGCTCCTGGTCCACGGGGATCGTGTTCACGTAGTCCGAGGTGGTCACCATCGGCACACCCACGGAGTGCGTTCCCGCGTGCTGGAGGAGGGCGCGCATCACGTACTGTGCGCGCTCGGTGCCCTGGGCCTTAATCAGGGCGTCGAAGGACTCGATCCACTCCTGGGTCTCCTGCGCGTCCGCGTCCTGGAGATTGTTCGTCAACCCACTCAAAATGTGGTGATTGCTGTCAGAAGACACGTGAACCTCTCTGTCGTCAGCTCCGCGCTGCGGGATCCCCGGTGTCGGAGCGGTGTGCCGTGCGACGGAAGGGGCCTGCACAGACCGGTCCCGTCATCCATCCATCGTGTCACAGGCTACGTGCTCAGCCCTTGCGACAACACGGTTCCGCCCGTCACACCGCCCGGAGGACACGCCGTCACACGGGGCGTGTCTCACCCCGCCCGGCGCCCGTGGGCTTGAACGTGCACCGGATCCGGTGTTGTCTTTGTTACGCACCGTTGGCACTCCCGTCACGGTGACGACGGTTCTGCACCACCGTTCCGCGGTGCTGTGGAACCCCCGGATCACAGCGCACGGAGATCGCGGCGCAGAAGGAGAGACACGGTGAGCGAGGCGAAAGCCCCCGAAGAGAGCATTGCGGAGCAGCTGAACCTGAAGGACGGCGACTACGTCCAGGAGTTCGGCTACGACGACGACGTCGATGCGCGGCTGCGGGAGCAGATCGAGGAAGCCATCGGCGCGGAGCTCTTCGACGAGGACGCGCAGGAGGTCGTGGACGCCGTCGTGCTGTGGTGGCGTGACGGGGACGGCGACCTCGTGGACGAGCTCGTGGACGTGCAGACCACGCTCGACGACGGCGGTGTGGTCTGGCTGCTCACGCCCAAGGCCGGGCGCGACGACCACGTCTCTCCCGCGGACATCCAGGAGGCGGCGTCCACCGCAGGGCTGCACGTCACGAGTACCGCGCGCGTCTCCTCCGACTGGTCGGTCTCCCGACTGGCACCCAAGCGCAACTTCTGAACCGCGCCGGGCAGATCCCAGATCCCACCGCAAGAAAGGCTCCCATGAGCGTCATCGGTTCCACCGCACCCGATTTCACCCTGGTCAACCGCCACGGCGAGCCCCGCAGCCTTTCCCAGTACCGGGGACGGCCGGTGGTGCTGGTGTTCTTCCCGTTCGCGTTCTCCCCGGTGTGCACGCAGGAGCTGTGCCACCTGCAGGACCACACGGACATGTTCGAGGAGTTCGACGCCACGCTGCTGTGCCTGTCCACGGACAGCCACTTTGCGCTGGACGCCTTCGCGCGCCAGGAGTCCTACGACTTCGAGCTGCTCTCCGACTTCTGGCCGCACGGCGAGGTCGCCTCCGCCTACGGCGTCATGGACGCGGAGGAGGGTTGCGCTCGGCGCCACACTGTGGTGGTCGACGCCGCCGGGACGGTCGTGGACGTCAGCGCGGCGGACATCACCGAGCCGCGCGCCTGGGAGGACCTGCGGCGGGTCCTCGAGTCGCTGCAGCGTTCCTGATGCCCCTCCGGGTGCTGCGTGCCGGATACGGCTCTCCCTCGCGGCAGGACCAGTTCCCGGACCCGCACGCGCTGGACGCCCGTGCCGGTCTGCCCCGGGCGATCGAGCTGCTCGACGGGCGGCGGATCGCCGTGCTCACGGGAGCCGGGGTCAGCACGCCGTCGGGCATTCCCGACTACCGCGGTCCGGACGCCACGCCGCGCACGCCCATGACGTACCAGGAGTTCATGTCCAGCGTGTCCAACCGGCGTCACTACTGGGCCCGCAACCAGTACGGCTGGCACTTCGTCGCCGACGCCGAGCCCACCGCCGCGCACACGGCCATCGCCCGCCTCGAGGCCGCCGGACACGTGGACGGGGTGATCACCCAGAACATCGACCGGCTGCACCAGAAGGCCGGGACCGTGGACGTGGTGGACCTGCACGGCACCTACGCGTGGGTGCTGTGCACCGCGTGCGGTTCACGGTTCCCCCGCGAGCAGGTCTCGCGCTACCTGGACGAGCTGAACCCGGGCTTCTACGACGGCATGGCCTCCGCGCAGGACATCGAGTACGCACCGGACGCGGACGCCACCGTGGAGGACACGGCGGGCTTCCGGGTCTGGGACTGCCCCGTGTGCCAGGGGGTGCTGAAACCGGACGTGGTCTTCTTCGGCGAGAACGCCCCGGCCGAGAAGGTGGCGCGCAGCCGGCGGATCGTGCAGCGCGCGGACGTGCTGCTGGTGGCCGGCTCCTCGCTGACGGTCAACTCCGGACGACGGTTCGTGCGCCAGGCCGCGCGGTCGCAGACGCCCGTGGTGATCGTCAACCACGGGGTGACCGGCGGAGACGCCTTGGCCACCGTGAAGGTGGACGCGCCGGTGGACCGCTTCCTCACGGAACTGGCCCGGAACCTGGGGGCTTGATCCCGTCAGGATCAGCGCATAGACTCCAGAAACGAGACCCCGAGGGTCTGCGGAGGGGAAGCCGCGGAAACCATCGGGGTCTCGCTCTGTGTACGGGCTCCTAGCCCGCCGTGTGCTGGCCCGGCCTACTTCACGGGGTCGATGACCGGCTTTGCGGCCTGCGCTTCACGGCACTGCTGCGCCCACAGTGCCGCCCCCACGATGCCCGCGTTGTTGCGCAGCGCGGCGATCTCCACCGGCGTGCGCAGTTCGAGGTAGGGAACGAACTTCTCCGAGTTCTTGGACACACCGCCGCCGATCACGAACAGGGACGGGGAGAAGAGGAACTCCACGTGCTCGAAGTAGCGCTGCAGCCGTTTCGTGGCCCACTTCTTCCAGGGCAGCTGCTCGCGCTCACGAGCGGCCGCGGAGGCGCGGGTCTCGGCGTCGTGCCCGTCGATCTCCAGGTGGCCCAGCTCGGCGTTCGGCACGAGCTGGCCGTTGAGGATCATTGCGGAGCCGATGCCGGTGCCGAGGGTGATGACCATGACCAGACCCTTCTTGCCCTTGCCCGCACCGTAGTGCGCCTCGGCAAGCCCGGCGCCGTCGGCGTCGTTGAGGGCCTCGACCTCGCGGCCCAGCGCCTCGGTCATGAGGGCGTCCACGTCCGTGTTGATCCAGGACTTGTCCACGTTCGCCGCAGACAGCGCCACGCCGTTCTTGATGATGGCGGGGAACACGATGCCCACGTGGCTGTCCGGCTCGGGGGCCTCCGGTCGCGACTGCAGCTCGTCTACGATCTGCCGGACCACACCCGCCACGGCCTCCGGGGTGGCCGGACGCGGCGTGGGGATCCGGAAGCGCTCGCCCACGAGCTGGCCCGTGGTGAGGTCCACGATCCCGCCCTTGGTGCCGGTGCCGCCAATGTCAATGCCGATGCCGTACCGCGATACGACGCCCTGCGGAGTACCTGAGCTCATGAACGGTCCCTTCGGTTCACGGTGGAGAACTGGAGCGGGGCCGATCGGAACGCCGTCGTCCCCCGCGTCGAGTTTACGGGAGGGTGAGGATCTCCACACCGTCCTGCGTGACGACCATGGTGTGTTCGTACTGCGCGGTGCGCATGCGGTCGTGGGTGGTGATCGTCCAGTCGTCGTCCCACTGGTCCCACGCGATGGTTCCGAGCGTGAGCATGGGCTCGATCGTGAAGATCATGCCCGGGACCATCTCGGTGGCGTAGGAGGGTGCGGCGTCGTAGTGCGGCACGATCAGACCCGTGTGGAACTCGCGGCCCACACCGTGACCGGTGAAGTCCCGCACCACCCCGTAGCCGAAGCGCTTGGCGTACTTCTCGATCACGCGGCCGATCACGTTGATCTCGCGCCCGGGGCGCACCGCCTTGATCGCACGGTTGGTGGCCTCCAGCGTGCGCTCCACGAGCAGGCGGGAGTCCTCGTCCACGTCCCCCACGAGGAACATGGCGTTCGTGTCCCCGTGCATCCCGTTCTTGTAGGCAGTGACGTCCAGGTTGATGATGTCCCCTTCCTCCAGCACCGTGGAGTCCGGGATGCCGTGGCAGATCACCTCGTTGAGCGAGGTGCAGATGGACTTGGGGAAGCCGCGGTACTCGAGACAGGAGGGGTAGGCGCCGTGGTCGCACATGTACTCGTGGGCGATGCGGTCCAGCTCGTCGGTCGTGACACCGGGCTTCGCCTCGGCACCGGCGGCCTGCAGCGCCCGCGCGGCGATCTGTCCCGCCTCACGGACGAGCTCGATCTCCTCGGGTGTGTAGACGTTCGAGGCACGGCCCTCATCCGGTTCCGCGCGGCCCACGTACTCGGGGCGCTCGATGCTCCGGGGGACCGGGCGCATCGGGGTGAGGGTTCCCGAGCTCAGGGCCCCCAGGGGCGCGGTGGATCCGGGTGCGGGTTCGAGGTTGTGGCTGGTCACGGTGGGTCTCTGCCTCCTGGGGCGTTCACGTGGTGGGCGGTCCGGGCACGTGGTGGCGCGCCGAACACCTGCTTCACCAACTACCCTAAGCCTTGGGTCCCGGGCTCGTTCCGCCCGGGCCGTTCGCGACCCCGCCAACCGGGCGGGCATGCGGCGCGCGGCGCCGGAGAGTGAGGAAGCACATGGCCGAGTACTGGTACAACCTCTACACCAAGCAGGTCGAGGAGGGCGCCAAGGACGACTACCGCCAGCTGATCGGCCCCTATGCGACCCGCGAGGAGGCCGCACACGCCCTGGAGCGCGCGGCTCAGAACACCAAGCGCTGGGATGACGAGGACGCCGCCTTCAACGGCGACTGAGTCCCTCGTCACGCGCCTCAAGGGCATCGCGGGTCTCACGGGCCTCAGGGTTGCACGGTGCTTCACAGGCCTCGCGGGGTGGGGGCGGGCGACGATGCCGGCACGGCTTCCCAGCCCCGGCCCGGGTGGCGCGCCACGCGCCAGTCCGCGGCAGGTACGCGAGCCCACCTACCGGTCCGGCAACCGGTCCAGCCGGTCGGGGGACCCCGGCCACAGGACAACCGGGGCGTTCGTGCTTCCCCTGATCAGCCGCGGTAGGAGTGCTCCTCGCCGGGGAACGCGCCGGAGCGGACCTCGGCCACGTACTGCGCCACGGCGTCGTGCGCGGTCTCGGCCAGCTGCGCGTACTGCTTGACGAACCGCGGCATGGCCCCGGTACGCAGGCCCAGCATGTCCTGCCACACCAGGACCTGGCCGGTGGTCACGTTCCCGGCCCCGATGCCCACGGTGGGGATCCGCAGCTCCTGCTCGACGTCCCGTGCGGCGTCCGCGGAGACCATCTCCAGGACGACGGCGAAGCACCCCGCATCCTGCACGGCCAGGGCGTCGCGGTGCAGCTGCGCGGCGGCGTCGCCCCGCCCCTGGATCCGGAAGCCGCCCAGAGCGTGCTCGGACTGCGGGGTGAAGCCGATGTGTCCCATCACGGGGATGCCCGCGCGCACCACAGCCGCCGCATGCCCGGCCAGGGCCGCACCCGCCTCGAGCTTCACGGCGTGCGCCCCGGTCTCGCGCATCACCCGCACGGCGTTGCGCACCGCCTGCTCGGGGGACTCCTCGTAGCTGCCGAACGGCAGGTCCACGACCACCAGGGCGCGGTTCGTGCCGCGCACGACGGCCCCGGCGAACGTGATCATCTGATCGAGCGTCACCGGAAGGGTCGAGCCGTGCCCCAGCACGGTGTTGCCGAGCGAATCCCCGACCAGCAGCACGTCCACGCCTGCGGCGTCGAAGATCCCGGCGGTGAGGACGTCGTAGCTCGTGAGCATCGAGAACTTCTCACCGGTGTCCTTGGCGCGCTGCAGGTGCAGGGTGCGCACGCGGGAGACCTCAGCGAGGGGACGGGCGGACGCGGAACCGGGCTGGGGAGCACTCATGGCTCCAGCCTACCGGGCGCTTCATGGGCCCCGGATGCGGCCGTCGGCCTGAGCTCCCGGGTGCGGTGCCGCGGCGGTGCATGGCCCCGAGATTCCCCGAGATTCGCGGGGCCGGCGCCGCGGCGGGGTGCGGGCGGCGTCGTCCGCGGGGTTCGAGGGCGGGGCTGCGGGGCGCGCCGAGGATGTCGGTGGGTGTCGTTAGAGTGGGGGCGACGCCCGGCCGGGGACCGGCTCGGGCTCCCAGACCGCTGTGCCGCACGCCCGAGGAATCCGAGGTGGACCGATGGACCGTCAGCAAGAGTTCGTGCTCCGAACGATCGAGGACAGGGACGTCCGCTTCGTCCGGCTCTGGTTCACGGACGTCGTGGGCACGCTGAAGTCCGTGGCGCTCGCCCCGGCGGAGGTCGAGGCGGCCTTCGAGGAGGGCCTGGGATTTGACGGCTCCTCGATCGAGGGACTCTCACGCGTCTTCGAGTCGGACATGCTGCTGCAGCCGGACCCCTCAACCTTCCAGCTGCTGCCGTGGCGCGGCGAGGACGAGCCCACGTCCCGGATGTTCTGTGACCTGAAGACCCCGGACGGCGAGCCCTCCGCAGCGGACCCGCGCGGCGTGCTCAAGCGCGTGCTGGCCAAGGCCTCCGACATGGGGTTCACGTGCTACACCGCGCCCGAGATCGAGTTCTACCTGCTGCGCTCCCCGGACCTCGACCCCGCCACGGGCGAGCCGGTGCCCGTGGACTACGAGGGCTACTTCGACCATGTGCCGGGCGGTGTGGTGCAGGACTTCCGGCGCCGCGCCGTGAGCATGCTGGAGGCCGTGGGCATCTCCGTGGAGTTCTCCCACCACGAGGCCGGGCCGGGGCAGAACGAGATCGACCTGCGCTACGCGGACGCCCTGCAGACCGCGGACAACATCATGACCTTCCGAACGGTCGTGCGAGAGGTGGCGCTGTCCCAGGGCATCTACGCGACCTTCATGCCCAAGCCGTTCTCGCGCCACCCGGGCTCCGGCATGCACACCCATTTCTCGCTCTTCGAGGGGGACACCAACGCGTTCTACGAGGCCGGTGCCGAGTTCCGGCTCTCCCAGACTGGGCGGCACTTCATTGCGGGGCTGCTGCGCCACGCACCCGAGTTCACCTCGGTGACCAACCAGTTCGTGAACTCCTACAAGCGGCTGTGGGCCGGCGACGAGGCCCCGTCCTACATGTCCTGGGGTCACAACAACCGCTCGGCGCTCGTGCGCGTGCCCCTCTACAAGCCGGACAAGGTGCAGTCCTCGCGGATCGAGTACCGCGGCATCGACTCCGCCACGAACCCGTACCTCTCCTACGCGGCACTGCTCGGGGCGGGGCTGAAGGGCATCGAGAACGAGTACGAGCTGCCCCCAGTGGAGATGGACGACGTCTTCTCCATGAGCAGCGCCGAGCGCCGCGCCGTGGGCCACCAGCCGCTGCCGAGCAGCCTGCACGACGCCATCCGTGAGACGGAGGACTCCGACTTCATGGCGGAGCTGCTGGGGGAGACGGTCTTCGACTACTTCCTGCGCAACAAGCGCCGCGACTGGGACCAGTACCGCCAGGAGGTCTCGCCGTACGAGCTGCGCACCAACCTGGGCATCCTGTAGGTGGCCGCGGTGAGCGGGGCGACGGGCAGCGCGAAGGAACGGGCGGAGAAGATCTCCGCGAAGGAGCTCATCGCGATCGGTTTCGCGGACGTCACGAACGCCCGGCGCTGGCTCGGCTTCCCGGAACTCGACACCGTGGAGCTGCCGGCGCTGCTGGAGGGCTTGTCCCACGCCGCGTCGCCGGACGTGGCCCTGCAGCTCCTGGTGCGGCTCATGGAGCAGCACCCGGAGATCGGCCGCCGCGTCAACGGGGACCCCGCCGACTCCGAGACCATGTTCCGGCTGCTCGGTGCCTCCGAGGCGCTCGGAGAGTTCCTGCTGCGCGCACCCGAGAACCTCGACCTGCTCGACATCCGTCCTCAGGTCCGTCCCGGCACGGACCAGCCCGCGGCGCTGCGGGCCGCGCTGCTCGAGTCGGTGGGTGCCGATCCGCAGGCGGAGACCCCCGTGGCCACGGTCACCGGTGCCGACGGCCAGAAGGCGTTGCGCCTGGCCTATCGTCGGGCTCTGGCGCGGGTTGCCGTGCGCGACGTGGGCGCCCTCGATCCCGTGGAGTACATGCCCGCGGTCGGACGCCAGCTCGCGGACCTCGCCGGCGCCGCCCTCGAGGCAGGTCTTGCCCTCGCCCGCGCCCAGTCGAACGAACGGTGGGACCCCGCGGTGGTGGAGCAGGTGCGCCTCGCGGTGATCGGCATGGGCAAGTGCGGCGCGCGCGAGCTGAACTACATCTCGGACGTCGACGTGGTCTACGTGATGGAGACCCGGGCCGCGGAGTCCGGAGAGGTCCCGGACGAGAACACCGCCACGGAGATCGCCACTGAACTCGCGCACCTGCTGGCCCAGGCCATGATGGCCACCGGTCCGGAGCCCGCCCTGTGGGAGGTGGACGCCAACCTGCGCCCCGAGGGCAAAGACGGCCCGCTCGTTCGTACGCTGGACTCCCACGTTCGCTACTACAAGCGCTGGGCGAAGTCCTGGGAGTTCCAGGCGCTGCTCAAGGCGCGCTGCGTGGCAGGGGACCAGGAGCTCGGGCGGCGATACGAGGACGCGATTGCCCCGTTCATCTGGTCCTCCGCCGAGCGGGAGGGATTCGTGGAGTCCGTGCAGGCCATGCGCCGCCGGGTCACCGAGAACATCCCCGAAGCCGACCGGGACCGGCAGATCAAGCTCGGCCCCGGCGGTCTGCGGGACGTGGAGTTCACCGTCCAGCTGCTGCAGCTCGTGCACGGGCGCAACGACGAGACGGTGCGCACCCGCGCGACGACCGAGTCCCTCGCCGCCCTGTCCTCCGGCGGGTACATCGGGCGCAAGGACGCCGAGGATTTCGGTCAGAACTACCGCTGGCTGCGACTGCTCGAGCACCGGATCCAGCTCTTCCGCCTGCGCCGCACCCACCTGATGCCGCGTGACGAACGCGAGCTCGCCGTCGTCGCCCGCTCCGTGGACGGCGCCGCACCGCGCACCCACCCCACGGCGCCGCGGCTCGTGGAGGAGTGGACCCGGGTCAAGCGGACGGTGCGCTCCATGCACGAGCGCATCTTCTACCGTCCGATGCTAGCCGCGCTGGCCAACGCCCCCGCGGACACGACCCTGACCACTGACTCCGCCCGGGACCGCCTGGCCGCCCTGGGGTACCAGGACACGAAGGCCGCCATGCGCCACATCGAGGCGCTGTCCCGCGGAGTGAGCCGACGTGCGGAGATCCTGCGCACCCTGCTCCCCGTGCTGCTCGACTGGCTCGCGGAGGGCGTGGACCCGGACGCCGGGCTGCTGAACCTGCGCCGCGTCTGCGACTCGCTGGGCACCACCCCGTGGTTCCTGCGGCTGCTGCGGGACTCCAACGCCGCGGCCGAGCGGCTGTGCCACATCCTCTCCAGCTCCCGCTACGTGTCGGACCTGCTGGAGACCTCCCCGGAGTCCACGGCGTGGCTCGGGGACGACTCCAAGCTCGCCACGCGCTCCCTCGACGAGCTCGTCACGGAGATGTGGGCCCAGCTCTCGCGGCACCGGGACGCAGCAGAGGCCATGCGTGCGGTGCGCCAGATCCGTCGGCGCGAACAGCTGCGCATCGCGCTGGCGGACACGAGCGGCGTGGCGGACGTGGAGACCACGGTGGCGGGGCTCTCAGACGTGGACCAGGCCACCGTGATGGCGGCCCTGCACCTCGCGCGCACAGAGTACGAGCGGGAGAACGAGCGGTCGGTGCCTGCCGAGATCCTGGTGGTGGCCATGGGTCGGCAGGGCGGCCGGGAGATCGGTTTCGGCTCGGACGCGGATGTGATGTACGCGTACGAGCCGGCGGAGGGTGCAGAGCCTCAGGAGGCACAGGAGGCCGCCGAACGCGTGCTCGCCCGCATGGTCAAGCTGCTCAAGCAGCCGTGCACGCCACCGATCCTGGCGGAGCGGATCCTGGAGATCGACAACGACCTGCGCCCAGAGGGCCGGTCCGGCGCGAAGGTGCGCTCCGTGGCTTCCTACGCGGAGTACTACGAACGCTGGTCCGAGACGTGGGAGCGCCAGGCCCTCACCCGGGCCCGGTACATGGCCGGCTCGGAGGAGGTGGCCCAGGCGTTCTTCCGCGTGGTGGACCGCTACCGGTACCCCGCGGAGTTCACGGACCGCCAGCTCGTGGACATCCGGCGCATGAAGGCCCGGGTGGAGAGCGAGCGGATGCCGCGAGGTGCCGACCCCACGCGGCAGGTCAAGCTCGGCCGGGGAGGTCTCTCGGACGTCGAGTGGCTCGTGCAGCTGCTGCAGCTGCAGCACGGCCACGACGTCCCGGAGCTGCGCACCACGTCCACGCTGCCTGCGCTGCACGCCGCCGTGGCCGCGGAGCTCGTGGGCCCGGAGGACGCCGCCGTGCTCGAGCACGCGTGGAAGCTCGCCACCGACATCCGCAACGGCAACGTGCTGCGCTCCGGACGTGCCTCCGACTCCGTGCCCTCCCGTCGCGCGGACCTCGAGGCGGTCGCCCGCTGGATCGGCTACGAGCCCGGTTCCGCCACGCAGCTGGAGGAGGACTACCTGCGGATCACGCGGCAGTCGCGCTCAGTCTTCGAGCGGCTGTTCTACGGCCGCTGAGTCCCTCCCTCACACTGCCGGGGCTGCTGGCCGCCCACCGCGCGCGTTCTGTCCGTACGCCGCCGGACTTACGGTCGCATGCGGCAGACTTCTGCGTGCACGCCGCGGGACTTCCGTCCGGACCAGGCGTGCACAGCCGGGGCACAGGCTGGAATGCGTGGCGGCTCAGACCCGCGGCGGACAGTGGGGTCATGTCAGCTTTCCCCTCCCACGGCGCGGTGCCGTCTCCACGTCAGCGCACCGCGGCGCCGTCACCCCGCCGTCGCCGTTCCACCGCGGTCCGCTCCGAGCTGCCCGTCGGGCCGGTCACGCGTGAGCCCGTGGGCCTGCCCGTGACCGGGGCCGTGATGGACCTGGTGGTCCCCGCGCGGGACGCTCAGCGGGAGCTCGAACCGTTCGTGCGCCGCCTGGACGGTTACCTCACGTGCTACTTCCCGTACGCGTACCGGCTCAGCGTGGTGGACCTCGCCTCCTCGGACCGGACGTTGGCGGTCGCGGAGCGCCTCGCCCGGGAGATGCCGGGAGTCCGCGCCGTGCACCAAGGTTCGGACAACCCCGTGACCGCGCTGCGTGCGGCGTGGGCGGAGTCGACCGCGCCCGTCGTGGCCGTCACCCGGATCGCACCCGGAATGGACTTCGCCGTCCTGGCCCCGCTCGTGGTTCCACTCATCAGCGGCCACTCGGACCTCGCGTTCGGCACCGACGCGGTGCGGGACCCGCGGTTCGCGCGGACGGTCGCGCAGCGCTCCGTCGCCCGGTTCGCCCACCGGCGCCCGCCCGCGGCCCGTGCCGTGCGACGTCGTCGTGCCAGCGCGGGCGTGGTGGCCGTGCGCGCGGACGCCGTCATGCGTGTGCTGCCTCTGCTGCGCGAGGAGGCCGGCACCTTCGAGGCGCAGCTGCTCGCGCTTGCCATCCGCAGCGACATGCGCGTGTTCGGAATGCCCGTGGAGCGCGCCGTGACCTGAGACGTGCGGCACCGCGCGGACCCGCTGTCAGTCGACGACGACGTCGCGCGGGTTCTGCAGCGGCAGCCGCACCTCGAACTCCGTGCGGCCCGGGCGGGAGTGCACCTCGACCGTGCCGCCGTGCGCCTCCACGATCGCCTTGACGATCGAGAGCCCCAGACCCGTGGTGTGGCCGTCCGAGCGCCGGGAGGTGTCCCCGCGGGTGAAGCGGCCGAAGATCTCCGGTAGCAGCTCAGGGTCGATGCCCTGGCCGTTGTCGGTGACGGTCAGGATGGCCTCACGGGCGTTGAGCGAGGGGTGCACGCCGGCGACCACCCGTGTGCCGGCGGCCGTGTGGTTCCGGGCGTTGGCGAGCAGGTTGACGAGCACCTGGTGCAGCTGCCCACCGTCCGCGGGGACGAGCACCGGTGCCTCCGGGAGGTCGAGGTCCCACTCGTGGTCCCCGGCCGCGACGGCCACGTCCCCCACGCACTCCACCACGAGTTCCGCGAGGTCCACGGGTTGGCGCGCGGGCATGCTCTCGTGCGAGAGCCTTGTCAGCAGGAGCAGGTCCGAGACAAGCCCGCCCATGCGCTGGGCCTGCGCGCGGATGCGTTCCAGCGACTGCGCCCCGGTCTCGCTCAGGGGCTCGCTCATGCGCAGCAGATCCGCGTATCCCTGGATCGAGGCCAAGGGGGTGCGCAGCTCGTGGGAGGCGTCCGCGACGAAGCGCGCCATGCGGTCCTCCGACTCCTGGCGGGCCGTCAGGGCGGCGTCCACGTTGTCGAGCATGCTGTTCAGCGCGTGGCCCACGGCTCCCACCTCGTTGCGGGGATCCGCGTCCCTCGCCTCCACACGGTTGGCCTCCGGGAGCCGGGTGGAGCCGAGATCCAGGCGGGAGACCTCGGTGGCCACGTCCGAGACGCGTTCCAGTGGACGCAGGGCGCGGCGGATGCCCCAGCTGCCCAGCAGGCACACGAGCACCACGGCGAGGACGGAGACTGCCGTCACCACGGCCAGCACGGTGCCCAGGGGAGTGTTCACCTGGGACAGCGGCAGGCCTGTGATGATCACGTCCCCGGTTGGCGCGGTGACCGCCTGCACACGGTAGTTCCCCGCATCGAGTCTCTCCGTGCGGACCATGCCGTCTGGGGCGAGTGACTGCAGCCGGGAGCGGTCCGCGGCCGAGAGCGCCGTGACTTCTCCCTTGGCGTCCAGGATGCCGCTGTGCACCAGGGTGCCGCCGTCCACGCGGGCGTTCAGCGTGCCGGCGGCCTGCCCGGGGGCGTCCAGCGGATCTGGCGGTGCCGTGCTCATGCCGGGCTGCTGCCCTGCCTGCTGGTCGGCTCTCTGGGAGGGGCCACCGCCGGAGAACCCGTCCGTGCCGGAGAACGAGGTGGCGCGCTGGGAGGCGTCCACGAGCTGACGGTCCAGCTGGTCCGTGAGCGCGCTCCGCACGGCAAGGTAGCTGGCCAGCCCCATGAGCACCGCCGCGGGGACGAGCAGGGCCAGCAGCAGGGCGAGCAACCGGGTCCGCAGCCGACGACGCCGGGCCGGGCGGGCGCCCGTCGCGGCGGAGCTCATACTGCGGGCTTGATGACGTAGCCCGCCCCGCGCACGGTGTGGATCATGGGCGCCCGGCCCACGTCGATCTTCTTGCGCAGGTAGGAGATGTAGAGCTCCACGATGTTCGCCTGCCCGCCGAAGTCGTACTTCCACACGTTGTCGAGGATCTGCGACTTGGAGACCACGCGCTTGGCGTTCTCCATGAGGTAGCGCAGCAGCTCGAACTGGGTAGCGGTGAGCTCGATGTCCTCGCCACCGCGGGTGACCTCCCGCGTGTCCTCGTTCAGGACGAGGTCCCCGACCACGAGCTCCGCGCTGTCCGCCACGGTGGTCCCGGAGCGCTGGACCAGGCGGTGCAGGCGCAGCAGCACCTCGTCGAGGGAGAACGGCTTGGTCACGTAGTCGTCCGCGCCGGAGGCGAGTCCGGCGATCCGGTCGTCCACCTGGTCCTTGGCGGTGAGGAACAGACACGGCACGTCCGCGTCCAGCTCGCGGATCCGGCGCAGCAGCTCGAGTCCGTCGAAGCCGGGGATCATGATGTCGAGCACCAGCACGTCCGGGCGGGCCGTTCTGGCGAGTTCGAGGGCGCTGGGCCCGTCCGCCGCCGTGTGGGGCTGCCAGCCGAGCATGGTCACCCCCATGGCGATCAGGTCCGAGAGCATGCGCTCGTCGTCCACCACGAGCGCGCGGATGGGTGAGCCGTCCGGGTGGGAGAGCGGAGGCAGGGACGCGGCGACGCCGACGGGTGAGTTCTGGGGGCTCATGGCCTCCGATGATAGGCGACGCGCCCACCAGGAGACCGGGAGCACTCGTGGCGCCCCTCTGCCCGGTCCCGTGTCGACGCCGACGGGTCCCGCGTCAACGGGCCCGCCTCTGCACCCGCTTGACCAGGTGTTGCGTGGTGCCCCAGGAGGGAGTCGAACCCCCGACCAAGAGATTAGAAGGCTCCTGCTCTATCCACTGAGCTACTGGGGCGGGCCGCGAAGCGACGACTCAGTTTAGCAACGGTGCGCCTGCCCGCCGGACACGGCCCGGTCCGTGCGGTGCGCCCTGCACAACGCGGGACGCGACGCCGCCCGCCCCGCGTTCTGCACGGATCCCGGCCCCGGTGCTGTCAACGCAGGGGACGGCGCGGAGAGTGGTGTCACCCCGCACCGGGGCCACCGATCGCCCGCAGGCCACCGCGCCGGGGCGCAGCGAACACAAGGAGCACCCCATGAGTGAACAGGTCACACTGCGCGGATTCGTGGGTAAGGACCCGCAGACCCGGATGTTCGACGACGGCACGAGCGTCGCCTGGTTCCGCCTGGCCACCACCTCCCGCCGCTTCGACGCCGCCACGAACACCTGGCACAACGGCACCACCAACTGGTACACCGTGCGCTGCTTCCGCACCCTGGCGATGCACGTCAGGGCCAGTGTCCGCTGCGGTCAGCCCGTCCTGGTCACCGGCAAGCTCGGCATCAACGAGTGGCAGTCGGAGAACGGGCCCCGCACGGAGATCCGCGTGGACGCCACGTCCATCGGCCACGACCTCGCCTTCGGCACCGCCAACTTCGCACGTGCGGGCGGTCGTCCGCAGCAGGGGGCGCTGGACGGGACCCAGAACGCCGGGGACGGCGGGTCGTCGGACCGGCGCAACGAGTCCGGGCCCCGTCACGGCACCGACGGGGAGGACGGCGGTGCCGAGGACGGCTCCGGCGGACGGTCCGGGAAGGACGAGGGCCACGGCGCGAGGTTCCGCTCCAGCCGGTCGCTGGGTCTCGGGGAGGACGGATTCGTGGGCACCAGCTCCGGTGCGGTGTTCGATCTTGCACCGGACGACGACACCTTCGACGGGCTGAGGACTCCGCAGGGGCAGGACGGGCAGGAACCCGAGGAGGAGAAGCAGCCGGTGGGCGAGGGTGCCCGCTGATTCCGCCCCGCGCCCGCGCCGGGGCCGGGGGCGGGGCGCTGCCCGTGGCACCCGGCCCGGGGTCGGCACGGTAGCCTGGAGGGTATGGCGGAATTTATCTACACCATGAACAAGGCCCGCAAGAAGGTGGGCGACAAAGTCATTCTGGACGACGTCACCATGTCGTTCTTCCCGGGCGCCAAGATCGGCGTCGTGGGCCCGAACGGCGCCGGCAAGTCGACGATCCTGAAGATCATGGCGGGACTGGACCAGCCCTCCAACGGCGAGGCGCGGCTGAGCCCCGGCTACTCCGTGGGCATCCTGCTGCAGGAGCCCCCGTTGAATGAGGACAAGACCGTCCTCGGCAACGTGGAGGAGGGCGTGGGCGAGATCAAGGCGAAGCTGGACCGCTTCAACGAGATCTCCGCCGAGATGGCCGAGCCGGACGCGGACTTCGATGCCCTCATGGAGGAGATGGGCAAGCTGCAGGAGGAGATCGACGCCGCGAACGCGTGGGATCTCGACTCGCAGCTCGAGCAGGCCATGGACGCGCTGCGCTGCCCGCCGCCGGACGCGGACGTCAAGGTGCTCTCCGGTGGTGAGCGCCGTCGTGTGGCACTGTGCAAGCTGCTGCTGGAGAAGCCGGACCTGCTGCTGCTGGACGAGCCCACCAACCACCTGGACGCGGAGTCCGTGCTGTGGCTCGAGCAGCACCTCGCCTCCTACCACGGTGCCGTGCTGGCCGTGACCCACGACCGGTACTTCCTGGACCACGTGGCGCAGTGGATCTGCGAGGTGGACCGCGGTCGTCTCTACCCCTACGAGGGCAACTACTCCACGTACCTGGAGACCAAGGCCAAGCGCATGGAGGTCCAGGGCAAGAAGGACGCCAAGCAGGCCAAGCGGCTGAAGGAGGAGCTGGACTGGGTCCGTACCAACGCCAAGGGCCGCCAGACCAAGTCCAAGTCGCGTCTGGCGCGCTACGAGGAGATGGCGGCGGAGGCCGAGAAGACCCGCAAGCTCGACTTCGAGGAGATCCAGATCCCGCCGGGACCGCGCCTGGGCAACCAGGTGATCGAGGCGAAGGACCTGCAGAAGGGCTTCGGGGACCGCTCGCTCATCAACGGTCTCTCGTTCTCCCTGCCCCGCAACGGCATCGTGGGTGTGATCGGCCCGAACGGCGTCGGCAAGTCGACGCTGTTCAAGACGATCGTGGGTCTCGAGGAGCTCGACGGCGGCGAGCTGAAGGTCGGCGACTCCGTCCAGATCTCCTACGTGGACCAGAACCGCGAGAATCTTGACCCCGAGAAGTCGCTGTGGGAGGTCGTCTCGGACGGTCTGGACTACATCAACGTGGGCAAGGTGGAGATGCCGTCCCGCGCGTACGTCTCGGCCTTCGGCTTCAAGGGCCCGGACCAGCAGAAGAAGGCCGGTGTGCTCTCCGGTGGTGAGCGCAACCGCCTGAACCTGGCGCTGACCCTGAAGCAGGGCGGCAACCTGCTGCTGCTGGACGAGCCCACCAACGACCTCGATGTCGAGACGCTGGGTTCCCTGGAGAACGCCCTCCTCGAGTTCCCGGGCTGTGCCGTGGTCGTGTCCCACGACCGGTGGTTCCTGGACCGGGTGGCCACCCACATCCTCGCGTGGGAGGGCACCGAGGAGAACCCCGACCGCTGGTACTGGTTCGAGGGCAACTTCGAGGCGTACGAGGAGAACAAGGTGGAGCGTCTCGGTGCGGACGCCGCCCGCCCGCACCGTGTCACGCACCGTCGCCTCACGCGCGACTGACGGTCGCACCCTCCGGATCGCCCCGTGGACCCTCGTGCTCCGCGGGGCGATCCTCGTTCTCGGGTGGACCTCACGGGTGACGGGCAGAACACGGGTGGGAGACGGGGTGTCTCATCGGTCCGGGCCTGGCGTCGGAGCCCCGGGACGGGGGATGCCCCACGTACGAACCGCGGTGCATGGCGCACCCTGACTAAGGTTAGGCTTGCCTCTGTGAATTCGCGCGACGAGACGACGGCACCGACGACCTACGATCCCCGTGGGGCAGCCGCAGCAACCGGCACTGGGCCGACGCCGCCCGCGTTCGAGACCGTGGTGGTCACGGGGGCCGGCGGGGGAATGGGAACGGCCGTGGTGGCGGACCTGCTGGCGCGGGGCTATGCCGTGGCCGCGCTGGACCTTCCGGAGGGTGACCCGTGGCAGGGTCGGCGCGGACCCGGGGAGGACATCGAGGCCCTCACCATGACTGCCAAGGCGACGGAGACCGGGCGCCTGAGCTACCGCAGCTGCTCGGTGACCGACGGCACACAGGTGGCGAGCACGCTGGACGAGATCGCCGCGACCATGCCGCCGCTGCTCGGCCTGGTGAACGCGGCCGGCGCGCTGGAGACCGGCACGGTCCTGGAGACGGGCGAGGAGCAGTGGCACCGCGTGGTGGGCGTCAACGCCACGGGGGTCTTCCTGGTGACCCGCGAGACCTTGCGGGTGATGGTCAGCCAGTGCGCGCAGGACCCGTCCAACCGGCGCAGCCTGGTGACGATCTCCTCGAACTCCGCGGTGGTGCCGCGGGCTCACATGGCGGCCTACGCGGCGTCTAAGGCGGCGGCCACGCACTTCACCACGAGCCTCGGGCTGGAGTCCGCCCGCTACGGGGTGCGCGCGAACGTCGTGGCCCCGGGGACCACTCTCACCAACATGGTCATGGGCATGTGGGAGGGGCAGGACCGCTCGGCGCAGATGGTGGCCGGGGACCCGGAGGCCTTCAAGACGGGCATCCCGCTGGGCAGGGTTGGCCGGCCGGAGGACGTCACCGGCGTGGTGGGCTTCCTGCTGGGGGAGTCCTCGCGCCACATGACCATGCAGGTGCTCGCGGTGGACGGCGGCGCCGCCCAGCACTGAGCGGCCGGGCAACGAGGGGCCCGAACCGCGGGGAACGCAATGGGCGGCACACGCGCAGAACGCGTGCCGCCCATGGTCGTCGGGCCCGCCCGTGGGCCGGGGCTCAGGCCTCCAGCAGGCCCCGCCAGGCGTCGAGCCGGGGGTCCTCGGCGAGGTCCACGTAGTCGACGTCGTAGCCGCGCGCGATGATCCCCTCGACCACGCCCATGAGGCGTACAGAGTCCAACCCCAGGTCGGTCAGGTCCGCGGACGTGTCCACCTGCTCGGGCGCGACGCCCAGTGCCGTGGCGACCTCGCCGCGCAGCTCCTCGATGATCTCCGCCACCGTGTGTTCCTCTCGCTCCGACAGTGAAATTAGCTAAGGATAGGCTACCCTAATACGCGTTGTCCCAGCCCGTCCCCGGAAGGAACCCAGTCTCGCATGGCGTCCTCGTCGAGCCTCCCTGACCCCGCGGAGTGGTTTCCGCTCACCGGCGCGCAGGAGGGGATCTGGAACGCCCAGCGGCTCGATCCGACGTCCCCGTACTACGTGGTGGGGGAGGTCGTGGAGATCGGCCCGGGGGATGTCGACCCGCAGAGGCTGACGGACGCGGTTTCCGAAGCCGTCGCGGAGACCGAGACCCTGCGGCTGCGCGTGCGTGAACACGACGGCGCCGCGCAGCAGCGTGTCGCGGACGGGACGGGATACCGGCCCGAGATTCGTGACCTGCGGGCCGCACCAGATCCCTTCGCGCTCGCCGCGGCGGTCGTGGACGAGCAGCGCACGGACATGGCCCTGCGTTGCGCGCCGATGGTGGAGCGGGAGCTGTTCCGGTACACGATCCTGCGCCTGACGGACCAGCACGTGTGGCTCGTGCAGCTCTACCACCACCTCGTGATCGACGGGTACTCGGCGGCACGGCTGAGCCGCAGGATCGCTGCCCTCTACCGCGCCGTGACCACCGGCAATTCCGCGGCCCCGTCCGGCTACCGGTCGTTGCGAGATCTGGTGACCGAGGACCGCGAGTACCGGCAGAGCGAGCAGCGCGCGCAGGACGAGCGCTACTGGGTGGACGCCATGACCCCGCTGCCCCCGGTCGGCGGCAGAGAGGGCGGTGAGAAGCATTCCGGCGGGCGCACCGTGCACATCACGCAGACGCTCTCCCCGCAGGACAGCGATCGCCTGAAGAGCCTGGGCTCGCGCGCTGGCAGCAACTGGGTGGACGTGCTGCTCGGCGCGTACGCGGGGTACGTGCACCGGCTGACCGGGCGCCGCGACGTCGTCATGGCCCTGCCGATGATGGTGCGCACCACCACGGCCGCGCTGAAGACCCCGGCCATGGCGGTCAATGTGCTGCCCCTGCGCGTGCAGGTCTCCGCCGAGGACACCGCCGCGGACCTCGCGTCGAAGGTCTTCACAGCCATGGTGGGCGTGCGCGAGCACCAGCGCTTCCGCGGTGAGGACCTGCCCGGCGCCCTCGGGGTGCCCGGCGCCGGTGGCCTGCTGCACGGGGTGGGCGCCAACGTGAAGGTCTTCAACCCCGCGCTGGACTTCCACGGCGTCCCCGGGCTGCTGCGCAACGTGGCCGGAGGCCCGCCAGAGGACATGGGTCTCACGGTCACGCCGCTGCCCACCGGGCAGGGTACCGAGATCCAGCTGGGCTTCGAGACGGACCCGAGCCGGGTGACTCGTGACCGCGCGCTCGCCCGGCTGCGCGGGTTCGTCACGCTGCTGCGCGGGCTCCTCGCTGAGAACGCGCCCCGCCTGGGGGCGGTGTCCGCGCTGGCGGGTGAGGAACGGGAGGCGCTCGAGCGTCGTCGGGGTCCGTCGGCCGGTGCCGCGGAGGTCGGCGAGTCCTTCGCTCCCGTGGACCTCACGCAGGCCGTCGCGCAGATCGAGCTCCACCGCCCGGACGAGCCCGTGCTCGTGGACTCCCGCACCTCCCTCACCGGCACAGAGCTCGTGCACCGGGCCCGCGTGCTCGCGGGACGTCTGACGGAGGCGGGGGTGGGGCCCGAGGACGTCGTGGTGCTGGACCTGCCGCGCGGCCACGAGATGGTCCTGGGCATGCTCGCCACCCTGCTCGCGGGCGGCGCGTTCCAGGCGCTGGACCGCGCGCACCCCGCCGAGCGGCGTCGTACGACCACCGAGGACGGCGGCGCGGACGTCGTCCTCACGGATGCGGACGGCGACGCCTCCCTGCGCCCGGGTGCCCGCCGGATCCTGTGGGAGCAGGTCTGCTGGGACGCCCCCGCGTCCGAGCCCGCGGACGCCGCCGGGCCGGAGAACCTCGCCTATCTGCTGCACACCTCCGGGACAACCGGGCGCCCCAAGGGCGTGGAGGTGACCCGGGCGGCGCTCGGCCACCTGATCGCCCACCACCGCGCGCTGCTCTTCCCGCCGTCCGAGCAGCACGCGCAGACCACGCACCTGCACGTGGCGCACGCCGCGTCCTTCACGTTCGACGCCGCGATCGACCAGCTCTCCTGGCTGTTCGGCGGACACACGGTCCACGTCTACGACGCCACCGTGACCGGGGACGCCCTCGCCTTCCTGGACGCGCTCGCGGAGGACGGGATCGATGTGCTGGACTCCACGCCGTCGCTGGCCGGGGTGCTTGTGGAGTTCGGCCTGCTGCAGCTGCCCGCGCCCACCACGCTGATCCTGGGCGGCGAGACGCTGCCCACATCCCTGTGGCACGACGTCGTGGCCTCGGGGAAGCTCGCGTGGAACCTCTACGGGCCCACCGAGTCCACGGTGGACGCCGTGGCGGCGCCGGTGACCGGGCAGACCCCCACGATTGGGAGGCCCCTGGCCGGCCTCACCGCCCACCTGCTGGACACCGATCTGCAGCCCGTGCCGGACGGTGAAACGGGAGAGGTCTACCTGGGCGGCCCGCAGCTCGCCCGCGGCTACCGGACCCGTGCGATCGAAACAGCCACGCGCTTCGTCGCCGATCCCTTCACACCGGGTGGGCGCCTGTACCGCACGGGCGACCTCGCCCGCTGGGAGCCCGGCGTGGGCTACCTGCTGCTGGGCCGCGCAGATGACCAGGTGGAGATCCGCGGTCAGCGCGTGGAGCCCGCCGAGGTGGAGGCGCTGCTGCACGAGGTCCCCGGCGTGGCCGGGGCAGTGGTCGGCGTGCAGGGTCGGGACGAGGACGCGAGCCTCGTGGCGCACGTGGTGCCGTCGCGCGGTGCCCGCCTGGAGGCCGGGGCAGTGCGCGAGGGCCTGGCACGCCGCGCGCCGTCGCACCTGGTGCCCGCCCACGTGGTGGTGCTCGAGGCGTTCCCCGTCACGGTCGGCGGCAAGGTGGACCGCTCCGCCCTGCCCGCACCGCACGTGCAGGAGAGAATCCGCGAGGCACGGACCCCGGCGGAGGAAGTGCTCACGCGTGTGGTGGCCGAGGTGCTCGGCCGCCGCCGCGGGGCGAGCTGCGCTCCCGTGGCACTGGACCGGGACTTCGTCTCCCAGGGCGGGGACAGCATCAGCGCGCTGAGCGTGGTGGGCGCATCCCGCCGCGCGGGCCTGGACATCGCCGCCCAGGACCTGCTCAACGGCACACCGTTGGCCGTGGTCGCTACGCGCGCCGCGGCCTCGAACACGGACATTGCCGCGCTCGCGGCCGCTCGGGCCGAGGGCGGCACGGGAGAGGAGCTCGACGATGCCGCGGCCCCCTCCCGCGCCGACGTGGACCTCCCCGTGGGGCGCGTGGCGCTCTCACCGTTGGTGCGCACCCAGCTCGCTGCCGCGCCGAACGACCGGGCACTGGCGGGCCACGCGCAGTGGGTCGTGCTGGACACGGCCACCTCCCTGGACCGCGACGCCCTCGCGCGTGCGCTGCAGACGGTCCTGGACCGTCACGACTGCCTGCGCCTGGTGCTCGACACCACCGGTGGGGAACCCGCTCTGCTGGTGCGCCGGGCCGGTGCGGTGCTCGCCGAGGACGTCCTCGCCGGGTCGGAGCATCGCGCCGAGAACGACGCCGCTGCGACTGGCGCCGCTGGCCATTCCGGGCATTGCGTGGAGGACCACGCGGAGGCGCTCGTGGCGGAGCTCGACCCCCGCGCGGGCGTCGTGATCCGCGCGGCCGTGGTGGCCGTGAACGCCGCACAGCCGGTGGTCGCGGAGCAGCCCACGGGGGACCAACTTGTGCTCGTCGTGCACCACCTCGCGGTGGACGCCGTCTCCTGGCAGATCCTCACCGCGGACCTCGAGTGCGCGTACGAGGCCGCCGTGGCGGGGACCCTTCCCGAGACGGACGACGTGCCGTGCTCGTGGCGCCACGCCATGGATGTGATGGCTGCCCGCGCCGGTTCGGACACCGTGCGTGAGGACCTCCCCCACTGGGAGCGTGTGCTCCGCTCCGGCCCCGCCGCGCCCCTGGGCGGCCGTCGCCTGGACCCGGCTGTCGACACCGTGGCCACCGTCCGCACGGCGGACCTCGAGATCACCGGCGACGTCGCACGGGCGGTGCGTGAGACCGCACCCGAGGCGTACCGCATGCGCCCCGACGAGGTGGTGCTCGCCGTCGTGAGCCTCGCCCTCGCCCGCTTCGACCACGCGCGCGGACTGCCCGCCGCGGCGCTGCGGCCGGTGACGGTCGAGGGCCACGGCCGTGACACCCTCGCCCCGGGCTGCGACCTCTCGGGCACGGTCGGGTGGTTCACCACCGAGTCGCCCGTTCACGTGGCGTCGGACGCGCTCGGCCACCCCGTTGTCGGCGACGATTCCGGAACCGACTCCGGGACTGACGCCGTCGTCCGCGCCCGCGTGCTCGGCGCCGAGGACCTCGACGACATGCTCGGCGGCAGGTCAGCACTCTCCGCGCTGCTGCGCGCGGCCAAGGAGGCGCGCCGCACGAGCCCGGACACCGCCGGGTACGGCATCCTGCGCCACCTCGACCCGCTGGGCCGGGAGCGTCTCGCGGATCTGGCCGAGCCGGAGGTCGTGCTCAACGTGATCGCCGCGTCCGAGGAGGACCCGGATGGCTGGTCCACGGACGGTGACCGCTCCTTCGCCGTCGTCGAGTCCCCCGAGCGGCGCCTGACCGAGGCGCTGACCGTCAACGTCTTCCAGAAGGCGGGCCCGGAGCCGGGGCTGGGGATCGAGCTGCGCGCCGCGGGCGGCGTGTTCTCCGCCGCGGACCTCGACACCCTGGGTCAGTCCCTGCGCGAGGCTGCCGCCGCGGTGCACCTGCTCCTGAACGAGAACGCCGGGGGAGCGAGTCCCTCGGACCTGACCCACCGCCTCCCACAGCCGGACATCGACGCCCTCGAACGCGAGCACGGCCCCGTGGCGGACGTGCTGCCGCTGTCCCCGCTGCAGGAGGGCCTGCTCTTCCACGCGCTCTCCGACGGAGAGGCGGACGCCTACGTCCTCGCGGCCGCGCTGGAGATCGAGGGGGCCGTGGACCCGCAGCGGCTGCAGGATGCCTTTGACGCCGTGCTGCGGCGCCACCCGGTGCTGCGCGCGGCGTTCGACGCGACCACCGTGGGCGAGCCCGTGCAGGTGGTCCCGCGCGCGGTGACCGTTCCGTGGCGCACCGTGGACCTGAGCGCGACCCCGGACGCCGCCGCCGAGCGCGCCGTGACGGCGCTGCTGACCGAGATGTCCCACCGCCCGGTGGACGTGGCCAGGGCACCGCTCGTGGCCGCCACGCTGGTGCGGCTGGGCCCGGAGCGCAGCGTGCTGATCCTCGGCGCGCACCACCTGGTCACGGACGGCTGGTCCACGCCCCTGATGGTGCGCGACCTCATGGCCTTGTACCGCGGCGAGGGGGACGAGCTGCCCACGGCCCTGCCGTTCGGCGCGCACGTCGCCCGGATCAGCGCCGGGGCCGACGCCGCCCTGGAGGCGTGGCGCACCCGCCTGGCCGGACTCGAGCACCCCACGGTGCTCGGCACCGAGCCGTCGGAGACCGCCGGTGGGAGGACGGAGCAGACCCGACAGGACCTGTCCCTCGCTCCGGGGACCGCGCAGCGCCTCGTCGAGGTGGCGCGGACGAACGGGCTCACCCCCAACACCGTGCTGCAGGGCGCGTGGGCCGTGGCGCTCGCCGCCGTGACGGGCCACGACGACGTCGTCTTCGGCGTCACCGTGTCCGGGCGCCCCACGGACCTGCCCGGCATCGGGAACACCGTGGGTCTCTTCGCCAACACGCTGCCCGCCCGGCTCACGCTGCGCCGCGACGAGCCCCTGCTCGAGGCCTTCGCCCGGCTGCAGGGCGAGCAGGCGGGGATGTCCGCGCACGAGTCGGCGGCGCTCGCCGAGATCGAGCGCGCCGTGGGGCTGGGCGAGCTCTTCGACTCGCTCGTCGTCTACGAGAACGCCCCGGCCGACGACGCCGGGCAGGAGGCACTGCCGCGCGTCACCGGTATCAGCAGCGCGGGCGGGACCCACTACCCGCTCAACGTGATGGTGCCGCCGGGGAACGAGTTCCGCGTGGTTGTGGAGCACGTTCCGACGCGCGTGGCCGAGCAGACCGCGCAGCGGTTGTGGGCGGAACTGGCCCGCGCCCTCGAGGCCGTGGCCGGGGATCCCACCGTGACGGTGGCGCAGCTTGCGGCCGGGCACGGCGGATCTGTGGCCGAGGAGGGGCGGCCGACGCCCGAGCACGGTGGAACCCCCATCGGGGAACAGGTGACATCGTCCCGTGTGACGGGCGCGGCCCCGACCGCCGAGGACGGGCAGACGGAGGGCGAGACGACCGGCGCGTCGGCCCAGGCATCGGAGAGCGCCAGGACGGCCGCCGCCGCGCCGGGGACGGCGGGTACGCCGTCATCCACCTCCGGGACGCCCAGGGCGACGTCGCCCGCGACGGACGGCGTCGCCACCGTCGTGGCCGCGGAGATGGCCGAGCTGCTGGGCCGCTCCGGAATGGACGTCGACGAGGACTTCTTTGCGCTCGGCGGGCACTCCCTGACCGCCATGCGCCTGCTCGGCAGGCTGAGGCGACGCGGCATCACCGTCTCCCTCGTGCAGGTGCTCGACGCCCGCACCCCGGCCGCCATTGCGCGGCTCGCGGAGGGCGGGGCGGTGTCGTCTGCGGACGGGGCGTCTCCGGACGACGCCGTGTCCGGTGACAACCAGGTGCCCCGCGACCCTGCCGTGTCGCAGCACGGCGCGGTGCCTCAAGACCATGCGATTGCACAGAACCGTGCAGACGCGCAGGACACGCCCCGGATCGAGGACGGCGCACGGGGTGGCGCGGAGGGCCCGACCAGCTCCGCTCCGGTCCTGACTCCCGCGCAGCAACGGCTGTGGTTTGTGCAGCAGCTGGAGGGCCCGTCCACGGTCTACGACGTGCCGGTGGCCCTCGAACTGCGCGGCGCCGTGGACGCGGAGGCACTGCGGGCGGCCTGGCACGACGTCGTGCTGCGCCACCGCGCCCTGCGCACCGTGTTCCCCGCCCAGCGTGACGGCACCGCGGGCGTGCGCGTGCTGGAGGGAGAGGAGCTGCCCGCGCTGCGCGTGCACGACCTCCCCGGTACCTTGGCGGAGACCGCTCCGAGCCGCGAGACACTGGAGGGCGTCGTCGCCGAGCACCTGGCTGACCCGGCCCAGGCCTTCGACATCACCCGTGAGGCCCCGGCCCGCGCGGATCTGTGGACCGGCGGGGACACGGCGCTGCTGCTGGTCGTGGTGCACCACGTGGCGATCGACGCGGAGTCCGTCCAGCCCCTGCTCGCGGACCTCTCCGACGCCTACGGGGCGCGGGCCGCCGGGCGCGCACCGCAGTGGCCCGAGCCCCCGCACGACGAGCCCGCCGCCGAGGACCCCGAGCAGACGGCGGCGGACGAGAGCTTCTGGTCCGAGGAGCTGCGCGGCCTGCCCGCGGAGCTCGACCTGCCCCTGGACCGTCCCCGCCCGGAGACTCCGGGGCACGAGGGCCACACGGACGTGCTGGAGGTTCCCACAGAGCTGCGCGAACGCATGGACCGCGTGTGCGGCGAGCACGGCGTCACGCCCCTCATGCTGCTGCGCAACGCCGTGGCACTCACGTGGTGGCTGCACGGCGCCGGGCGGGACATTCCCCTCGGCAGCACGGTGGCCCTGCGCGAGGACCTCGCGGACGAGCAGCGTGCCGTGGGGTACTTCGTGAACTCGATGGTCGTGCGCTGCGCGGTGGACGCCACCGGCACGGTCGCCGAGAACCTGGCTGCCGTGCGGGGTGCCTCCCTGCGGGCGCTGGAGCACAGCGGGCTGCCGTTCGAGCGGGTCGTGGACCTCGTCTCACCCCAGCGTCAGCGCGCCCGGCACCCCCTGTTCCAGACGCTCGTCTCGCACGAGGCACCCGCCCCGACCCCGGGGATCGGCGCACTGGAGACCTCCGAGGTCACCGTGCGCACCACCACCTCGCGCTTCGACGTGGGCGTGTGGCTCGTGGACGGGGACACCTCCTCGCTGCGCGTCGTGGGGTTCGCGGACCTCTTCGACGCCGAGACCGTCTCCGCCCTCGCGCACCGAGTCCTGCGCGTGCTGGAGCAGCTGGCCGAGGACCCGCGTCGCGCCGTTGCCGCGCTGACGGTGGCGGACGAGGCCTCCCGCGAGATCCACCGGCCTGCGCAGCCCCACCGTTCTGCGGAGGCCCGCCGTTCTGCAGAGCGTCATGATCCTGCGGAGTCCGGCCGTGCGGCAGAGGGTCATCGCCCCGCGGCGAACCGGGACACGGCAGTGAACGCGGGCCCCGCGGAGACCCGGGTTCCGAGCGGGACGGACGCGCACGATGACGTCGTCCCCTGCCTCCCGAACGAGGGCGTGCCGAGCGTTCCCCGGGCCTTCGCGGCCCAGGTGGCACGGACACCGCACCGCGTGGCGCTGCGGGATGCCCAGGGAGACCTTTCCTACGCCGAGCTCGACGCCGCGGTGCGCGAGCTCGCCGCGAGGCTGGTCGCCCGCGGGGTGGGGGAGCAGTCGATGGTGGCCGTGGCCCTGCCGCGCGACCGCTCGCTGCTGACCGCCCTGCTCGCGGTGCAGCGCGTGGGTGCGGTCTACGTCCCGCTGGACCCGGACCACCCCCGCCAGCGCACGAGCCAGGTGCTCGACGACGCCATGGTGGCCCTCGTAGTCTCCACGGCCGAGCTCGCCGCCGGGCTTCCCGCGGCCGGCGCGGACGTGCTGCTGCTGCTGGACGCTCCCGGCGCCCCGGAACAGGAAGGCGTGGACAGCGCCGGAGAGACGGCGTCGGCAGCCGGCGACCTGACCACCTCGGCCCTGCCCGAGATCCCCGCCGCAGACGACGGCCTGGCCTACGTCCTGCACACCTCCGGCTCCACCGGGCGGCCCAAGGGCGTCATGGTCACGCGGGCGAACATCGCCGCGTTCCTGCGCTCCGTGGCAGCGCTGGGCTGGGTCCGGGACCGGGACGCGCTCGTCGCGGTGACCACCGTGGCGTTCGACATCTCCGGCCTGGAGCTGTTCGCGCCGCTGTGCGTGGGCGGCACCGTGCACCTCGCGGACCGCGCAACCGTCCGCGATCCCGAGGCCCTGCTGCGCGTCGTCGCCCGGGCGGACGCGGACGTCCTGCAGGCCACGCCCTCCCTGTGGCGCGGTCTCGTGGAGGCCGCGGAGCACGAGGACGTGGACCTGAGCCGGGTGCGCGCTCTCGTGGGCGGTGAGGCCCTGGACCGGGACCTCGCCGCGCGCATGCGGCAGCGCTGCGCGGAGGTCCGCAACGTGTACGGACCCACCGAGGCCACCGTGTGGGTGACCCACGAGCCGGTCAGGGCCGAGGACCTCAAGGGCTCCGGCGCCGTGCCGATCGGCACCCCGTGGGAGGGTGTGGACGCCACGGTGCTCGACGACGCCCTCCGGCCCGTGCCAGACGGCGTCGCCGGAGAGCTCTACCTGGGCGGCGTCCAGGTGGCTCGGGGATATCTGGGTCGACCGGCCCAGACCGCGGCGCGCTTCGTTGCCGACCCCGCGCACCCGGGGGCCAGGCTCTACCGCACCGGTGACCTGGTGGTGCGCCGCGAGGGACGGCTGCACTTCCTGCGGCGCGTGGACGACCAGGTCAAGGTCCGCGGGTACCGCATCGAGCTCGGCGAGGTCGAGACCGCGCTGCGCTCGCTGCCCGGCGTGCGCGCCGCGGCCGCGTGCGTGCGTCCCGATCCCAGCGGCGAGCACCGGCTGCTCGGCTACGTGGTTCCCACCGGGGACGACGACGCCGCGGGGCAGAGCTCCGCTGCGGCTGCCCGGGACGCCCTGCGCGAGCTGCTGCCGGAGTACATGGTTCCGGCGGTCGTCACGGTGGTTCCGTGCCTGCCGACGACCCCGAACGGCAAGATCGACCGCGCCGCCCTGCCGGAGCCGGACGGTTCCACGGCGGGCGGGATCGCACCGCGCACCGAGGTGGAGCGTGCCGTGTGCAGCGCCGTGGACGAGCTGCTCGGCCTGACCGGCAGCGGGCCGGAGGACGACTTCTTCGGGCTGGGCGGGGACAGCATCTCCTCCCTGCGCCTGGTCGCGGGTCTGCGGGAGAGCGGCTGGGACCTCACGGTCACGGACGTCTTCACGCACCCCGGCCTGGGTGAGCTGGCCGCGAGCGCCCGGCGCACCGCGAGCACGGTGGATGCCGAGGGCGCCACGGGGGCCCAGAGCACAGTCAGTGTGAAGGGTGCCGAGGGCACCGACAGCACCACCAGTTCCGGGAATGCCGCCAACATCACCAGCGGTGAGGGCAGTGACAGCGCCGTCGACTCCGGCAGCACCGGGGCCGAAACGCGCACGGCCACCCCCGCGGACGCCTTGTCCGTCCCGGTGACCCCCGAGCTGCGGGAGGTCTTGGAGGGGCTGGCTCCGCAGTGGCAGGAGGTGCTGCCGCTGACGCCGCTGCAGGAGGGCATGTACCTCCAGTCGCTCGTGGACGGAGCGGACGGCGCGGACGCCTACGTGGTCCAGCACCGCTTCACGCTGGGGGAGGACGTGGATCTCACGGCCGTGCACCGCGCGTGCGACGCCGTGTACCGGCGTCACCCGATGCTGCGGGCGGGCTTCACCCACCGCGGGGTGCCCGCGCCCGTGCAGTTCCTGCTGCCGGAGGGGCCCATGCCGTGGCACGAGACCACGGTGGACTCGCCCGCCGAGGTGGAGCGGGCGGCGTCGGCGCAATTCCACCGGCGCATCGACCCGCAGCGCCCGCCGCTGATCGGCGCGCTCGCCGTGCACCTTCCGGACGGCACGAGCGAACTGGTGGTCACGCAGCACCACCTGCTCACGGACGCGTGGTCCCAGGCGGTGCTCTTCGAGGAGCTGTTCACGCTCGTCGCTGCCCCGGGCCAGGACGAGTCTGTCCTGCCGCAGCCGGCGGACTTCCGTGAGCACCTGCGTCACGTGGCCTCCCGGGACGTGAACGCGGACACCGCGGCCTGGCGCGAGCACCTGGCCGGGATCGACGAGCCGACCCTCGTGGCCGGCCCCGCGCCCCTGACCGAGCCCGTGCCGCAGCTCGTTACCCGTCCCCTGGGCGCGGAGCTCGACGCCGCCGTGACCGCCCGCGCCCGGGAGCTCGGTGTCAGCCGGGCCACCCTGTTCCACGTGGCGTGGGGAGTGACGCTGCAGCAGCTGACCGGCCGCGACGACGTCGTCCTCGGCAGCGCCGTGACCGGCCGCGACCCCTCCGTGCCCGGGGCCGAGCGCACGGTGGGCCTGGCCCTGAACACCGTGGCCGTGCGCCTGAGCACCCGACCGCACCAGACGGTCCGGGACGTGGTGCGCCGCGCCTTCGCGCAGCAGGGGGCGATGAGCGCCCACCACCGCGCCGGGCTGGGCGAGATCCAGCGGGCCGCGGGTCACGCCACGCTCTTCGACACCCTCGTGGTGCACCGCAACACCGCGATGGACCGGGAGGACCCGAACGGTCCGTTCGCCGGCGCCGGCGCCGGTGTGCTGCGGGCGCAGGCCCTGGACGCCACCCACTATGCGATGGTGCTCGACGTTGACCCCGGGGACGGCACTCCCGGCTCCGGGACCGTCACGTGCGAGCACCACCCCGAGACGGTCTCGACCGAGCGTGCTCAGTGGGCTCTGGACCGCACCCTCGCGGCGCTGACCGACCTGGCCCGCGGCGACGCCGCGCACACGCGGATGGCCGAGGTGGCCGTGGCCGCCCCGCGCCCCAGCGCAGTGCTCGCACCCGCCCCGGTGCCGGTGCCCGGACCCGGTGAGCCCGGCGGCAGCGTGGACCGCCTGCTGCGGGACCTCGCGCGGCGCTCACCGGAGAGCCCGAGCCTCGTGTGCGGGGACGTGCGGTGGAACGCCCGTCAGGTGGACGAGCGGGTGCAGCGCCTCACCGCCGTGCTTGCTGACCGCGGGATCGGCCGCGGTGACGTGGTGGGCATCCGCCTGCCGCGCACGGCGGACCACATCGTGGCGATCTTCGCGGTCATGCGCACGGGCGCGGCCTACCTGCCGCTGGACGGCAACCAGCCGGTCGAGCGCGCCGCGCAGCTGCTCGCGGACTCCCACGCGAGCGGTCTGGTCCGCGGCGGGGACTGGGACGAGGTGCCGGGGGCACAGGACGCGCCGTTCGCCGTCGTCGACCTCGACGACGCCGCGGTGCGCGCCGTGCTCGACGGCACCGTGCCCGCCCCGGCCGTGGACCAGAACCGGCTCACCGGCCCCGCGAACCCGGACCAGCCGGCCTACGTGATCTACACGTCCGGCTCCACGGGCAGGCCGAAGGGCGTGCTCGTGGGTCACCGCGGGCTGACCACGATGTACCACAACCACGCCGCCGAGATCTTCGAGCCCACCGTGGCCCGACTGGGCGAGCGGCTGCGCGTGGCCCACACCGTGAACTTCGCGTTCGACATGTCCTGGGAGGAGCTGTTCTGGATGCTCCACGGGCACCAGGTGCACGTGGTGGACGACCGGCTGCGGCTGCAGACCGCGGAGCTCGTGGCGCACTACCACCGGGTGGGGATCGACGTGGTCAACGTGACCCCGACCTACGCCCGGGAGCTGCTCGGCCACGGCCTGCTCGAGGGGCCGCGCCACCCGGGGCTCGTGCTGCTGGGCGGTGAGGCCGTGCCGCAGGAGCTGTGGACGCTGCTGCGCGAGACGCCGGGCGTGAGCGGCTACGACCTCTACGGGCCCACCGAGTTCACGATCAACGCGTTCGGCTCGCCCGTCGAGGAGAGCACCTCGCCGTGCCTGGGCCGCCCCGTGCGCAACGCGCGCGCCGCGGTGCTGGACTCCTCCCTCCGCGAGGTGCCCGAGGGCGCCGTGGGGGAGCTCTACCTCTCCGGGGACGGGCTCGCGCACGGCTACGTGGGAATGCCGGGGCGCACCGCCACGACGTTCGTCGCGGACCCGCAGCGCTCCGGCCAGCGGATGTACCGCACGGGCGACCTCGTGCGCCGGGAACCCGGCGACAGGCTCGTCTACTGCGGCCGCAGCGACCGCCAGCTGAAGATCCGCGGCATGCGCGTGGAGCCGGGGGAGACGGAGGCCGCGGCCGAGTCCCTGCCCGGCGTCGCCTCCTGCGCGGTGGACGTGCGGGGCGGCGACGCCGCACGCTACCTCGTCGCGTGGGTCACCGCGGACGACGGCGCCGTGCTGGATCCCGCGGTGCTGCGCGAGCGGCTGCGAGAGCTGCTGCCCGCCCACCAGGTGCCGCGCCGCGTCACCGTGGTGGAGAAGATGCCGGTCACGGCCAACGGCAAGCTGGACCGCGCCGCGCTGCCGGACGAGCCCGGCCGCGCCGAGGGGGCGGGCTCCCCGCGCACCGAGGCCGAGCGGGGGGTGTGCGACGCCGTCGCCGCGGTCCTCGAACTCGACGCCGCCGAGGTGGACGTGACCGGGTCCTTCGCGGACCACGGCGGGGACTCCCTGGCGGCCATGCGGGTGGCGAGCCACGTGGAGCGCCACGCCGGGTTCACCGTGGCCGTGGCAGAACTGCTCGCGGGGACGTCCCTCGCAAGGATCGCCGAGGCGTCGGACGGGTCGCAGGACCCGGTCGAGGACGACGCCGCACGGGACGCCTTCCCGGGCGACGGGACGGGTCTCGCGTCCGACGACACCCGGGGCCCGGCCTCGGAGGCCACCGCGACGGTGCCGGAGACTGACGCCGGGGAGGTTCCCCTGGAGGTTCCCGCGGAGCGGGAGACTCCCGTGCCCGGGGCTCCCACTCCGGCTCAGCCCTCCTCCGCTCAGCCATTCTCGGCCCCGAGTACCCGGCTCACCCCGCCCACCCCGGCGCAGCCGGCCCGCGAGGTGCTGCACCTGCGGCGCGGCGAGGGGGTTCCGCTGTGGTGCCTGCACCCCGGTGGCGGCTTCGCGTGGCCGTTCCTGCCGCTCGCGACGCGGCTCGGGGAGCGGCCCGTGAACGGCGTGCAGCTGCCCACGGTGGAGGACGCGGCGGACCGGGGCATCGACACGATGCGGGGACTCGCGCGGTTCTACGCGGACCTGATCCAGGAGGAGCAGCCCGAGGGGCCGTACGACCTGCTGGGCTACTCCTTCGGGGGAACCGCCGCGCACCACGTGGCCGCCGAGCTGACGGCGCGGGGTGAACGCGTGTCCTCGCTGACCGTGCTGGACGCCCACCCCGCGGGACGGGCCACGTCCCACCGCTCGGCGGCGGCCCGCCGGACCCGCGGGGAGCTGCCTGACGAGCACGTGATCGAGCTCGCGGGACTGGCCGAGGACTTCGCCACACGCTCGCCCGAGGTCCTGGACGCCCTGCGCGAGAACCTGCAGCGGTGCACCGCCCTGCTCACCACGTCCGAACCGTGCGCCTACGACGGCCCGGTGACGCTCGTCGTCGCCGACCGGCTGCGGCCCGGCTTCGCCGAGAAGCAGGAGGAGGGCGTGTCCCGCCCCGGGCAGGACGACTGGGATCCGGAGTACGCGTGGCGCGCGTGCCACGACGGGGACCTCACGGTGCACCGGCTGCCGTTCTCGCACGCGGGGCTCGCGAGCCCCGAGGGCTGGGACACGATCCTGCCGCTGCTGCCACCGGCACCCACCCGCACCACCGCGGCCCGGTCGCAGAGTCGTTGAGCCACCGCACCACTGAGACGCATCACTGAGACGCAGAACTGCTGACCCACAGGAGGACGACACCATGAGCACCAACCCGTTCGACGACGAGGACGGCACCTTCCAGGTGCTCGTCAACGACGAGGAGCAGCACTCGCTGTGGCCCGTCTTCAAGCCGGTTCCCGAGGGCTGGACGGTGGCCTTCGGCCGGGACGCAGGCACCACCCGCCAGGCCTGCCTGGAGTACGTGGAGCAGCACTGGACGGACATGCGCCCGCGCTCGCTGCGCGGGGATTCCACCGGCGCCTGACACCCACCGCGCAAGAAGGCCGCCCCCGCACACGCGATGTGTGCGGGGGCGGCCTTCTGCAGGGTGGTTCTGGCGTCTGGCGTCCTTTCACGGGCACGGGGTGGCTCAAACGGCTGCTCGTCTCAGCCGCGGGGGCGGGGTGGCGCCGGGACGGTCTCCAGCAGGTCCTGCACGCCCAGCGCCGTGAGGACGGGGGTGAACTTCAGCCGGGTCTCGGCGAGCTCGGCCTCCGGGTCGGAGTCGGCCACGATGCCGCCGCCCGCGTGCGCGGTGAGGCTGAGACCGTCCTCGGCCAGGTGGCCGCCGCGCAGCAGCACGCGCCAGTGCCCGTCTCCGGAGGCGTCGCACCATCCGACGGCACCGGCGTAGTACCCGCGCGGGGACTCGGTGGCGAGGATGTGGTCGAGCGCGGTGGAACGGGGCGACCCGCACACCGCGGGCGTGGGATGCAGGGCCGCGGCGAGGTCCAGTGCCGTGTGCGCGGGATCGGCCAGGATGCCGCGGATGGGGGTGCCCAGGTGCCAGATCCGCTCGGTGTGCGCGAGCGTGGGCAGGGTCGGCACGTCCAGCTCGGCGCACAGCGGACGCAGGGCGGCCTCGATCGCGTCCACCACGTAGCGGTGCTCGTCGAGGTCCTTGCGGGAGGTCTGCAGCGCGAGCGCGGCCTCCCGGTCCAGGTCCCGGTCCTCGGGGCGGCGCGCGGCCGTGCCGGCCAGGGGGTGCGTGTAGACCCCCAGGCCCTCGCGGCGGATCAGCGCCTCCGGGCTCGAGCCGACCATGTGCCCGCCGGGCACCGCGCCGTCCCGGGGCAGGCGGACCAGGTAGCCGTTGCCCTCGCGGTCGTCCGCCACGAACCGCCGCAGCAGCTCCACCGCGCTCGCGGGCTCGGAGAGCACCAGGCGCAGGGCGCGTGCGAGGACCACCTTGTCCAGGGCGCCCGAGCGTGCCAGGTCCACGGCGCGGGCCACGCGGGCCACGTGCTCGCTCGGCTCCGGCTCCTCGTGCCAGGAGCGGACCGACGGCACGCCCGCGCCCGAGGTGCCGGGCCCAGGAAGGACGCTTGCGGCGTCGTCGACGTCCGGGTCCCAGGACTCGGGCTCGAAGAGTGCGGCCGGCTGGCGGGAGTCGAAAGGCAGGCACCCGACCACGACGTCGGCGCGGCCGGTGCGCAGCGCGCGGGCCGCGTCCTGGGCAGAGGTCCAGCGCTGCCGGACGCCGTGGCCCACGGCGCCGCGGCCGTGCTGGGCGAGGACGAAGGAGGGGTCCGGGGCGAGGGGGTGGACGCCCGTGCGGGGAGAAGTTGTCGGCTGGTTCAACACGGTGCTAAGGATAGGCTAACCTAATTGTCGAGTCCACCGACCGCACCCTGGAGTACATCGTCATGCCCATTCCCTCCATCGACAGCTACGCCGTCCCGGCGCCCAGTGAGGCCAACCGGGTGCACTGGCAGCTGGACCCGTCCCGCTGCGCTGTGATGGTGCACGACATGCAACGATACTTCCTCGCCGCCTACGACCGCGGGGCGGAACCGGCGCGCACCGCCGTGAGGAACATGACACTGCTGGTCGAGGACGCCCGGGCCCACGGGATCCCGGTGATCTACTCGGCCCAGCCGGGGGACCAGCACCCGCACCGTCGCGGCCTGCTCAGCGAGTTCTGGGGCACGGGGATGACCGAGGGTGTGGACACCGAGATCATCCCCGAGCTCGAGCCGCAGGAGGGGGACGTGGTGCTGACCAAGTGGCGGTACTCCGCGTTCCAGCGCACGGACCTGCGCCAGGTGCTGAGCCACCTCAAGCGGGATCAGCTGGTGATCGTGGGCGTCTACGGCCACATGGGCTGCCAGGTGACCGCCACCGAGGCGTTCATGCACGACATCCAGCCGTTCCTGGTCTCGGACGCCGTGGCGGACTTCTCCCGGGAGGAGCACCGGGACGCCGTGGACTACGTGGCCAAGCGCTGCGGCTACGTGCTGCAGACCCCGGACGTCCTCACCGCATGGGACGCGGTGGGTGCCGTGCAGGCCGGGGAGGCGGCCCGTGTCTGAGCCGAGCACCCAGGACCTTCCCCCGGTGCTGCCCAACGGCATGCCCGCCGAGGCCGCCCGGCACTACCGCGAGCTCGGACTGTGGACGGGCCAGACGCACCGGGACCTCTTCGACTCCGCGATCAGCGGTCGTCCGGAGCACACCGCCGTGGTGGACCGCCACCGCAGCCTGACCTACCGCGAGCTCGGCGAGGGCATGGCGCGCGCCGCCGCCGTGTTCCGCGCGGCCGGCGTGGGCGAGGGCTCGCCGGTGGTCGTGCAGCTGCCGAACTCCGCCGTGTTCCTCGAGACCGTGGGCGCGCTCTTCGCCCTCGGCGCGGTGCCGGTCTTCGCGCTGCCGGCGCACGGCTCGCGCGAGGTCGAGCACTTCTGCGCCCTCGCCGACGCCGTGGCCTACGTGGGTCCGCGCCGCGGAACGCGGGACCTGCTCGCGGTGGCCGACGCCGTGCGGGAGCGCCGCGGCGACGTCGCCGTGGTCACCGTGGACGAGCGCGTGGCGGAACCGTGGGCCGAGGCCACGGTGGACGGCGACGTCGTCGACGTGCGCGACGCCGCCATGCCCACCACGCGGGTCTCGCCCGCGTCGCTGGCGTTCCTGCAGCTCTCCGGCGGCACCACTGCGCTGCCGAAGCTGATCCCGCGCACCCACGACGACTACCTCTACTCCGTGCGGCGCAGCGTGGAGGTCTGCGACGTGCGCCCCGAGGACGTCATGCTGGTGGCCCTGCCGTGCGCGCACAACTTCACCATGAGCTCCCCGGGGATCCTGGGTGCGCTGCACGTGGGCGCGACCATCGTGATGGCCGCGGACCCCAGCCCCACCACGTGCCTGAGCGCAATCGAGAAGCACGGGGTCACCCAGGCGGCGCTCGTGCCGCCGCTGCTTCTCGCGTGGCTCAACAGCCCGGCGGTGGCCCGCCACGACCTCTCCTCGCTGCGCACCCTGTGGGTGGGCGGCGCCAAGCTCAGCGACACCGCCGCCCGCCGCGTGGGCCCCGAGCTGGGGTGCACGCTGCAGCAGGTCTTCGGCATGGCCGAGGGGCTCGTGAACTACACGCGCCTGGACGACCCCGAGGACCTCGTGGTCACCACCCAGGGCCGGCCGATGTCCGAGCACGACGAGCTGCGCATCCTCGCCGAGGACGGCACCCCCGTGGCACCCGGTGAGCCCGGCGTGCTGCACACCCGCGGGCCGTACACCATCTGCCAGTACCACCGCGTCCCGGAGGTCAACGCCCGCTCGTTCAGCGAGGACGGCTTCTACTGCACCGGGGACATCGTGCGCCAGCTGCCCAGCGGGCACATCGTGGTGGTCGGCCGGGACAAGGACCAGATCAACCGCGGCGGCGAGAAGGTGGCCCCGGAGGCGGTGGAGAACGAGCTGCTCGCCCACCCGGCGGTGCACGACGTCTCCGTGGTGGGCATCCCGGACGAGGCCCTCGGTGAGCGGATCCGCGCCTACCTGATCCCGCGCGCGGAGCACCGGGAGCGGATGCCCACGGCCGTGGAGCTGCGCGGGTTCCTGCGCGGACGCGGGCTGTCCTCGTTCGCCGTGCCGGACGTCTTCGAGGTCGTCAGCGAGTTCCCGCACACCGGTGTGGGCAAGACCAGCAAGAAGGACCAGCGGGGCATGGCGGTGCCGGAGCGGGGCCCAGCGACCGACTGAGCCGAGCCGCCCGACCCACCCTTTTCCCACGAACCACGAATCGAGTTTCCCCATGTACGACCTCATCGGCGTCGGCTTCGGACCGGCGAACCTGGCCCTGGCCATCGCGATCGACGACCACAACCGGCGCTGCCCGGACGCCGAGCGGATCGAGGCGCTGTTCCTCGAGCGCTCACCGCACTTTGCGTGGCACCCCGGCATGCTGCTGCCGCACGCCACCATGCAGATCTCCTTCCTCAAGGACCTCGTCTCCTTCCGGGACGTGACGCACCCGCTGTCCTTCCTGTCCTACCTGCAACACCGGGGCCGGCTGGACCACTTCGTGAACAAGCAGACGTTCTTCCCGTCCCGCGCCGAGTTCTCGGACTACCTGGGCTGGGCCGCGGACCAGGTCTCTGAGCAGGTGCGCTACGGCGCCGAGGTGCGGGCCGCCCGCGTGGACCCCGAGGACCGCAGCGTGGTGGTCGAGCTCGCGGACGGCGAGCAGCTGCACGCCCGCGCGGCCGTGCTGGCCCCGGGTCTGCAGCCGCGGCTGCCCGAGGGCGTGAGCCTCTCGGACCGGGTGATCCACACGTCCCAGACCGTGCACGCGCTGCAGGGCCTGGAGACCCCCGTGCGCACCGCGGTGGTCCTGGGTGCGGGTCAGAGCGCCGCCGAGGTCGTGCAGTTCCTGCACGATCGGGACGAGCAGACCACCGTGCACTCGGTGTTCGCCAAGGTGGGCTACACCCCGGCGGACGACAGCCCGTTCGTCAACCGCATCTTCGACCCCGCCACGGTGGACCGCTGGCACGGTGCCCCGGAGGACGTCCGGCGCCGGCTCTTCGACTACCACCGCGGCACCAACTACTCCGCGGTGGACCCGGAGCTCGTGGAGGCGCTCTACGACGTCGAGTACGAGGAGCGCGTGAGCGGGCACCGGCGGCTGTTCATGGACAGCTGCTCGGAGGTCGTGGCCTACCGGGAGACCCCCGACGCCGTGGAGGTGGACGTCCGAGACCTCACCACGGGGGAGACCACCACCCTGGAGGCCGACCTCGTGGTCTTCGCCTCCGGCTACCGCCCGGCGGACCCGGCCGAGCTCTTCGGCCCGGACGCCCGGTGGTACCGCCACGAGGGCACGGCACCGGCGGTCGCGCGGGACTACCAGTGGATCCCCGCGGACGAGTCCGCACCGCCGGTGTACCTCAACGGGGGTGTGGAGCACACCCACGGCCTGTCCTCGTCGCTGCTGTCCAACCTGGCGGTGCGCGGTGGCGAGATCGTGGACTCCGTGGTCGCGGCCCGTGCCGCGCAGTCCGTGGCCGACGCCGTCGACGCCGTCGACGCCGCGGGCGCCGTCGGCTCCGGCGCGCACTAGAGACCGCGCCGGTCCGCGCCGGTCAGCTCTCCGGCACGCACCAGACCGCACCCCGGCACCCGGCGGCCGGAGCCACAGACGCCGGAAGCGGGCGGCCCACGGCCCGCCCGGGCAGCAGGCAGAGAGAGGCAGCACATGCAACGCACCACCCGCGAGACCACCGTCTACCCGATCGCGATCCGCGAGCTGCAGGTGCAGCGGATCGAGGACCTGAGCCCGCACATGCGCCGCGTGGTGCTGGGCGGGCCGGGCCTGGAGGCCCACGAGCGCAACGGGGTCCCGGTCCCGGCGTTCCGCAGCACGGGCTTCGACGACGACGTGAAGATCATCGTCCCGGACCCGGTGACGGGGCTGTGCGCCATCCCGGAGCCCCAGCCCGGGGGCACGGTGGCGTGGACGGACGAGTCCGTCGCGCTCGCCCGGACCTACACGGTGCGCTCCGTGGACACCGAGGCGGGGGAGGTCGCCCTGGACTTCGTGCTGCACGGCACGGGCCTGGCCTCGGGATGGGCGCGGCGCGTCCGCCCGGGGGAGAGCGTGTACGTGGCGGGCCCCAAGGCCTCCGCCGCCGCACCCGAGGACGTGGACTGGCTGCTGCTGGCCGGAGACGACACCGCCCTGCCCGCGATCGCCCGCGCGCTGGAGGACCTGCCGCGCGGCACCCGGGTGCACGCCGTCGTCGAGGTCCCCACCGCCGCGGACCGGATCGAGCTGAGCACCGAGGCGGACGTCACCCTCACGTGGGCCGTGCGCGAGGCGGGCGAGGACCTGGTCTCCGCGGTGCAGGGCATCGACTGGCTGCCCGGCGAGGCCTTCGCGTGGGTGGCCGGGGAGGCCCTGAGCATCAAGCCCCTGCGCCGCTGGCTGCGCGAGGAGCGCGGCGTGACCCGCGAGCACACGGACATCTCCGGGTACTGGCGCCGACGGGACGTGGTCAGCGTGGCGGACTCCCCGGACGTCGTGGACGTGGGCGCCACCGGGCCCTCCGCGGAGGCCCGGCTGCACGAGCTCACCGAGCTGGCACCGGCGCTGCTCGTGCGCACCGCGTGCGCGCTGGGCGTGTTCTCCCACGTGGACGACGGCGCCACGAGCGTTCCCGCCCTGGCGCGCGTCCTCGACCTGCCGGAGACCTCGACCGGGCGGCTCGTGCGCGCCCTGCGCGTCCACGACCTGCTGACCGGGGACGACGACGCCGTACTGGCCCTGAGCGAGACGGGCGTCCTGCTCGCGGACCCCGACTCCCGGCTGGTGCGCTCCCTCTCCCCGGCGGCCACCGTGCGGGAGCTCTCCCTCGCGGGACTCGACCGGGCCCTGGCCACCGGCGCCGCCGTGCCCGTGGACACCGACGGCCGCCACTGGGACGAGCTGTGCTCCCAGGACGAGGCCCTCGCGGCGCAGGTCGACGACCAGGTGGCCGAGGAGGCGTGGTTCACCGCACCGGCGGTGCCCGCCGCCGTGGGCCTGGAGGAGTCCGAGACCGTGGTCTTCGCGGGTCCCGGATGCGGTGTCTACGCCGAGGAGGCGATGCGCCGCGTTCCCGGGCTGCGTGCCGTGCTGGCGGGCTCGGACGCCGAGGTGCGCCGGGGTTTGGCGGACGTCTCCGCCGTGCGCCGCGAGCACGTGCAGACCCTCGTCACGGAGGAGCCCGCGGACGTTCCCGACGGCACCGCCACGCTGCTGCTGCTCGACCCGTTCGGCTCCACCCCCGCGGCCGGGCACGCCGCCCTGCTGGACCGGGCCGTGCAGCGGGTGGGGCGCGTCGTCGTGATCACCGCCCTCGTGGACACCGAGACCCCCGACGAGTTCGACGTGGAGGAGGACCTGCGTCGGCTGTGCCTGAGCGGGGGCGAGATCCCCAC
>NZ_DGYR01000021.1:176563-253575 GCF_002398425.1 Kocuria sp. UBA5001
CCCGTGGGCTGGGGCGTGTGGGCCGTGGAGCTGCGACCCCTCACCGGACGGGTGTGAGCCCGGGTGCGCACGCTGCTCGAACCACCCGTTGACGAGGACCGCCGGACCTACCTGGCCGTGATGCCCTCGACCACCCCGGCGGGGCTGATCGGGCAGGTGCTGCGCTCGCGTCCCGGGCTGACCCTGGGGGCCGCGGTCCTCGCGGTCACCCACCAGCTCGGTGAGGTGCTCGTGCCCGTGGTCGTGGGCCGCGCGCTCGACGGGCCCCTGGCCAGCGGCGACCTGCGCGGCACCGTGCTGGTCGTGGTGCTGCTCGCGCTCGTCTTCGTGCTGCTCAGCTTCTCGTACCGCATCGGGGCCCGCATGGGTCACGCCGCCACGAGCTATGTGGAGCACGAGCTGCGCATGCGCGTGACGGACACCCTCACCCGACCAGAGGGCCTGGGCGGGCGCCGTCGCACCCCCGGGACCTGATGACCGTGGCCGGTGCGGCCGTCACGGCGTTCGTCACGGACCGCCTGACCGCCCCGCTCGCCGCGCGCCAGCACCGGGCCCAGGAGACCGCGGGTGCCACGGCCGACGCCGCCGTGGACCACCTCACCGGTCTGCGGGTCATCACGGGGCTGGGAGCGGGCCCCGAGGCGGTCTCCCGCTACCGTGCCGCGGCGGTCGCTGCGCCGAGCTGTGGTCCGCCTCGCACACGGACGATACCGGGGCATGCTGACTCCTCCCCGGGGCCCGGCACGTTCAGGCCAGGACCTGGCCGTTCCGTGCTCTCGTGGTGGGGCGTGCCCCGGTCCTGGCATGGTGGGAACCGGCCACGTCACCACCCGGGAGCAGCCCGGGCCCCGCAGACCACCCCGGAGGTGCCCCATGAGACCCACGGCAGCCACGACCACTGGCACCGACAGCGCCTCCGGGGGTGGCGTGCCCGTCCCGTCCGGGCAGTCTGCGGTGGCCCGGGCGCTCGCGGCTCTGCTGCCCGACGGCGCGGTGGTGGTGGCGGCCACCGAGGACGTCGCGGGGGACCTGCGCCCCGGCGAGGGGGAGTCGCTCGCCCGGGCCGTGCCGTCGCGGATCGCGGAGTTCGCCACGGGGCGGTCGTGCGCGCACCAGGCACTGGATCTGCTGGGCGTGCCCACCGCGACGATCGGACGGGGCGGGCGCGGCGAGCCCCTGTGGCCGGCCGGTGTGGTGGGCAGCATCACCCACTGCGAGGGGCTGCGGGCGGCCGCGGTGGCCCGGGCGGGCGACGTCGCCGGCCTGGGGATCGACGCCGAACCCCACCTCCCGCTGCCCGAGGACGTCGTGGACCTCACGCTGACACGGCCCGAGCGGCATCGGCTGGTGGAGCTTCACCGCACGGCCCCGGACGTGGCGTGGACGCGCGTGGTCTTCAGCCTCAAGGAGGCCGTCTACAAGCTCTGGTACCCGTTGCGCCACGAGTGGCTCGGCTTCGAGGAGGTGGACACCGTGGTGCACCCGGACGGCACGTTCGCCGTGGCGCTGCCGCGCCCGCTGAGCGTCGGAGGTGAACAGATGATGACAGTGCGGGGGCGCTGGGCCCTCACGGGCGGATTCGTGCTGACGGCGGCGGCGCTGGGCCGTTCCAAGCAGTAACAGCGTCCTGGGGACAGTGCCCCGTCAGCGGAACTCGGGAAGGCGCATCATGCCCTCCTGCACCGTGGTGGCGATCATGGTGCCGTTGCGCGTGAACATCTTGCCGATGGACAGCCCTCGCGCCGACGACGCGCTGGGGGAGGTCTGCGTGTAGAGGATCCACTCGTCGGCCCGTGCGAAGCGGTGCCACCACATGGCGTGGTCCAGGGAGGCGACGTTCATGCCCCGGTCTCCCCAGGACCGGCCGTGGCGGCGCAGGATGGGTTCCATCATCGTGTAGTCGGACACGTAGGCCAGCGCCGCGCGGTGGATCGCGGGATCGTCCGGCAGGGGGGAGAGCGCCTTGATCCACACGGCGTTGTACGAGTCCTGGGCACCCTGCCACGGGAGGAAGAGCGGCTGCGTGATGTAGCGCATGTCGAAGGGGCGCTCGAAGGCCTGGGCGCGGGCCTCAGGGATGTCCAGCGCCCCGAGGGTCTCACGCAGGGCCGGCAGCGACTCCGGGTCCGGGACGCCCTCGGGCATCTCGTCCTGGTGCTCCAGGCCCTCGGCGGGCTCCTGGAAGGACGCGATCACCGAGAGGATGGTCTTGCCCTCCTGGTAGGCGTGGATCCGGCGGGCGGAGAAGGAGCGGCCGTCCCGCACCCGCTCCACCCCGAAGGTGATGGGCACCTCGATGTCCCCGCCCCGCAGGAAGTACGCGTGCAGGGAGTGGACGGCCCGGCCCGGGTCCACGGTGCGCATGGCGGCCATCGCGGCCTGGGCGAGCACCTGCCCGCCGTACACCCGTGCCCGGGGGGTGGTGATCGTGTGGCCCACGAAGATGTCCTCCGTGGTCCGGGCGCCACCGCCGTCTGCGAGGTCGAGCATCCGGATCAGCGCGGCCACGGGTTCCTGGGTGGGATCGACAGTCATGGCCCCACTCTAAACTGGCTGACGAATGTGGTCTGATAGAACCATGACCTCGCTCAACATCCCCATCCAGATGCGCTTCTTCGACCAGGACCAGTACGGCCACATCAACAACGTGACCATGCTGCGCTACTTCGAGGACGCCCGCGTGCGACTGACCGCCTCGCCCATCGGCAAGGACCCGGACCACGGCATCCCCGAGGACACCACGTTCCGGGGGGCCGTGGGGGAGCTGCGCACCGTCGTCGCCCATCAGAGCGTGGACTACAAGGAGCAGCTGTTCTTCCGCATGGATCCTGTGTGCGTGCGCACGTGGATCTCCCGCATCGGCGGCTCGTCCTTCACCATCTCCTACAGCCTGCAGGAGGAGGACGGTTCGCACGTCTACGCACAGGGCGAGTCCGTGATCGTGGTCATGGACCCGGAGACGGGCAAGAGCGTCAAGCTCTCGGAGGACCACAAAGCGCTGCTCGCCTCGCTCGAGGACGACGTCGAACTCGACCACGCACGATGAGCACCCCCCACGAGAACCCCGCCGAGGGCTTCGCGCTGCTGGACCAGCGCGACGCCGCGGACCTCGCCACGTACGTTAGCCGGGCCCGTTCCGTGGATCCCCAGGCCGCCGTGCGGCTGCAGGGCATGGACCGCGTGCTCGCCGTGTGGGTCTCCGTGATCCACCCCGCGGGCCTGCTCGACACCGCCCCGGTGGTCCTCGGGCTGCGCACCATGGCCCTCGCGGAGTCCTCGGGCCTGGACACCACGGTTGCTGCCTCGGCCATCACCGACCGCCTTGCGCGCGTGAGCACGCAGGCGGTTCCCGCGGGCGACGACGCCGTGTGGCTCAGTGCCCCACCGCAGCAGGTCAACGCGCCGTGGGCCGGGATCGTCGCACCGCGCACGGGTTGGAGCGCACTGGGGACGGTGGCCGCGCACCACGTGCGGGACGTTGCCCGCCGTGGCGTGCAGGCCGTCTCGGACGCCGTCCCCGCGGACTCGGGTGCCGCGATCGTGCAGAAGGTCCGCTCGCGGGTGTGGGGTGCCTCCTCCGGGTGGGGTCCACTCGACGGCCCGGAGATCCCGGACGGCGCCGCGTTCGCCCTGGACGTCCTCGGCTTCATCCCGTCCCCGGACTCAGACGTCCACGTGGCCGCGGAGCAGACCGGGCAGTGGCTGCGCCTGAGCACCGCCGCGGGCCACGTGCTGGTCAAGCTGCCGCGCTGATGCGGCTCGGCCCCACCACCGCGTCCGACGGCGCGGGGCTCACCCGTGCGCCGTCGGCAGAACCGGGAGCTCCAGCGGTGTTGCGGCCGTCGGAACCACCCGCACCGCCGGGAGCCGCGCCCGCATCTACGGGGCTCAGCCCGGCCGGTTCACCATCGCGTGGGCGGCCCGCTCGAAGTAGTCCCACATGATGCCGTCGTGCAGCGGGGAGAGCTGCACGGCGTCCATGGCCGCGCGCATGTGCGCCAGCCACGTCTCGCGCGCCCAGGTGTCCACGGGGAACGGCGCGTGGCGCATCCGCAGCCGGGGGTGCCCGCGCTGCTCGGAGTACGTGGTGGGCCCGCCCCAGTACTGCTCCAGGAACAACCGCAGCCGCTCCTCAGCCGGACCCAGGTCCTCCTCCGGGTACAGCGCCTTGAAGTCCGGGTCCTCTGCCACGCGCGCGTAGAACTCGTGCGTGAGCTTCACGAACGTCTCGTGCCCGCCCACCTGCGCGTAGAACGAGTCCGACGACGCCGCCTCGGCGGCCTCCCGCGCGTCCCCCACCTGCTGCGGGGGCTGCGCCACGGACCCGCCCGCCGAGCGGGAGCCCACGGCCCCGAGGGTGAACGTGCGGCGCCCAGCGGGGGCAGCGGCCTCGGCGGACAGGTGTTCCGGATTGGCGGCGTCGCTCACCGGGCGGCTCCCTCACCATCGGAGGAGGACTCGCTCAGGGCCGCGGCGTCGATCCGCTGCGCGCGGACCGCGCGGCGTGCCGAGTCCTGGCGTTCGAGCACTATCCGCCGCAGCCCGCTCAGCTCGGGGTCGAGGGCGTCCAGGAAGCGCTGGGCCCCGTCCACGACCTCCTGGGAGTAGGCGCGGGGGAACAGCCCCACCGCGATCTGCTGGGCGATCTCGTGCGTGCGTTCGCGCCACACCCCGGTGACCTCCTGGAAGTACCGGTCCGCGTAGGGGGCCACCAGGGCGTCGTCGTGCCCGCGGAAGAAGCCCGCGATCGCCGCCTGCTGCTGGGAGTTGGGCAGGGCGCCCTGCTCCACCACGAGGCGCCAGGTGTTCGCCTTGGCCTCCGGCGTGGGGATCGCTGCGGACGCGGTCGCAGCCGCGATGGCACCCGTCTCGGTGTTGTCCTCGCGCAGGGCCGCCGCAATGTCGTCGGCGCCCTTGCGGCCGGCCGCCACGAGGGCGATCAGCACGGCCCAGCGGGTGTCGGTGTCCAGCTCCAGGCCCTCGGGGACGCCCTCGCCGCGGGAGAAGCCCGCCACACGCTCGATCTGGGCGTCCGTGCACGCCCGGCGCAGGAACGCGCGGAAGAACTGCCACTGGTGGTCGGAACCCGCCTCGGACTCCTCGACCAGGCGCCACAGGCTCTCCGCGGCGTCCTCCCGGACCTGCTGCGCGTGCTCGGGGGCGAGGTAGTGGTCCAGGGCGGTGTCCAGCTGGCGCAGCTGCACCTGCACGGTCGTGGAGTCCGTCTCGTGGCCCACGTTGGCGAGCACCAGGCGCACGTAGTCGCTCGCGGGGCTCACTCCGTCGTGCACGGAGTCCCAGGCCGCGGCCCACACGAGGGAGCGCGGCAGGGACTCGTCGAAGTCGCCCAGGTGGTTCATCGCGGTGGCCAGGGAGCACTCGTCCAGGCGGATCTTGGCGTAGGCGAGATCGTCGTCGTTGAGAAGCACGAGGTCCGGGCGCTCTCGGCCCACGAGGTCGGGGACCTGCGTGAGCTCGCCGTCCACGTCCAGTTCCACGCGCAGTGTGCGGCTCAGCCGGCCGGTGTCCTCGCGGTGGTCGTAGAAGCCCACAGCCACGCGGTGCGGGCGCAGCGTAGGGTGGCCCTCCTGGCCGATCTGCTCGATCGCGAAGGACGTGATGACCCCGTCCGCGTCCGCGGTCATTCGGGGGATCAGGGTGTTCACCCCGGCGGTCTCGAGCCAGCGCTCGGACCACCGCTTGAGGTCGCGACCGCTCGCCGCCTCCAGCTCCACCATGAGGTCGGAGAGCTCGGTGTTGGACCACGCGTGCTTGCCGAAGTAGCGGTTGAGCCCCGCCATGAACTCCTTCTGGCCCACCCACGCGACGAGCTGCTTGAGCACGGACGCGCCCTTGGCGTAGGTGATCCCGTCGAAGTTCACCAGGACGGCCTCGAGGTCCGGGATCTCTGCCTTGATGGGGTGCGTGGTGGGCAGCTGGTCCTGCGCGTAGCCCCAGGACTTCTCACCGGCGGCGAACGTGGTCCACGCGTTCGTGTACCTGGTGTTCTGCGCGCACGCGAGGGTGGACATGTACTCCGCGAATGACTCGTTGAGCCACAGGTCGTTCCACCAGCGCATCGTCACGAGGTCCCCGAACCACATGTGGGCCAGCTCGTGCAGAACGGTGATCGCGCGGCGCTCCACGAGGGCCTGGGCCGGCTTGGAGCGGAAGATGTAGGACTCCACGAAGGTCACGGCGCCCGCGTTCTCCATGGCGCCGGCGTTGAACTGGGGCACGAAGAGCTGGTCGTACTTCTCGAACGGGTAGGGCACGCCGAACTGCGACTCGTAGAACTCGAAGCCCTGCTTGGTGATCTCGAACATCTCGTCCGCGTCCATGTGCTCGAACAGGGAGCGGCGGGCGAACAGGCCGAGGTCCACGGTGCGGCCGTCCGCAGAGACCAGGCTGTCGGTGGTCTTCAGGTACGGTCCGGCGATCAGCGCGGTCACGTAGCAGGACATCACCGGCGTGGGGGAGAAGTCCCAGCGGGCCACCCCGCCGGAGACGGCCACGGGCTCGGGGGTGGGCTGGTTGGAGACCACCTGCCAGGTCTCCGGTGCGGTCACGGAGAACTCGAACGCGGCCTTGAGGTCCGGCTGCTCGAACACGGGGAACATGCGCCGCGTGTCCGCGACCTCGAACTGCGAGTAGAGGTAGACCTCGCCGTCCGCGGGGTCCACGAAGCGGTGCAGGCCCTCGCCGGTGTTCATGTAGAACATGGTGGACTCGACCACCAGTTCGTTGTGCTCCGCGAGGCCGGGGAGCTGGATGCGCTCGCCGTCGCTGACCTCCGCGGGGCCCAGGGACTCGCCGTTGAGGGTCACCGACTCCACGGAGGCCGTGACCGCGTCGATGAACGTCTCGGACCCGGGCTCGGCCGTGAACACCACGGTGGTGCGCGCCGGGAAGGTCTCCGCCCCCCGGGTGAGGTCCAGGGCCACGCGGTAGGACTCCACCGAGATGGTCCGCGCGCGTTGGGCGGCCTCCGCTCGGGTCAGATTGGTTCCGGGCACGACGGCGTTCCTCTCCTCGACGACACTTCCATGCCCACGCGGGGCATTGGGCCATTATGACAGTCGTCGCAAGACCCGAGGCCCACAGCGGTCGTGCAGCCCGGTGGCCCGGTGGCGCCGCGGCCGAGGGGCGACGGCGCAGGGTCCGGCCGCGGCGATAGGCTGGGCACGTCCTGTTTCCCGGTCCGCGTCCCGTCCGGCGCGGCGGGGGACGTCTGCGGGAAACCACCTAGGAGTTGCAGAAGACCCATGCGCGTGCACATCGCCACCGACCACGCCGGCCTCGAGCTGTCCCACTACCTCATGGAGCAGCTCACGGAGCGGGGCTACGAGCTGATCGACCACGGCCCCGAGGAGTACGACGCCGCAGACGACTACCCGGCGTTCTGCATCAGCGCGGCACTCGGTGTGCGCGAGGACCGCGAGAACGGTCTCGACTCCCTGGGCATCGTGCTCGGCGGCTCCGGCAACGGCGAGCAGATGGCCGCCAACAAGGTGGCCGGGATCCGCGCCGCCCTGGCCTGGAACCTGGACACCGCACGTCTGGCCCGGGAGCACAACAACGCGCAGGTGGTCTCCCTGGGCGGTCGCCAGCACGAGAAGGAGGAGGCGCTGCAGCTCGTCGTCGCGTTTTTGGAGGAGCCGTTCTCGGACGAAGAGCGCCACGTGCGCAGGATCGAGCAGCTCGCCGAGTACGAGCGCACCGGGGACATCGCAGGCAGGCTGTCCGCGATCACGCCCCGCCCGTTCACCCGCGGCTGAGGGCTCCCGCGTGCCCGAGGGACACTCGATCCACCGGCTCGCCCGCCAGCTCGGGGACCTCTTCGAAGGCCAGCAGCTGCGCGTGAGCAGCCCGCAGGGGCGTTTCGCCGCCGGTGCCGCGCTGGTCGACGGCCGCGTGCTCACGAGCGCCCGCGCCCACGGCAAGCACTTGTACCTGGACTTCACCGCGCCGGAGGAGCCGTCGGACGTGCTCGTGCTGCGCTCGCACCTCGGGATCTACGGGGCGTGGAGCTTCGCGGGGGACGAGACGTTCGCGGCGGCGTCGTCGATCGGCGCGCCGCGCCGCGTGGGGGAGCGGGAGACCGGCAGCGCGGAGGCGGACGCCGTGACCTACGACGACGCCGGACGGGTCGTTCCCGAGGCCCCGGTGGGTGCCGTGCGGGCCCGGCTCGTGGGAGAGCACGGCTGGGCGGACCTGCGCGGTCCCGCGCTGTGCACAGTGGAGACGCCGGAGGAGGCCCGGGCCGCCGAGGCGAAGCTCGGACCCGATCCGCTGGATCCTCAGGCGGACCCCGAGCCGTTCCTCGCGGCTGCCGGTCGCAGCAGGCGGGCAGTTGGCGTGCTGCTCATGGAGCAGAACGTGGTCTCCGGGATCGGCAACATCTTCCGCGCCGAGTCTCTCTTCCGCCGCGGGGTGGATCCCCTGCGACCCGGCAGCTCCCTGACGCGCGATGAGCTGCTGGGGCTGTGGGAGGAGAACGTGGCGCTCATGGCCGTGGGCGCGCGGGTGGGGCGGATCATCACCACGGACCTCGCGGACCGCCCGGGTGTGCCCGAGTCCGAGGCGTGGCCCGAGCACGCAAACTACGTCTACCACCGCCACGGCCAGGACTGCCTGCACTGCGGGGCGACCGTGCTCAAGCGGGACCTCAACGGCCGGGGCCTGTACTGGTGCCCCGTGTGCCAGGCCTGAGGTCCGCAGAAGCCAGCAGGGCGGCGTCGTCGGCGTGCTCTCGTCCCGGTGGTGACGCGTTCTTGGCCGACACGCGAAAAACCCCGCAACCGGTGGCTGCGGGGTTTCATTCGCAATGACGAGGGGGCGACGGGAATCGAACCCGCGTAGCCAGTTTGGAAGACTGGGGCTCTACCATTGAGCTACGCCCCCGGGAACGTTGAAGACAGTACACGAGCACCGTGGGCCGTGCCACCCGCGGCGCCCGGTCCGGGGCCGGATTTACGGGCTCGGGCGTTCGGCACGATAGACTGTCGTGTTGTCGGCCGCCCACGGGCGCGCCGACGCCCGGTCCGCGCGCCTCCAGCAGTGGTGCGCGCGGGAGGAATTCGCGTGCCCCGCACGCGGCCACGGGGTGTAGCGCAGTGGCTAGCGCGCCTGCTTTGGGAGCAGGAGATCGCAGGTTCGAGTCCTGTCACCCCGACGTCTGGGCGCAACGGCCCGTGCCGTGCAGCCCGTGGACCCACCGGACCGACCCCGGTCCGTTGCAGGCAGTCACCCTACGATCCCAGGAGTACAGCGGAAGTGAAGAGCGCCGTCGAAAAACTCAATCCCACCGAGGCGAAGATCACCATGGAGATCGCCTACGAGGATCTGAAGCCTTTCCTCCAGGAGACCTACAAGGAGCTGGGCAACCAGATCCAGATCCCCGGTTTCCGCAAGGGCAAGGTGCCCTCCAAGCTCATCGACCAGCGCGTGGGCTTCGACTTCGTCGTGGAGAACGCCCTGAACGAGGGCCTCAACTCCTTCTACCAGCAGGCGCTGGCCGAGAACGAGCTCACCCCGCTGTCGCAGCCGCAGGTCGAGGTCCTCTCCAAGCCGGAGCAGGACGATCGCGAGGCCGACACCAAGGTCGAGATCTCCGTGGCCATCCGCCCCGACATCGAGCTGCCCGACTACAAGGGCCTCGAGATCGAGGTCGAGGCGCGTGAGGCCACCGCCGAGGACGAGCAGAAGGCTCTCGACGAGCTGCGTGCCCGTTTCGGCACCCTGAAGTCCGTGGACCGCCCCGCCGCCGAGGGTGACCACGTGACCCTCGACCTGCAGGCGCTCGTGGATGGCGACGAGGTCGACGCCGCGAACGACCTCTCCTACGAGGTGGGCTCCGGCACCATGCTCGAGGGCATGGACGAGGCCGTCACGGGTCTCTCGGCCGGCGAGGACGCCACCTTCGAGACCACCCTGGCCGGTGGCGAGCACTCCGGCGAGCAGGCGACCGTGAAGGTCAAGGTCACCGCCGTCAAGGAGCGCGAGTTGCCCGAGGCCGACGACGAGTTCGCCCAGCTGGCCTCCGAGTTCGACACCATCGAGGAGCTCAAGGAGGACCTGAAGAAGCAGGCCGCCGAGTCCGCCGTGGTCGAGCAGGGCATCGAGGCCCGCGACAAGGTCCTCGACAAGCTCGTGGAGCTCATCGAGGTCCCCGTGCCCGAGAAGGTCGTCGAGGACCAGGTCGCCCAGCACTTCGACTCCGAGCAGGCCCAGGCCTCCGCGGAGCCCGGTCACGACACCGAGGAGCACCGCGCGGAGGTCCGCAAGAACGCCGAGACCGCGTTCCGCAACGAGATCATCCTGGACGCCGTGGCCGAGGCCGAAGAGGTCGGCGTGGAGCAGTCCGAGCTGATCGACTACATCATCAACATGTCCCAGCAGTACGGCATGGACCCGAACCAGTTCGCGCAGATGCTCGACGGTTCCGGCCAGGCCGGGATGATGGTGGGCGAGGTTCGCCGCCGCAAGGCCCTGGGAAAGGTTCTGGAGACCGCCACTGTGAAGGACTCCAACGGCGAGACCGTGGACCTGTCCTCTTTCGTGGGCACCGCCGACGACGCTGAGAACACCGAGGCCACCGAGGCCGAGTGATCCCACCCGCCGTGGTGCCAGGGAGACCTGGTGCGGCGGCCCACGAGACGCCACGGCACCCCGCACGCACGCGGGGTGGCCGTGGCGTTTCGCTGTCCGCGTGCCACCATGCGCCACCAGCGAACAGCCCGGACCACCGGGCCACAGGCCGCGGGGCGGCTACTACGCTTCTGAGACAGCAAGTGATCGTGGGTCCGGGCGTGCCGTTCGGGCAGCTCGGACCCGTCCAGAAGAAAGAGGGCATTCATGACCTCCACTCCCATTCAGCCGTACGGTGCCGCACCGGCCACTCCGCGCATGGAGGACATGGCACCGGGCGGTCAGGACGACTACGTCTACAACCGGCTCCTCAAGGAGCGCATCATCTGGCTGGGCTCCGAGGTGCGCGACACCAACGCGAACCTGATCTGCTCCCAGATGCTCCTGCTCTCGGCGGAGGACCCGGAGGCGGACATCTACCTCTACATCAACTCCCCGGGCGGCTCGGTGACCGCGGGCATGGCCATCTACGACACCATGCAGCTGATCCCGAACGACGTCGTCACCGTGGCCACCGGCCTCGCCGCATCCATGGGTCAGTTCCTGCTCTCCTCCGGGACCAAGGGCAAGCGCTACGCCACGCCCAACGCCCGGATCCTCATGCACCAGCCCTCGGGCGGCATGGGCGGCACCGCGTCGGACATTCGCGTGCAGGCGGAGCTGATCCTGTCCATGAAGCAGCGCCTCGCGGAGCTCACCGCCGAGCAGACCGGCCAGAGCCTCGAGACCATCCTGCGCGACAACGACCGCGACAACTGGTTCGACGCCCCGCGCGCCCTGGAGTACGGCTTCTTCGACCAGATCGCGCAGTCCGCCGGCAACGTGACCGGCGGCGGCGGGACCATGAAGGACTCGCAGTAGCCCGCTCCCGCGCTGCCACGAACCATCCACAGACTTTTCAGGACGGACCAATGAACCTGCCACACGCCACCGCACCGCAGCTGCCCAGCAGCCGCTACGTGATCCCCGACTTCGAGGAACGCACCCCGTACGGCTACCGCCGTCAGAACCCGTACACCAAGCTGTTCGAAGACCGCATCATCTTCCTGGGCGTTCAGGTGGACGACACCTCCGCGGACGACATCATGGCGCAGCTGCTCGTGCTCGAGTCCCAGGACCCGGACCGGGACATCACCATGTACATCAACTCCCCGGGCGGCTCGTTCACGGCCATGACGGCCATCTACGACACCATGCAGTACATCCGCCCGGAGATCCAGACCGTGTGCCTGGGCCAGGCGGCGTCCGCGGCCTCCGTGCTGCTTGCCGGCGGCACCCCGGGCAAGCGCCTCGCGCTGCCCAACGCCCGCGTGCTGATCCACCAGCCTGCCATGGAGGGCCAGGGCGGCGGCCAGGCCTCGGACATCGAGATCCAGGCCAACGAGATCATGCGCATGCGCACGTGGCTCGAGGAGACCATGGCGCTGCACACGAACAAGGACGTGCAGGAGATCAACCGCGACATCGAGCGCGACAAGATCCTCACGGCCAGGGAGGCCCAGGAGTACGGGATCATCGACCAGGTGCTCGGCTCCCGCAAGATCAACAAGCCCTCCACGGTCACCCAGGCCTGAGAGGCCCAGGGCCAGGACGCACCGCACGGTCAAGGCGCACCCGTCACGGGGCGTCGTGACCGTCATGCGTCCGTGGGGGATTGGGCGCGGCCGGAACGGCTCGCCTAGAGTGGTTCCAGCATCCGTCGAGACGAAGTGTGAGGCTGATACATGGCGCGCATCGGAGAGAGCGTCGACCTGCTCAAGTGCTCCTTCTGCGGCAAGAGCCAGAAGCAGGTGCGCAAACTCATCGCCGGCCCGCGCGTGTACATCTGTGACGAGTGCATCGAGCTGTGCAACGAGATCATCGAGGAAGAACTCACCGAGGTCACGGAGACGGACCAGGCGGAGCTTCCCCGCCCGCAGCAGATCTACGACCACCTGCAGGAGTACGTGATCGGGCAGGAGCCCGCCAAGCGCGCCCTGGCAGTGGCCGTCTACAACCACTACAAGCGCATCCGGGCCGGTGTCTCCGGGCACACGCTGTCGATCGCCGGTTCCGAGGGGGACGAGGAGGCCATCGAGGTCGCCAAGTCCAACATCCTCCTGGTGGGCCCCACGGGCTCCGGCAAGACATACCTAGCGCAGTCGCTCGCCAAGAAGCTGGACGTGCCGTTCGCCGTGGCGGACGCCACGAGCCTCACGGAAGCAGGTTACGTCGGTGAAGACGTTGAGAACATTCTTCTCAAACTCATCCAGGCCGCTGATTTCGATATCAAGAAGGCGGAGCAGGGGATTATTTACATTGACGAGATCGACAAGATTTCGCGTAAATCGGAGAACCCCTCGATCACGCGCGACGTATCGGGCGAAGGGGTCCAGCAGGCGCTCCTGAAGATCCTCGAGGGCACCGTCGCCTCGGTTCCTCCGCAGGGTGGGCGCAAGCACCCGCAGCAGGAGTTCCTGCACCTGGACACCACCAACGTGCTCTTCATCGTCGCCGGGGCGTTCGCGGGGCTGGAGGAGATCGTCCAGCAGCGCACGGGAAAGAAGGGCATCGGCTTCGGGGCGCCCATCAAGGACACCTCCGAGGTGGACCTCACGGGCCAGGTGCAGCCGGAGGACCTGCTGAAGTTCGGACTGATCCCGGAGTTCATCGGGCGGCTGCCCGTGGTGACCACCCTCTCCAAGCTCTCGGTGCCGGACATGGTGCGGATCCTCACGGAGCCGCGCAACGCCCTGGTCAAGCAGTACCGCAAGCTCTTCCAGCTCGACGGGGTGGAGCTCACCTTCGACCCCCAGGCGCTGGAGGCCATTGCAGAGTTGGCGATCGAGCGCGGCACGGGAGCGCGCGGCCTGCGCGCGATCCTCGAGGACATCCTCATGCCCGTCATGTTCGACCTCCCGGGCCGCGACGACATCGCCGCTGTGCTCGTGACCGAAGACGCCGTGGCGAAGATCGCGGACCCCGAGATCTTCACGCACGAGATGATCGAGGCCGAGCGGCGACGTCACAAGTCCGCGTGAGACCGCGCAGAACGCACGAAAGGATTCAGTATGTCTGAGAAGCAGCACGTCGATTTCTGGTTCGACCCCCTGTGCCCGTGGGCGTGGATGACCTCCCGCTGGATGGAGGAGGTCGTGCGCATCCGGGACGTGGACGTGGACTGGAAGATCATCTCCCTGGGCATCCTCAACGAGGACAACCCCGAGAACCACCACCACGGCCACGACGAGTCCATGTGGCTCGTGCGCGTGATCCAGGCCGCGGCCGAGCAGCACGGCGGCGAGTACTACAAGAAGCTCTACGACGCCATGGGCTCCCGTCGTCACCCCGGTGGCATGCAGGACCTCGAGGCGATCATCACCGAGTCCCTCGCAGAGGTCGGTCTGCCGGCAGACCTCGCCGCGGCCAAGAACTCCACCGAGTACGACGACGCCATCCGGGCGTCCACGGACGAGGCCCGTGCCGTGGCGGGTCAGGACATCGGCACCCCGTGCATCGCCGTGAACGGCGTGGGCTTCTTCGGTCCCGTGTTCACCCCGGCGCCCAAGGGCGAGGAGGCCGGCAAGGTCTGGGACGGCGCCCTGGCGCTGGCGTCCTACCCCGGCTTCTACGAGCTCAAGCGCGGGCGCGAGAAGGGCCCGGACTTCAGCTGAGTCCGCTCCCGCACAGCGAGTGGCAGACCCCGCCCCGGTGGCCTGAGAAGGTCACCGGGGCGGGGGTGCGTCGTCCTCGGGTCGGCCCCGCGAGCCGCTCCAGGTGAACCCGTCCCGCCGTTCGGGCGCCCGGGGGGAGACGCGTGCCGTTACCGCCTCCGGTCGAAACCAGGCGGGATCAGTGCCGGTCCATGCCGCCCGCGAGGGCCCCGACGGCGTCGGCAAAGGCCCGGGGCTGGGCGTTCATGACGTCGTGCGCGGCACCGTCGACAATCCGCTCCTCCGGGTGTCCGAGCCGGTCCCGGGTGTCCTGGAGCGAGCCCCCGGATCGGGTGTCCTCCGCACCCCAGATGATGGCGCGGGGAACGGTGACCGCGCGCGTCTGGTCCTCCTGCAGGTGCAGGATGCCGCTGCGCCCGGCGCTGCCCAGCAGGGAGTGCTCCACGTCCCCCTGCATGAGCGGGCGCATCCACTGCTGGGCGAGGCGGGCGCCGTCGTCACCGTGGAACGCCGTGCACGCGGAGCCGCACGAGCCGGCCAAGGCCGCGCGGTTGAGCCACGTGAAGCGGGTAAAGATTCGGTACGCGCTCGTGGTGTACGGCAGGCGGGCGATGCGGGCCCGCCAGGTGCCGTCACCGAAGTTCAGGTCCTGGGCGTCGCCGTCCGCGAAGATCACACCGCCCACGTCCTCCGGATGCCACAGCGCGGTTCCCCCGGCCACGGCCGCGCCGAGGGAGTGGCCAACGACGACGGGCCGGGGAATTCCCGGCGCCCGGATCGAGCCCGCGACGAGGTCCGCCTGCAACCGCACGTCCTCGGTGTCCGCGCCGCGGGTGTAGCCGAATCCGGGGAGGTCGAACGCGTAGACGTCCCGGCCCTGCGCGGCGATCAGGGGTGCGGTGGCACGGAAGGCGACCGTGGACTCCGCGAAGCCGGGGAGCAGGACCACGGGCGCGGGGTCGGCGGAGGTGTGCTTCCCGGTCGCGGCCCAGTGCTCGTAGTGGACGGCCACGCCGCTTACGTCCGCGTACGCGCCCGCCTCGGGTTCGAGGGTGTCGGGCGGGGTGGTTACGGCGTTGCCCACCACGCTGGCAACCGTGAGCAGCACGAGACCGACGACGCCGGCCAGCACCGCGCGGCGCAGGATGCGGCCGGTCCGTCGCAGGATCCGGCAGTCGCCGGACGGGGGAGGCGCTGAGGGCAGAGTCACCCGTTCATCATCACCCACGGGGGCTGGAACACGTACTGCGGCGGCGCTGCTTGGCCCTGCTGAGCACCGGCAGTTCTTCCACGTCCCGTGGTGCGGGAATCACTTCACCTCGACAGTGCTCTCCAGCGTCGAGTTGCCCAGGTAGTGGCCGACGGTCGCCAAGTGGGTTTCCGTGGCGGCGGACTCGTCGGGTGACTGGATCACGGCGCAGACCCCGCCGTGGGACATCCCTGCCAGAGAGGCGGCTTCGTACTCCTTGTAGTCGGCGTTGCCGCTGAGGGCTCCCACGCCACTCTCCGACACCGCGTACTGGAACGGTCGCCAGTGGTGCCCGTTCGCGGTGGCTCCCGTCTCCTTCAGCTGCTCCTCGGTGGCGGCGTCGGAGCACAGCGCGCCCCAGGCACCCTTCAGCTGCGTAGGCATTGCGGCGTTGAGGTCCTTCTGCGCGTTGGGGCTGAAGATCCGGAAGTTGATGTCATTGCCCTTCAACGTGGTCCCGTTGAGGTCGGCCAGTTTGTCGTTGCTGCCCACGGCCTCGCTGGGCTCGGGGGCTCCCGTGGCCTTGTCGGTCTCGGCAGAGGTCTCGGACGGCGCGAGCGACGTCGTTCCGTTGACGGTGGCGTGCGTGACGTCGTGCGGGTAGTCGTTCTCCGAGGCGAGCACCACCGTCTTCTTCTGTCCCGCGACCACCTCGTACTCGTCGCTGGAGAACGCGTTGTGCACGTCGATGACCCGGTTCTCGGCGTCACCGCTCTCGCTCTCGGCGGCCTCGTAGTCGTTGAGGTAGTCGCCGACCATCGTGTATTCGACGAGCTCGCCCTCGGGAGTGGTGAAGGAGGCGCTGCTGGCACTGACCGGTTGTGTGCCGTGGATGTTGTCCACTGTCACGGCGAGGAAGTGCAGGGGCGTCTCCGACTTCTTCATGAGCGTGCGTGCTTCCTCGACCCCGGCCGGGGCTGCCACGTCTGCTGTGGCCCTAAACGCCACGCCGTCGTCTCCGGAGCCCTCCCAGTTCGTCACGCCCTCGAACGTGCCGTGGTCGGAGGCCTCCTGCGAGGAGCCGGTCCCGTTCTGACCGGCAGAGCAACCGGTGAGCGCGAGGAGGGCCAGGGCGGCGAGGGAGAGGGACTTCTTCATGGGATCGAGCTTTCTGGTGTGGGAGGGTGGCCCGCTCCGCGCGGGGACGAGCCGGTGGTTCATGCTGAGAGCGCCCCGGTGACCTGTCGAGGTCACCGGGGCGCTCTCCGACGCGTCGTCCGTCGAGACGGACTCCGCTCGTCGGCGGATCAGGCCTGCTCGGTCTGCTCCAGCACGACGTCGCTCACGGCCAGCTCGCCGTCCGCCTCCGTGAGGGTGACGTCCGCGGCGTTGCCGGCCGCCTCGAGGTCGTCCAGGCCGCCGCGCAGGCGGGCCAGGACGTCCGCCGGGGCGGAGATGGTGGCTGACTCCACGGCGGTGCGCTGCTTGACCTTGGCCTCGGACTTGGACTTGCGCAGCCCGGACAGGGCCTCGCCCACCACCGTGAGGACCTCGGGATCGCCGTCGCGCGCGAGCCCCGCGTAGCCGTCCGTGACGGGCCACGAGGCGCGGTGCACGGAGCCCGCGCGCCACCAGGACCAGACCTCTTCGGTGGCGAACGGGATGAACGGTGCGAACAGCCGCAGCAGCGTGTCCAGGGTGGTGGCCAGCGCGGCGTGCACCGAGGCCTGGGCCTCGGCACCGCGGGAGCCGTACGCCCGGTCCTTCACGAGCTCCACGTAGTCGTCCGTGAACGTCCAGAAGAAGGACTCAATCAGCTGCAGCGCGCGGGCGTACTCGTACTCGCGGAACGCGGTGGTCGAACGCTCCACGACGTCGGCCAGCTGCGCGAGCAGGGCACGGTCCAGGTCGTTGCCGACCACCGAGGCGTCCGTCCCCGAGCCCAGCACGGAGGCCTCGGTGACACCCTGCGCGAGCACGAACTTGGAGGCGTTGAGCAGCTTGATGGCCAGGCGGCGCCCAATCTTCATCTGCCCCTCGTCGTACGCGGTGTCCGCGCCCAGGCGGGCCGAGGCGGCCCAGTAGCGAACGGCGTCCGCTCCGTACTTCTCGAGGACGTCGTTGGGGACCACCACGTTGCCCTTGGACTTGGACATCTTCTTGCGGTCCGGGTCCAGGATCCACCCGGACAGCGCCGTGTTGGTCCACGGCACGGTCCCGGCCAGCGTCTCCGCGCGCACCACGGTGGAGAACAGCCAGGTGCGGATGATGTCGTGGCCCTGGGGGCGCAGGTCCATGGGGAACGTCTTGGCGTGCAGCTCCTCGTCCACGCCCCATCCTGTGGCGATCTGCGGGGTCAGGGAGGAGGTGGCCCAGGTGTCCAGCACGTCAGGGTCCGCCATGAACCCGCCCGGCTGGTCGCGCTGCTCCTCGGTGTAGCCGGGAGCGGTGTCCGTCGCGGGATCCACCGGCAGCTGCTCGTGGGACGGCAGCACGGGGTGCTCGTAGTCCGGCTCACCGGAGGCGTCCAGCGGGTACCAGACGGGGAAGGGCACGCCGAAGAAGCGCTGGCGGGAGATCAGCCAGTCCCCGTTCAGACCCTCGATCCAGTTCTCATAGCGGGAGCGCATGAACGAGGGGTGCCAGGCCATCTCGCGGCCGCGCTGGATCAGGTCCTCGCGCCGCTCGGGGTCCCGCCCGCCGTTGCGGATGTACCACTGGCGGGAGGTGACCACCTCGAGGGGCTTGTCGCCCTTCTCGTAGAAGTTCACCGGGTGCATGATCTTCTTCGGCTCGCCCTCGAGGTCGCCGGAGGCGGTGAGCATCTCCACCACGGCCTTCTGCGCGGAGAACACGGTCTTGCCGGCCACCTCCGCGTAGTGCTCGGCCGGGGCGCCGTCCGCGATCCACTCGGGCTGCTCGGCGGTGAAGCGGCCGTCACGGCCGATCAGGGCGCGCGTGGGCAGGTTCAGCTCACGCCACCAGGTGACGTCCGTGAGGTCGCCGAAGGTGCAGATCATGGCGATGCCCGAGCCCTTGTCCGGCTTCGCGAGCGGGTGGGCTCGGACCTCGACCTCCACGTCGAACAGCGGCGAGCGCACCGTGGTGCCGAAGAGGTGCTGGTAGCGTTCGTCGTCCGGGTGGGCCACCAGGGCCACGCACGCGGGCAGCAGCTCGGGGCGCGTGGTCTCGATGAAGACCTTCCCGCCGTCGTGCTGGTGGAACGAGATCCGGTGGTAGGCGCCCTCGCGCTCGCGGTCCTCGAGCTCGGCCTGGGCCACCGCGGTGCGGAAGGTGACGTCCCACATGGTGGGGGCCTCGGCCATGTAGGCGTTGCCGGCCTCGAGATCCTTGAGGAACGCGAGCTGGGAGACCCTGCGGGAGTGGGCGTCGATCGTGCGGTAGGTGCGGTTCCAGTCCACGGACAGCCCGAGGGTGGAGAAGAGGTGCTCGAAGACCTTCTCGTCCTCAACGGCGAGCTCTTCGCACAGCTCGATGAAGTTCTGCCGGGACACGACGTCCCAGTCGCGCTGGTTCTTGGCGGGCTTCTCCGGGGGCCGGTAGCCCTCGACGTAGGGTCGGCCGGGCTCGCAGCGCACCCCGTAGTAGTTCTGCACGCGGCGCTCGGTGGGCAGGCCGTTGTCGTCCCAGCCCAGGGGGTAGAACACGTTCTTGCCGCTCATGCGCTGGTAGCGGGCAATGACGTCCGTCTGCGTGTAGGAGAACATGTGCCCCACGTGCAGGGAGCCCGAGGCCGTGGGCGGGGGGGTGTCGATCGAGTACACGGACGCACGGTCGGTGTGCTCGCGGAACGCGTACGTCCCGTTCTCGCGCCACTGCGTGGCGTACTTGTCCTCCAGGCCCTCCAGGGCTGGCTTCTCCGGGACCGCCACTGCGGCGGGGGTTGTGCTCTCGGTGTGCGTGGGCGTGTCTGTACCCGTCGTCTCTTGTGCCATGCCTCCCAGTCTCTCACGGGAGCCCGGGGCCCGGGCCCGTCCAGAGGGGGCGACGACGCCGCCCGCGCCGGTGCGCGGCGCACGGTTGCGGTCCTACGGGGCCGGGTGCGGGCGGCGTCGTCGGTAGAATCGGGGGCATGACGAACAGCACGGAATCGACGTATCCCGCCCCCGCCCGGCTCGGCGACGGCAAGGTGGCCGTGGTCTCCGGGGCCTCCACGGGAATCGGAGAGGCCACCGTGGAACGGCTGCGCGCGAGCGGGTGGACCGTCTACGCCGTGGCCCGCCGCGAGGACCGGCTCGCGGAGCTGGCCGAGCGCACCGGCGCGGTACCGGTGCCCACGGACATCACCGACCAGGCGCAGGTGGACGCGCTGCGGGACCGTGTGCTGGGCGAGGCCGGCACGGTGGACGCCCTGCTCAACATCTCGGGCGGGGCGCGCGGCACGGACTCCGTGGCGGACGCGGACGTGGACCGCTGGCAGTGGATGTACGAGGTCAACGTGCTCGGCACGCTGCGGGTGACCCGCGCGTTCCTGCCCGCGCTGCGGGCCAACGGGGAGGGCACGGTGCTGAACCTGACCTCGCTCGCCGCCATGCGCGCCTACGAGGGCGGCTCCGGGTACAACGCCGCGAAGTACGCGGAGCGCGCCATGACCGAGGCGCTGCGGCTGGAGGAGGCGGAGCACAACGTGCGCGTGGTCGAGATCGCGCCCGGGATGGTGCACACCCCGGAGTTCTCGCTGCGCCGCCTGGACGGGGACGCCGAGGGTGCGGACAAGGTCTACGAGGGTGTCGAGAAGCCGCTCACGGGCCGGGACGTGGCTGAGGTCTGCGCGTTCGCGGTGGAGCTGCCGCACCACGTGGACATCGACACCCTCACCCTCAAGCCCGTGGCCCAGGCGGCACCGCACAAGGTGATCCGCACCACCAGTTGAGCGTGGCCCCGCGTGGCGGCGGGGAACCTCTGGAGCACGGGGCGGTCTCCGCTTGCCAGCGCCGGGACGAGGAATTAGGTTAGGCGAGCCTTATCAAATTCTTTGCTCCAGGAGAGCCCATGCCCCGCGACCTGCCCCAGCCCCGTCACCAGCTCAGCCGCCGCGCCGTCCTCGGCTCCGGCCTGGCCCTGGCCTCCATCGTGGGCCTCGCCGCGTGCTCCACCGGATCCCGCGGAGGCGATGGCGCCGCGACCCCGGGGGCGACCGCCTCGTCCACGCCCACCGACGCGTTCCCCGTGACGGTCGAGCACAAGCTCGGCAGCACCACCGTGGAGAAGGCCCCCGAGCGCGTCGTGTGCGTGGGCGCGAGCAACACCCAGGACTTCGTGGCGGCCCTCGGCGTGGTCCCCGTGGGGATGACCAAGGTCTCGTGGGGCGGCAACGACAAGGGCTCCACGGACTGGTTCGACGCCAAGGTGACCGAGCTGGGCGGGCAGAGCCCCACGACCATCGACGAGTCGGACGGCGTGAACTTCACCGAGATCGCGCAGCTGAGCCCGGACCTGATCATCGCCGTGAACTCCGGGGTGACCCAGGACGAGTACACGCGCCTCACCGAGATCGCCCCCGTGGTGGCCTACCCCACGGGCCCGTGGGTGAACTCGTGGCAGGACATGCAGAAGCTCACCGCCAAGGCCCTGGGCCGCTCCCAGGCCGGTGACGACCTCGTCTCGCAGACCGAGGAGCTCGTCAGCAAGCGCTCGGAGGACCTCGGGGACGCCAAGGGCAAGACCTTCATCTACGGGGACGTCACCCAGAGCCTGGGCTTCTACGGCCCCACGGACGGGCGGCCCCGCTTCCTCACCTCGCTGGGCCTGAGCCTGGCCCCGGTGGTCACCGAGAACATCGACGGTGACGAGTTCTGGCGCGAGTGGCCCAAGGAGCGGGCGGACGAGCTGCAGAGCGACCTCTTCGTGGCGGCCGCAGAGGATGACGCCCAGGCGGAGAAGTTCCGCACCGACTCCGTGCTCAAGACGATCCCGGCGATCAAGGACGGCCACGGGCTGTTCCTGACCTCCAAGCCGGATGTGCTCTCGGGCTACTCGTCCTCGCCGCTGTCCATGCCGCACGCGCTGGACGCACACGTCCCGGCGATCAAGAACGCCCTGGGGGCCTGACCTCCGTGAGCGTGAGCGCCACCGCCGTCCGCCCCGAGGCCCGGGGCTCCACCCGCGCACGCAGGACGGCGCGCGGGCCGGTCCTGTGGCTGGTCCTGCTCGCCGTGCTGGCCGCGGCGGTGGTGCTCTCCGTCTCGTGCGGCGCGCGTCCCATCTCCCTGGACGCCACGTGGCGCACCGTGCCGCAGGTGCTCTTCGGGGACCCGGAGAACGTTCCCGGAGTCACGGCCATCGACGGCGCCGTGGTCCAGACCCGCGTGTGGCGCACGGCGGCCGGTGTGCTCACGGGCGCCGCGCTGTCCGTGGCCGGCGCGCTGCTGCAGGGCGCTACGCGCAACCCGCTGGGTGACCCCGGGATCCTGGGCCTCACCGCGGGTGCGGCGTTCGCCGTGGTCACGGGCGGTGCGTTCCTGGGCCTCACCGCCACGGTGGACCAGCTCTGGCTCGCGGCCCTCGGATCCGCGGTCGCCATGGCGGCCGTCTACGCCCTGGCCTCCGCGGCCCGGGGCGGGGCGCGCCCGGTGACCCTGGCCCTCACGGGCGCCGCCGTCTCCGCCGGACTGACCGCGCTCACCAGCTCCGTGCTGCTGAGCCACCAGGCCACCTTCGACACGTTCCGCCGCTGGCAGGTGGGGGAGCTCACCCGCCCGGACGGCTCGTTCCTGCTGCTCGCCACCCCGGTGGTCCTGGTGGGCCTGCTGCTGGGGTGGGCCGTCGCGCGCTCGCTGGACACCCTGACCCTGGGCGACGCCCTCGGGCGCGGCCTGGGCACGCACCCGGCTCTCACCCGTACGCTGGCCGGACTGGCCGTGGTGCTGCTGGCCGGCACGTCCACCGCACTGGTGGGACCGCTCGTGTTCTGCGGGCTGCTGGTGCCCCACGCGGTGCGCGTCCTCACCGGGGTGTCCTACCGCCGCGTGGTTCCGGCGTGCCTGCTCGCCGGGCCCAGCATCGTGCTGCTCGCCGACGTCGTGGCGCGCGTGCTCGTCCCGGACCGCGAGATCCAGGTGGGCATCGCCCTCGTCGTGCTCGGCGCCCCGGCCCTCGTGGCCGTGCTGCGCGGGAAGGCGGTGACCTGGTGAGCACCCTGACCGCACACCCACCGCAGCGCTCCGAGACCGTCACCGCCGTGCGCGCCTCCCGTTCCCGCACCCGACGCCGCACCCGCCGGGTGACCACCGGACTGCTCGCCGCCCTCCTGGTCGCCAGCTTTGCGCGGATCGCCCTGGGCAAATACGTGGTGGCGGTGCCGGACCTGCTCGCCGTGCTGGCCCACGACTACACCGGGCCCGCGGACTACATCGTCTGGCAGATCACCCTTCCCCGCACCGCGCTGGGCATCCTCACGGGAATCGCCTTCGGCCTCGCGGGCCACCTCTTCCAGCGGGTGCTGCGCAACCCCCTGGCCTCCCCGGACATCATGGGCGTCTCCTCCGGAGCCGGCCTCGGCGCCGTCCTCGCCATCACCGTGGGCGGGCTCTCCGGCGCCGCGGTCACGCTCAGCGCGCTCGCCGGCGGTTTCGGCCTCATGGCCGCCGTCGTCCTGGCCGCCGGGGGGACGCGCGCGAACATCGGCAGGCTCGTGCTCACGGGCGTGACGGGGGGCGCGCTCACGAGTGCGGCGATCAACGCCGTGCTCACCCGCGCGGACATCTACGCAGCGCAGGACGCCATGCAGTGGCTCACCGGCTCGCTTGCCGCCGCATCATGGCAGGACATCGCCCGGATGGTGCTCACCCTGCTCGTGCTGCTGCCCCTGTGCGCACTGCTGGTCCCCGCCGTGGACGCCCTCGGAACGGGCGACGCGCTCGCGGCCGGGCTGGGCGTTCGGGTGCCGCGGGTGCGTCTCGCCGCGCTGGGCCTGGCCGTGGCCCTGGTGGCCGTTGCCGCAGCCACGGTCGGCCCGGTGGCGTTCGTGTCCTTCATGGCCGCGCCCGTCGCGCGCGGGCTCGGCGGTGGTGAGGGCAGGGCCCACCACGCCGCACTGGTGGGTGCACTGCTCATGGTGGTCTCGGACTACGTGGCGGCCGAGGCCATCCCCACCCTGGCACTGCCCGTGGGTGTCGTCACGGCCGCCGCGGGCGCGCCCGTGCTGCTGTGGCTGCTGATCGGTCGAGGAAAGGGGGAGGCATGAGTGCTCTCCAGGAACAGGTGGACGCGACCGGGGACCGGCAGCGCGTGGCGTCGTCGCTCGAGGTGCGTGGGCTGAGCGTCGGCTACGGCGGCGCGCCGATCCTGCGGGACGTGAGCGTCTCGTTCCCCGCGGGGCGCGTGAGCGCGCTGGTCGGCGCCAACGGCTGCGGCAAGTCCACGCTGCTGCGCACGTGCGCCCGGCAGCTCACCGCGGACTCCGGACAGGTGCTCGTGGGCGGGGAGGACGTGAGCGCGTGGCACCGCCGACGTTTCGCGCGCACCGTGGGGTTCCTGCCGCAGGACCCGCTGGCGCCCGAGGGCGTGACCGTCCAGGAGCTGGTCTCCCGCGGACGCCACCCCCACCGCGGAGCCTTCGGGCGCTGGCGCGCCGAGGACGACGCCGCGGTGGCCGAGGCCATCGACCTCACCGGGCTGGCCGGGCTGGTGGACCGGCAGGTCACCGCACTGTCCGGCGGGCAGCGCCAGCGCGTGTGGATCGCGCTGGCCCTCGCGCAGCAGACGGACGTGCTGCTGCTCGACGAGCCCACCACCTACCTGGACATCGCCCGCCAGGTGGAGATTCTGGACATTCTGGGCCAGCTGCAGCGGACCCGCGGCATCACACTGGTCATGGTGCTGCACGAGCTCTCGCTGGCCGCCCGGTACGCGGATGTCCTCGTGGCCGTGAAGGACGGCGGCGTGGCCGCCCGCGGACCCGCCCACGAGGTCATGACGGACGAGACCGTGAGCTCCGTGTTCGACATGCGGGCGCGCGTGCTGCACGACGAGGTCACCGGGGCCCGTGTGGTGATCCCGCTGTCCACCGGGCGCGCGGACGCCCCAGCGGAAGGGGCGCGGTCGTGACGCAGCTGACATGCGTGAGCGCACGGGTCACGGGTACCGAGCGGCTGAGCGAGCACCTTGTGCGGGTGCGCGTGGCGGGTGAGCAGCTGTGGACGATGCCGTGGGGTGAGCAGGGCCCAGGTCCACGCGCCGACGCCTACCTCAAGGTGCTGGTCCCGCCGCGGCGCGGGCAGCTTCTGGACGTGGACGTCTCGGACGTGGCCCGTTGGCGCCGTGAGTTCATGGCCGCGCCGCCCGAGCAGAGCGGCTGGATCCGCACCTACACGGTGCGAGACGCCACCACCGTGGACATCGCCGGACGGGAGGTCCCCGAGCTCGCGATCGACGTGGTGCTCCACGGGGACCCCGAGCACGGCATGGGCCCCGGGGCCGCGTGGGGCGAGTCCGCGCGGGAGGGCGAGGACGTCCAGCTGCTGGTTCCCGCGGGCGACGCCGCCTGGTGGGCCGCGTGGGACGAGCACCGGGCCGCCGGGCAGGACGTCGTGCTCGCCGGAGACGAGACGGCGCTGCCGGCCGTGGCGGCGATCGTGGACGGCCTCGACCGGGGGGTGCGGGTGCAGGCGGACGGCACGAGCTGCGCGCCGCCTCGACGGCTGGAGGTGGCCGTGGAAGTTCCCACGGGCGGTGACGCCGCGCGGGCTGCCGGACCGCGCGCACTGGAGCGGGCGGAGTCGTCCCCGGGGGACCGTGCGCTGCGTGTGCGGCTCGCGGGCGGCACCGAGCTGTCCTGGACGTGGCTGCCCCGGGAGCACCGGGCACGCAACCTGGCACTGGAGCTGTGGCTGTGGGCCCGGCTCTGCGAACGCTCGAGGCGGGGCTGGAGGCGCGCGGAGCCCGGGACCGCGAGCGCACCCGGGACCACGACCGAGGAACCGGAGTTCGTGTGGAACACGGCGAGCACGCAGGGCCGGGGCACGTACTGGTTCCTCGCTGCGGAATCCTCGGGCGTGAAGTCGCTGCGCCGGATGTGCGTGAGCGCGGGGGTGTCCCGCAGCGACGTCTCGTTCATGGGGTACTGGCGCCTCGGCGCCGCCACAGAGTGACGGGACACGCGTGACGCGTATGTGACGGGTCGGGCGGGCGCGGACGGTGCTGTGCGTAGCATGGCGGGGATCCCACCGTGCCCCGGTGTGTCGGCTCCGCCGTGGCGACCACTCGCTGCAATCGCCGCGCCCCCGGGCCCGGACCACCGCACGAGGACGGCCTCTCACCCGGGCCGCCCGCCCGAGGAGCTCCGCCGGCCATGACCTACCCCCTGGGCCTGAACCTGTCCGGACGCCGTGTCTTGGTGGTCGGCGGCGGTCCCGTCGCGGCGCGGCGGGTGCCGGGCCTGCTGGCCGAGGGCGCCGTCGTCGACCTCGTGGCTCCGCGCGTGACGGGTGACCTGCGTGAGCTGGCCACCGCGGGGGAGCTGACCTGGCACGAGCGCGGTTTCGCCCCGGAGGACCTCGACGGCGCGTGGCTCGTGCTCGCCCACACGGACTCCCCGGACCTCCAGGACCTCGTGGCGCGGGAGGCAGAGCGGCGTCGTGTCTTCTGCGTCAAGGGCGGCGACGCCGCGCACTCCGCTGCCTGGGTTCCGGCCACCGCGCGCGCCCACGGTGTGACGGTGGCCGTCAATGCCACGGGCGACCCGGTGCGCGCCAAGCGGGTTGCGGCGTGGATGGCCGCGCGCCTGGAGAGCGGTGAGATCCCCGTGGGCGCGCACCGCGCGTCCGAGGACGGCGTGGAGCGCGAACCGGGCGCGCAGGCCCCGGGCACCGTGGCCCTGGTGGGTGGCGGGCCCGGCGACCCCGGCCTGCTCACGCTGCGCGGCCGTCGGCTGCTGGCCGGCGCGGACGTCGTGGTCGCAGACCGGCTGGGGCCCACGTCTCTGCTTCCGGAGCTCTCCGACCACGCGCGGATCGTGGACGTGGGCAAGCGCGCCGGGTACCACAAGGTCACCCAGGACCGGATCAACGAGACCCTCGTTGCGGAGGCGCGGCTCGGGCACCGTGTCGTGCGGCTGAAGGGCGGGGACCCGTTCGTGTTCGGCCGCGGGGGCGAAGAGGTCGAGTACTGCCACGCCCACAGCATCCGGACCGAGGTGGTACCCGGGGTGACCTCGGCCATCTCCGTGCCCGCGGCGGCCGGGATCCCCGTGACGCACCGGGACCTCGCGCACGGATTCACGGTCATCACCGCGCACGAGGAGCTGCACCACGTGCCCTACCGGGACGGCCACACCCTCATCCTCATGATGGGCGTGCGCGGCCTGGCCCGGCACTGCGAGACACTCGTGGCCGCAGGCTACCCGCCGGAGACCCCCGTGGCGGTGGTCGAGCGGGGGTGGACCCCCGAGCAGCGGTGCACCGTGGGGGACCTGGCGAGCATTGCCGCCACCGCGGAGCAGCGGGGGGTGCGGGCGCCCGCCGTCATCCTGGTCGGCCGGGTGGCCGCGCTGGGGGAGGACGACGCCGTCGGGGAACGCTGAGGACCCCAGCCGGGAGCCCGTGAGGGCTCCCGGCTGCCGTCCCCAGGTAATGTTCCCAGCGAACTGGCCCCGGGCCCTTCCGCTCAGGAGAGACTGCTCAGAGGACCGCGGGTCAGGGGCAGCCTCAGGCGCAGTTGCTCGGAGAACGCCCGCTCACGGCTGGCCCACGGGGATCTTCGCCCCGGAGACGAGCACGCGGTGCCCGTTCCCGGCCTCGGACTCGTCCACCTCCTGCGGGGTGGCGGGGCGGATCTGGTCGCGTTCGAGCACGTACATGCGCGCGTCCAGGTCCGCGGGATCGCCCTCGGGCTCGTTGATGAAGGCCCGGAAGCGGCGCATGCGCTGCGGGTCCGCGAGGGTGGCGGCCCACTCGTCCTCGTACGCCTCCAGGTGCCGCTCCACCTCGGCCTCGAGGTCCGCGCAGATGCCGAGCGAGTCGTCCACGATCACGCTGCGCACGTGCTGGGTGCCGTCCCCGTAGGTCTCGTCCAGCTCCTCGAACCAGCGGGCGGTGCGCTGCAGCCGGTCCGCGGTGCGGATGTAGTACATGAGGTAGCGGTCCACGTAGCGGAAGACCTCCTCGCGCGTGAGGTCCTTGGCGAGCAGCCGCCCGTGCGCGGGGTTGGAGCCGCCGTTGCCGCCCAGGAACAGGTTCCAGCCGTGGGTCGTGGCGATCACGCCCACGTCCTTGCCCTGGGCCTCCGCGCACTCGCGGCTGCACCCGGACACGCCGAACTTGAACTTGTGGGGCGAGCGCAGCCCGCGGTAGCGGTTCTCCATGTCCACGGCGAGCGCCACGGAGTCCTGCACGCCGAAGCGGCACCACGAGTTGCCGATGCAGGACTTCACGTTGCGCAGGGCCTTGCCGTAGGCGGAGCCGGACTCGAAGCCGGCGTCCACGAGCTCCTGCCAGATCCGGGGCAGCTGCTCCAGGCGGGCGCCGTAGAGTCCGATCCGCTGCGCTCCGGTGATCTTGGTGTAGAGCCCGTACTTCTCGCCCACGGCGGCGAGCACGGCGAGCTTGCGCGGGGTGATCTCCCCGCCGGGGATGCGGGGGATGACCGAGTAGGTGCCGTCCTTCTGCATGTTGGCCATGTTGCGGTCGTTGGTGTCCTGCAGGGTGCCGCGCCCGCCGTCCAGCGAGTACGCGTGGACCTGGGAGTGGAGGATGGAGGCCACGGTGGGCTTGCACACCGCGCAGCCGTCCTCGCCGGTGCCGAAGCGGGCGAGCACGGACTCGAAGTCCTCCAGCCCGGTGCTGCGCACGGCCTCGTAGAGCTCGGGCCGGGAGAGCTCGAAGTGCTCGCACAGGGCCTTGGAGACCGAGAGCCCGAGGGCCTTCATGCGCTGCTTGAGGGTCTTCTCCAGCATGGGCACGCACGAGCCGCACTGGGTTCCGGCGCTCGTGCAGGCCTTCAGCGAGGCGACGTCCCGGTTGCCGGCGTCGATCGCGGAGCGCACCGTGCCGAAGTCCACGTTGTTGCACGAGCACAGCACGGCGTCGTCGGGCAGGTCGATGTCCCCGGGCCCGTCCCCGCCGGCGGCGGAGAGGTACACGCCCGGTTCGGCGGGCAGCTCGCGGCCCAGCAGGGGGCGCAGCGAGTCGAAGGGTGCGGTGTCGCCCACGAACACCCCGCCCAGCAGGGTGCGGGCGTCCTGGGCAACCACGATCTTCTGGTAGATCCCGCGCGCCGGGTCCGCGTAGACGACCTCGAGGCAGTCCGGGGTCTTGCCCAGCCGGTCGCCGAAGCCGGCGACGTCCACGCCGGAGAACTTCAGCTTGGTGGCCACGTCGAAGTCCGCGACGGCGCTGTCCCCGCCGAGCAGGTTCACGGCCGTGGCCTCGGCCATGGCGTTCGCCGGCGCCACGAGTCCCCACGTGCGCCCGAGGATGTGGGCGACCTCCCCGATGGACCACACGTGCGGGTCCGCGGTGCGGCAGCCCTCGTCCACCACGACGCCGCCGCGCGGGCCCACGGGCAGGTTCGCGTTCTTCGCGAGGTCGTCGTTGGGGCGGATGCCCGCGGCCATCACCACGAGGTCCGCGTCGATCGTGTGCACCTGGGACTCGTCCCCGAGGGACTCGGCCAGGGACACCGAGACCACGGAGCCGGAGGCGTCCAGGTTCACGGAGGAGATGAACGCGCCGCACTGCACGCCGATCCCCGTGGCCCGGATGAGGTCGTTGACCATGTGCCCGCCGGCCTGGTCCAGTTCGATGGACAGCAGCCACGAGGCCACATCCAGGATGGTGGGGTCCGCGCCCACGTGCTGCAGCCCCTGGGCGGCCTCCAGCCCGAGCAGTCCGCCGCCCACCACGACGGCCCGGGGCCTGCGCCCCAGCCGCGCGGTGAGCTCCGCGACCTCGTCGACCATGCCGCGGACGTCGTCCACCCCGCGGAACACGTGGGTGTGGTCCGAGCCGGGAATGGGGATCACGGCCGCGCGCGAGCCGGTGGCGAGCACGACGTCGTCGTAGGGGTGCTCCTCGCCCCGCTGGTCGGTGACCACCCGGCGCTCGCGGTCCAGGGCCACGGCGCGGGTCTCCGTGAGCAGGTGAACCTCCGGCCGGGACCACAGGGAGCCGTCGCCCAGGGTGAGGTCCCGCTCCGGGTCGTCGAAGAGCTGCTCCAGCGCCACGCGGTCGTAGGGCGTGTAGGGCTCCTCCGCGAGCACGGTGATGCTCAGCGGCTCCTCCGCCCGTTCCGTGAGTGCGCGGACCAGGCGGAACGCGGCGGGGCCTCCACCGAGGACGAGGACGGACCGGGGCCTCTCGGCCGCGGGTCGATCGGAGAGCGTTGTCATGGGGTGTCCTTCCGGGGTCCGGCTGGCGTCCCGCGTCCGTGACGGACGCGACACTGCTAGATTAGCGCCGAGAATGCGAATTATCTGGGCGCCCGCGCGGCGCGGTGGGAGGTTTTCCATGGACAGCACGACGTCGCAGGGCACCACGCAGGGGTCTCCGGCCGCCCACGGCGAGGGGGCGCGGCGGCCGTCCGCCCCGGACGCGGAAGGCTGGGTGGACGTGTGCGCGTTCGAGGACCTGGAGGTCAACTGGGGCGAGGCCGCGATCGTGGCCGGGCACGAGTACGCGGTGTTCCGCACCAATGACGACCGCGTGTTCGTCACCGACCACCGGGACCCGCGCTCCGGTGCGCTCGTGATCGCCCGCGGCATCGTGGGCCGCCACGGCGAGCAGCACACGGTGGCCTCACCGCTCTACAAGGAGACCTACGACCTCGCCACCGGGCAGTGCGTGGCCGGCGGGGACTGGACGCTGCCCGTGTATCCCGTGCGGGTGCAGGAGGGCCGCGTGCAGTTCCAGCCCGCGGGGTGAGATCCCGGGCGCGTCGACCACGCCGACGGCGCAGGGAGCCCCGGGGCCATCACGAGCCGGGACAGCGCCCCCGGGCGCCGGTCACGCCCCGAGCGCCGTACGTCACGGATGCCGGGGGAGGACGACGCCGTCCGGCGCGCTATCATGGACGGGCGCGCCTCGTGCGCGCGGGCGCTGATCCGGCCATCACCGGGGAGCCCCTCCGGAAGAACCGGCCGCCAGCGGCCCCAGTAGAACCGGACGTCCCGGGCACGTGACAGCCCTCAACGAGCGGCCCGCGGCGTCGTCGGCAGCAGCCGGCGAGGCGGCGGACAAGCGAGGTGGTACCGCGCCACCGGCGCCCCGTGCGCCCGGGCGTCCTCGCATCCTGAAACCGTTGTCATCTCAGGATGGAGCACCGTGTCCGACTCTTTCGTGTATCCCAAGGCGAGCACCGACCCCGCCGCTCAGGGTGTGCCGCCCGCACCGCGGCTTCCGCTCATCGAGGAGCGGGTGCTCGAGTACTGGAAGCTGGATCACACCTTCCAGGCCAGCATCGACCAGCGTGAGCGCGGCGAGGACGGCTCCAACGAGTTCGTCTTCTACGACGGCCCTCCCTTCGCCAACGGCCTGCCCCACTACGGCCACCTGCTCACCGGCTACGTCAAGGACCTCGTGGCCCGCTACCAGACCCAGCAGGGCCGCCGCGTGGAGCGCCGCTTCGGCTGGGACACCCACGGTCTGCCCGCCGAGCTGGAGGCCATGAAGCAGCTGGGGATGACCGACAAGCAGGAGATCGAGTCGATGGGCATCGACAAGTTCAACGACGCCTGCCGCTCCTCCGTGCTCACCTACGCCACCGAGTGGCAGGACTACGTGACCCGCCAGGCCCGCTGGGTGGACTTCGAGAACGACTACAAGACGCTGAACCCGGACTACATGGAGTCCGTGATCAGCGCGTTCAAGGCCCTCGACGACAAGGGCCTCGTCTACTCCGGCTACCGCGTGCTGCCGTACTGCTGGAAGGACGAGACGCCGCTGTCCAACCACGAGCTGCGCATGGACGACGACGTCTACAAGATGCGCCAGGACACCTCCCTGACCGTGGCGTTCCGGCTCTCGGCCGACACCTCCTGGGCCGCGGAGCCCGCCGTGGCCGCGGAGCTCGCCGGCGCCGAGGCCATCGCCTGGACCACCACCCCCTGGACCCTGCCCACCAACGAGGCGCTCGCCGTCGGGCCCGCAGTCGACTACGCACTGGTGCCCGGTGCGGGGGAGCTGGCGGGCCGCCGCTTCCTCGTGGCCGCGGAGCTGGCACCCGGCTACGCGAAGGACCTGGGCTACGGCGACGCCGAGGACCCGGCCGCCGCCGTGCGGGACGCGGTCACGGCGCACTACACGGGTGAGCAGCTCGCGGGCATCCGCTACGCCCCGCTGTGGGACTACTTCACCGACGCTGAGCGCTTCGGCACCGAGCATGCGTGGCAGATCCTCGTGGCGGACTACGTGACGACGACGGACGGCACGGGCATCGTGCACCAGGCCCCGGCCTACGGCGAGGACGACCAGTGGACGTGCGCCGAGCACGACATCCCGGTGGTGCTCACCGTGGACGAGAGCGGCCGGTTCTACCCGTTCTTCGCGGACGACTCGCTGGCCGAGGGCGCTCCGCTGGCCGCGCTCGCGGGGCTGAACGTGTTCGACAAGGAGGTAACCCGCACCGTGGTGCGCGACCTGCGTGAGCGCGGCGTGCTGGTGCGTGAGGCCTCCTACGAGCACTCCTACCCGCACTGCTGGCGCTGCCGGAACCCGTTGATCTACCGGGCGGTGTCCTCGTGGTTCGTGAGCGTCACCGCGTTCAAGGACCGCATGGTCGAGCTGAACCAGGAGATCAACTGGATCCCGGGCAACGTCAAGGACGGCCAGTTCGGCAAGTGGCTCGAGAACGCCCGCGACTGGTCGATCTCGCGCAACCGCTACTGGGGCTCGCCCATCCCCGTGTGGGAGTCCAGCGACCCCAACCACCCGCGCCGGGACGTCTACGGCTCGCTCGCGGAGATCGAGCGGGACTTCGGCCGACTGCCGCGCAACGCCTCCGGCGAGGTGGACCTGCACCGGCCGTGGATCGACGACCTCACGCGCCCCAACCCGGACGACCCCACGGGGCAGTCCGTGATGCGCCGGGTGCCCGAGGTGCTGGACGTGTGGTTCGACTCCGGGTCCATGCCCTACGCCCAGGTGCACTACCCCATGGAGAACCGCGAGTGGTTCGAGACGCACAACCCCGGTGACTTCATCGTGGAGTACATCGGCCAGACCCGCGGCTGGTTCTACACGCTGCACATCCTGGCCACGGCGCTGTTCGACCGCCCGGCGTTCCGCAACGTGATCTCCCACGGCATCGTGCTGGGCTCGGACGGGCAGAAGATGTCCAAGTCCCTGCGCAACTACCCGGACGTCAACGAGGTCCTGGACCGGGACGGCTCGGACGCCATGCGCTGGTTCCTGATGTCCTCGCCCATCCTGCGCGGTGGCAACCTGGTGGTGACCGAGCAGGGCATCCGCGACGGCGTGCGACAGATGCTGCTGCCCCTGTGGAACGTCTACCACTTCTTCGGTCTCTACACGAACGCCGCGCACGGGGGAGCGGGCTACGACGCCCAGCTGCGTTACGACGCCGAGCACGTGATGGACCGCTACATCCTGGCCGAGACCGGTGCGCTGGTCACCGACACCAAGCGGCTGTTCGACGAGTACGACATCTGGGCGGCCGCCGAGCGGCTGCGCAGCTACATGGACACCCTCACCAACTGGTACGTGCGCCGTTCCCGTGAGCGGTTCTTCGAGGAGGACACGGAGGCGTTCGACGTGCTGTACACGTGCCTGGAGACGGTCTGCCGCGTGAGCGCGCCCCTGCTGCCGCTGATCAGCGAGGAGATCTGGCGCGGTCTCACGGGCGGGCGCTCCGTGCACCTGACCGACTGGCCGGACGCGTCCCTGTTCCCGCGGGACGAGGACCTGGTCACGGTCATGGACCGCACGCGCGCCATCAGCTCGGCGGGCTCCGGGTTGCGCAAGGCCAACAGCCTGCGCGTGCGCCAGCCGCTCGCAGGCATGACGGTCGCGGTTCCCGGTGCCCATGCCCTGGAAGGCACGTTCCAGGAGATCGTCGCGGACGAGCTCAACCTGCGCTCCGTGACCCTCGAGGACGCGGATGAGGTCTCTGCGGCCGATTACGGCATCTCCCAGGAGCTGAAGGTCAACGCCCGCGCGGCGGGCCCACGCCTGGGCAAGCAGGTGCAGCAGGTCATCAGGGCCACGAAGACGGGTGACTGGTCCGTGAGCGAGGAGGGCGGCGTCGTCGCCGGCGGGGTCGAGCTCCAGGAGGGCGAGTACGAGCTCGTCACCGTGGTCGACGACGCTGCGGCGAGCTCCGCGCGCGCCGTCACCGTGCTGCCGGGCGGCGGTTTCCTGGTGCTGGACACAGGGCTCACGGACGAGCTGCGCGCGGAGGGCGTCGCGCGCGACGTCGTGCGTGCCATCCAGCAGGCCCGCAAGGACGCCGCGCTGAACGTCTCCGACCGTATCCGCACCCGCGTGGCCGCGGACGCCACCACCGTGGCGGCCGTGGAGGCCAACCGCGAGCTCGTGGCGGGGGAGACCCTGTCCGAGGAGCTGGAGCTGGTCCCCGCAACGGACCTGAGCGTGAGCGTGGAGGTGGTGTCCGCATGAGCGCGGCGAGCGAGCACGAGAACTTCGCGTCCGTGGAGGACATCTACCAGCACCTGCTCTCCCGCGCGCCGGAGGACCGCATGGCGCCGCGCCTGGACGCGGTGCAGCTGGCCGTGGAGGCCCTCGGGGACCCGCACCGCAGCGCCCCCGTGGTGCACGTGACCGGCACCAACGGCAAGACCTCCACCGCACGGCTGGTCGAGTCCCTGCTGCTGGCCCACGACCTGCGCGTGGGCCGCTACACGAGCCCGCACCTGGAGCGCGTGACCGAGCGGATCAGCATCGACGGCGAACCCGTCTCCGACGAGACCTTCGTGCGGATCTACGGCGAGATCGCCCCGTACCTGGACCTCGTGGACCGCCACCTGGAGGCGGACGGCGCCCCCCGGCTGACCTACTTCGAGACCCTCACGGTGCTCGCGTTCGCGGTCTTCGCGGACGAGCCCGTGGACGTGATGGTCCTGGAGGTGGGCATCGGCGGCTCGTGGGACGCCACCAACGTGGCGGACGCCGCGGTGTCCGTGGTGACGCCCATCGACCTCGACCACACCGGGATGCTCGGTGAAACTGTGGAGGAGATCGCCGGGGAGAAGTCCGGGATCGTGAAGCCCGGCGGGTTCCTCGTGAGCGCCGCGCAGCAGCCCGGCGCCGCCCAGGTGCTGCTCGAACGCGCCACGGAGCTCTCCGTCCCGTTCCGCTTCGAGGCAGTGGAGTTCGGGGTCGAGCAGCGCACCACCGCCGTGGGCGGACAGGTGATCACCCTGCAGGGCCTCGCCGCGCGCTACGAGGACCTCATGCTGCCGCTGTTCGGCGCCCACCAGGCGCAGAACGCCGCGGTGGCCGTGGCCGCCGTCGAGGCCCTGCTCGGGGGCGGCGAGAAGCCGCTGAACCAGGAGCTCGTGGCCGCTGGGCTCGGCGCCGCGTCCTCGCCGGGCCGGCTCGAGCTCGTGCGCACCGCTCCGCCCGTGCTGCTCGACGCCGCCCACAACCCGCACGGGCTGCTCGCCTCCGCGGCCGCCCTGCGCGAGGCGTTCACGTTCACCACCCTGAACCTCGTGGTGGGCGTGCTCCAGGACAAGGACTCCGAGGCCATGTTCCGCGTGCTCGCGGACGAGTACCGCGAGTTCGACGTGACCCTGTGGTGCACGCGCTCGCAGTCCCCGCGGGCCATGGACCCGCAGGAGCTGGCGGAGATCGCCGTGGACATGGGCTTCGACGAGGACGCCGTGCGTGTGGCACCGCGACTGGAGGACGCGTGCTCGGCCGCCGTCCAGGACGCCGTGGACCGGCACGCCTCGGACGGGGCCGTGCTGATCACCGGGTCGATCACCGTGGTGGGTGAGGCGCGTGCGCTGCTCGAGCTGTGACCCCCGCGCCAGAACCCACCACCCCCGACCCTCGGAAGGAACCGCATGGCCCGCATGAGCAAGGCGCAGCGCGAGTGGCGCCCCGGACAGCCCAAGAAGAAGGGTTCGGTCAAGACGATGTTCGCGTCCAGCGTGCTGAGCATCGAGGCCTTCATCGTCTTCTTCGCCGCGCTGGCCGCGTTCGGACTGGTGGCACGGGACTGGAGCACTCCCGCAAAGGTCTGGCTGATGGTCGGGGCCGTGGTGCTCGCGGCGGTGTTCGTCATGGCGTGCGTCGTGCTGCGCCGGCCGTGGGGCTACGCCGCGGGGTGGGTGCTGCAGCTCGTGCTGATCGCCACGGGGTTCGTGGTCCCGGCCATGTTCGTGATCGGTGCCATGTGCGCCCTGGCCTGGTGGTACGCCGTGGTCAAGGGCGGAAGCATGGACCGGGAGAACGCCCAGCGCGCGGAGGAGCAGCGCCGCTGGGAGGAAGCCCACCCTCAGACCTGAACCGCCCGGGGCGGGCCCTGCCCCGGGCCGCGTTCCCGGACCCCCGGCCCGGGCGGATAGGCTCGCCACAGCACCCGACAACCCGGCACCGGCAGCGCCCTGCAGCTGAGAGGCACAGAGCGCGGTGCACCGCAGTGGACTCCCCGTGAGTCCGTGACCAGCAAGGAGATCCTCATGACGCAGCGCACCCTCGTCCTCGTGAAGCCGGACGGTGTCCAGCGCGGACTCACCGGTCAGATCCTGGCCCGCATCGAGGCCAAGGGCTACACCCTAGCCGAGCTCAAGCGCGTGACGGCCACCCGCGAGGTCCTGGAGCAGCACTACGCCGAGCACCAGGGCAAGCCGTTCTTCGAGCCGCTCGTGGAGTTCATGATGTCCGGGCCCGTGGTGGCCGCGGTCGTCGAGGGCGACCGCGTGATCGAGGGCTTCCGCAGCCTCGCCGGCGCCACCGAGCCCACCACGGCCGCCCCGGGCACCATCCGCGGCGACCTCGGGCGCGACTGGGGCGAGAAGGTCCAGAAGAACCTCGTGCACGGCTCCGACTCGCCCGAGTCCGCCGAGCGCGAGATCGGCATCTGGTTCGGCTGACCGGCTCTCACCCGCCGACAGGACGCGGACCTCGGTCCGCAGAGACGACGACGGCGCGTCGCGGCCCCTGGACATGGTCCGGGAGCCCGCGGCGCGCCGGCGTCGTACGGTGTCGGGCGTCCGGCGGGGGCGCTCAGGTGGTCAGGGTGCCCGGGTGGAGAGGGCGCTCAGGTGACGAGGGCACTCAGCCGAAGATGACCGTGGCGAAGCGCACGGCGATCACGCCGAAGACCACCACCAGGGCGGCGATGCCGCTGAACCACGCCCACGCGGAGAGCCCGGAGTCCATCCCGCGCGGGGAGGAGCTGAGGATCCCGGCCTGGCGCATCCGGGCGGTGGTGTGCGCGAGCAGCAGGGTCTGGGCGCACCACACGATCATGCAGTAGAGGCACAGGGCGTTGATGTGGAAGGTGGTCTGCCACCACAGCCACAGGGTGAACACGGAACCCGCCGCGGTGCCCAGCCACAGCAGCACCCAGTACCAGCGCGCGTACCGGGCGCCGGCGAGCACACCCACGGCCACCGCGAGCACCACGGCGTAGGCCACGATGCCGATGAACGGGTTGGGGAAGCCGAAGAGCTCCGCCTGGGGGGTGCGCATCACGGTGCCGCAGGAGAGCCACGAGTTGAAGTCGCAGCTCGAGCGGTGGCCCGCGTCCTGGAAGATCGCGAGCCGTTCGGCCACGAGCACGGCGGAGGCGGCAAAGCCCACCACGGAGCACACGACGGCGAGCCAGGCCCAGGAGCGGTCCGCCCGGGGAACGGGAACGGGAGAGTGGTCCCGGACCGGATCGTGGGGGTGTGCGGCTGGTGCGGGGGATGTTGAGCTCACGCGCCCGATGGTAGACCACCTGTATGGGCGTCCACTCGGTGCACCGCCGGGCCCGGGTGGGGAGTGCCCGCCGCCGGGATCACCTCCAGGAGGACCGTGTGCGCTGCACCACGCGGAATGCGCGGTGACAGGGGGACGACTGTGAGATACTGCAGGTGGTCGGCCCTCAGCCGCACATGAGGACCCGACCCGGCAGGAGCACCGATCGGCATCGGTGCGGACCCGCGGCTCTCAGAGGATCGAGCGCGTCCGCACCGGTCAAGTCCGCGGTCCCCAGGACCCAGCGGCTCGGGCATCCGTCGGCCCGTGGACGGCGCGCGTGACACACGCCACGCCCGCGGGTACGAAATCGACTTCCGGCGGCCGCGTGGAGAACACCGGCTCGACCGACCGAGCACACCTCGGGCCCGGGTGCGGGCGGTGCCCCGAGCAGGAGCACAACCACACATGGAACCTGAGCAGGAAAACTCCCAGTCCCCCCTGGAGGCCGCGGCCTCCACCCCAGTCGTGCAGGACGCCGCCGCTAGTACCGAGCCGGCCACCGCCTCCGTGGCGAACGACGCCGCTGCGGTTGCCGCGGCCGAGGAGGGCACCACCTCGGCCACGGTCGGCGAGATCCCCGCGGGGGACACCAAGGCCGCCGCCGCACTCGGTGCCTCAGCGCAGCCGTCCGCGGCGGAGCCCACCGACGCCGGTGCGGGTCAGGGCGAGGTCACGCCGTCGGAGTCCGGGCTGCAGCAGAGCGGGGCGGCCGAGACGGCCGAGGCCGTCGAGAACGTGACCGTGGAGGTCACCGAGGAGGAGACCGAGCCCCCCACGCAGGAGAACTTCGGCGCCTTCGGCCCCGGCGCGTCCCTGATGTTCCACGCGCCGGACCCGGACGAGATCCGCAAGGCCGCCGAGGCGCAGGCCGCTCGCCTCCGCGAGGCCGCCCAGGAGCGCGAGGCGCAGCGGGAGGCCGAGCGTGGCGCCCGCGGTGACCACGAGGACGAGGACGAGTTGGGCACCGCCTCCAGCAAGCGGCGTCGTCGTCGGCGCCGTGGCGAGGAGGACATGGAGCTCGTGGACGACTCCGACGGCTCCGTGACCCGCGTGCGCGCCCCCCGCGGCGGCTCCGAGGGCACCGGCCCGGACGAGGTGGTGGGCGTCAAGGGCTCCACGCGCCTGGAGGCGAAGCGACAGCGGCGCCGTGAGTCCCGCCAGTTCGGCCGCAAGCGCCACGTGATCACCGAGGCCGAGTTCCTCGCGCGCCGCGAGTCCGTGGAGCGCACGATGCTCGTGCGCCAGAAGGAGAACCGGATCCAGATCGGCGTGCTGGAGGACGGAATCCTCGCGGAGCACTTCGTCTCCCACACGCAGCAGGACTCCCTGATCGGCAACGTGTACGTGGGCAAGGTACAGAACGTGCTGCCGTCCATGGAGGCGGCGTTCGTGGACATCGGGCGCGGCCGCAACGCCGTGCTCTACGCCGGTGAGGTGGACTGGGACGCCGCCGAGCTCGGCAAGAAGCCCCGCAAGATCGAGAACGCCCTGAAGTCAGGGGACGCCGTCCTCGTGCAGGTCACCAAGGATCCGGTGGGCCACAAGGGTGCACGCCTGACGAGCCAGGTCTCGCTGCCCGGCCGCTACCTCGTGTACGTGCCAGGAGGCTCTATGACGGGGATCTCCCGCAAGCTGCCGGACGTCGAGCGGCAGCGGCTGAAGAAGATCCTCAAGGACCGCCTGCCCGAGGGCGCGGGCGTGATCGTGCGCACCGCGGCGGAGGGTGCCTCCGAGACGGAGCTGACCAACGACATCAACCGGCTGCGGTCCCAGTGGGAGCAGATCCAGGAGAAGGCCGCGTCCACCAAGACGCTCGCCCCGGAGATGCTCTACGCGGAGCCGGACCTGACCATCAAGACCGTCCGCGACGTCTTCAACGAGGACTTCACCGCCATGGTGGTCCAGGGCGAGCAGGCGTGGGACAACATCGAGGCCTACGTGACCTACGTGGCCCCGGACCTGCTGGACCGGCTGCACCGCTGGACCGAGGACGAGGACCTCTTCGAGCACATGCGCGTGGAGGAGCAGATCCACAAGGCGCTGGAGCGCAAGGTGTTCCTGCCCTCCGGTGGCTCCCTGGTGATCGACCGCACCGAGGCCATGACCGTGGTGGACGTCAACACGGGCAAGTTCACGGGCTCCGGCGGCAACCTCGAGGAGACCGTCACCAAGAACAACCTGGAGGCTGCCGAGGAGATCGTGCGCCAGCTGCGGCTGCGGGACATCGGCGGGATCATTGTGGTCGACTTCATCGACATGGTGCTCGAGTCCAACCGCGACCTCGTGCTGCGCCGGCTCGTGGAGTGCCTGGGCCGGGACCGCACCAAGCACCAGGTGGCCGAGGTGACCTCGCTGGGTCTCGTGCAGATGACGCGCAAGCGCATGGGCACCGGACTGCTCGAAGTCTTCTCGGAGCCCTGCGAGGAGTGCGCGGGACGCGGCGTCGTCGTCCACGACCACCCGCTCCAGGGCCGCTCCAGCGCCGCGCCCACGGACCACCGTGGCAACCGCAACGAGCGCAAGCGCTCTCGCTCCGGCAAGCCCCAAAGCAACCAGCAGCAGGGGCACTCCAAGTCCCAGAACCGGGGCGCGGGCTCGGAGGAGCAGGAGAACCAGGCCCGCGCCGAGGCCACCCGCGCTGCGCTCGCGAACATCGCCTCAGCCTCCACGCACGAGGACGACGACGCCGCGCAGCACGGTTCCGGTGCCGAGGCCACCCCGCAGGGTGGCGGCCAGAACCGGCAGGGCTCGGACACGGACGGTACTCCCGAGACTCACGGCTCCGCGGGCACCCACGGGGACTTGGACAACCGCAGCACCTCGGACGGCGAGTCCGACGGCGGCCGCCGCCGCAAGAAGCGCCGCGGCAAGCGCAGCCGGGGCCGTGGGCCGCAGGGCGAGGAGAATGGCACCCAGCAGGAGGGCTCGGCGGACGCGGGAGACTCCTCCGAGGGTGCGGACAGCTCCTCCAGCGTCACGATCCACGGCGAGGTCATCGAACTCCCGCAGGGACAGTCCGGCCAGGACCGCTCCGGCGCGCGTGACGTCGCAGGGCCCGGGGAGTCGCTCTCGCTGGACTCGCTGACGGCGGCGTTCACAGAGGAGACCTCCGGTGACTCCGCGCAGTCGGGGAAGAACCGTGGCGGATCCGGTGCGCCGGAGTCCGAGAGCTTCGACGGCTCCGAGGGCAAGGGCCCCGAGACCGCTGATTCCGGCTCGCGCGGGGGCAGCTCCCGCAACCGTTCGTCCAACGGCCGTGGCGGGTCCCGCCAGGGCAGCCGCCGCGCAGGACGCGACGGTGGTGCCGAGCAGGGCGGCCGTCAGGACGCGGAGTCGAACGCCCCGACATCCACCGGAAAGACCGCAGCGCCCGCGCAGAACGGGGGCGCGGGCAGCCGTTCCGGCGTTCCCGCCACCACTGCCCAGCCAGCGGCCGAGACGCCGGCACCGGCGCGGCGTCGTCGTGGCTCGCGCCGTGCGGTGGCGCCGGCTGCCGCCCCCGGCACAGCGAGCGTGACCACCCAGGAGTACGAGGCGCAGAAGTCCACCGTCAGCCGCTTCACCGCGGCGGCCACCGGCCCGAAGAAGGCCGCGACCATGGACGGGCAGCCCACCGTGGTGGGCGTGGGTGTGAAGGCCCAGGACATCACGATGACCCGCAAGGGAGAGTGAACGCCGCCGCACCCCACTGGTGCGAGAGGTGAACCGATGCCGCAGGGGCGTCCGGAGGGATCCGGGCGCCCCTGTGGCATGATCGGTGGAGCACACACGGGGTGCCGCGCCACGCGGCTGAGAACACACCCGTCGAACCTGATCTAGCTCGCACTAGCGAAGGGATGTCGTGGACACCGCACCCGTCCTCACCGTGCCCCGCGTCCTGTCGATCGCCGGGACGGACCCCACCGGCGGCGCTGGCCACGCCGCGGACCTGAAGTCGATCGCCGCGATGGGCGGCTACGGCCTCAGCGTTGTCACCGCGGTGGTCGCCCAGAACACGCAGGGCGTGCGCAGCGTGCACACCCCTCCCGTCGACATTCTGCGCGCGCAGCTGGACGCGGTCTCGGACGATGTCGAGCTCGACGCCGTGAAGGTGGGGATGCTCGGTTCCGTGGACGTCATCGAGACGGTCCGGGAGTGGCTCGCGGCCGGTCGCGCGCCCGTGGTCGTTGTCGACCCCGTGATGGTCGCCACCGCCGGCGGGCGGCTGCTGGAGCGCGAGGCGGAGGAGGCTCTGCGCGGACTGCTGCCCGCGGCGGACCTCATCACCCCGAACCTTCCCGAGTTGGCGGTGCTCGCGGAGCGCCCCGTGGCCACCACGTGGGACGAGGCGCTCGCGCAGGGCCGCGCCGTCTCCGACGCCTTCGGCACGCGCGTGCTCGTCAAGGGCGGGCACCTGGGCGGCGAGCTCACGCCGGACGCCCTCGTGGTCCCGGGCGTCCACGAGCCGGTGGCCGAGTTCACCGGACCGCGCGTGGTCACACGCAACACCCACGGCACGGGCTGCTCACTGTCCTCCGCCGTGGCCACCGTGGTGGCTCGCACGGGGGACTGGGCCGGGGGCATCGGTACGGCCCGCGAGTGGCTGCGGGCCGCACTGCGCATCGCGGACACCCTGCACGTGGGCCACGGCAACGGCCCGGTGCACCACATGCACCACGTACAGGCCCTGGTCACGGACCCGCAGTTCCTGGCCGAGGCCTGCGCCGCCGACGCCACCGAGGCAGCGGACCCGGACGGCGCCGCCCCCGCGGGCGCAGCCACGCAGGGAGCCCCGGCGGCCTCGGACGTCTCGCCAAGGGAGCCATCCGCCGGCGACCTGGTCCCGGGCGATCGGTTCACCGACGAGCTGTGGGTGGACAGCGCCGAGATCCGGGAGCAGATCGCGCAGCTGGACTTCATCCGGGGCCTGGGGAACGGCACCCTGGGACCCGAGGCGTTCGAGTGGTACCTGGACCAGGACATGCAGTACCTCGAGTACTACTCCCGCGCGCTGGCCCTGCTCGCCGCGGCCGCCCCGGACGAGGACACCCGGGAGCACTTCGCGTCTGCCTCGGCATCGGTGGTCACCGCGGAGACCGCCCTGCACCGGGCCCGCCTGGCCGGGCGGGCACCCCACGAGCCGTCCGAGACCACGAGCGCCTACGCGGATTTCCTGCTGGCCCGCACCGGGCAGGACGGCTTCGCCGTGGGAGCGGCGGCCATCCTGCCCTGCTACTGGCTCTACGCCCATGTGGGGACCGAGCTCATGGAGCGTGCCCGCGCGGTGGGGTGGGAAGAGCATCCGTACGCGGACTGGCTGGCCACCTACAGCGATCCGGGGTTCCAGGCGGCCACCGATACGGTGCGCCGCGCCGTGGACCGCGCGGCTGCCGTCGCCAACCCGGCGAGCCGCTCCGAGATGCGGCGCGCGTTCCTGCGGGCGTGCCGACTCGAACTGGCATTCTTCGCCCAGACCGCGCGGGGGAGCAGCAAGGAGGGGTGATTGGCGTGACTTCCCCGCATGGGGTAGTCTGGGCTGTCGGTGCCGGGCATCGCTGTGCGTCATATCTATGATCCGCACGCGGGAGCGGCACACTCGGGCGAACACCCTGTTCTGATGCGACAGCCACGTGGTACGCGGTCGGTCCTCGACCACCGCAGCGGGCTGACTCGACATTCGCAGCATCCAGGAGTCCGCCCGACCCACACACGCAGTCCATAGATGTCGAGAGAAGTGAGTTCCCAAGTGGTGTACGCGATTGTCCGCGCAGGCGGCCGCCAGGAGAAGGTTTCCGTAGGAGACCTCGTGACCCTTGACCGCGTCGCCGGCGAGGCAGGCAGCACCGTAGAGCTTCCTGCGCTGCTGCTGGTCGATGGGGACAAGGTCACCTCCGACTCCAAGACCCTGGCCGACGTCAAGGTCACGGCCGAGATCATCGAGGACCTGCGCGGTCCCAAGATCTCGATCATGAAGTACAAGAACAAGACCGGTTACAAGAAGCGTCAGGGCTTCCGCGCCGAGCTGACCACCGTCAAGATCACCGGCATCAACGCCTGATCCTCCCGGTCCCCGATACATTTTCAACGAAGGTAGGCACACACCATGGCACACAAGAAGGGTGCGAGCTCCACTCGCAACGGCCGTGACTCCAACGCCCAGTACCTGGGCGTGAAGCGCTTCGGCGGCCAGTCCGTCAACGCCGGCGAGATCATCGTCCGTCAGCGCGGAACGCACTTCCACCCCGGCCTGAACATGGGTCGCGGCAAGGACGACACACTGTTCGCCCTGGCCGCCGGTGTCGTCGAGTTCGGCACCCGCCGTGGCCGCCGCGTGGTCAACATCCAGACCGCCGAGTAGTCAGTTCTTCCGGACCCCAGGGTCCACCCGTCGCCGACTCGTGCGGTGACGACCACTAGAGGGTGGGCGCTCTACGCGCTCACCCTCTATTCTTTTCACCAGAGACCAACGGGTCCCGCGCACGGCGGGCCACCCAGATCCCGAGGAGCCACGTGGCCAGTTTTGTTGATCGAGTCGTCGTGCACGCCACCGGCGGCAACGGGGGCCACGGCTGCGTGTCCGTCAAGCGCGAGAAGTTCAAGCCCCTGGGCGGACCGGACGGCGGCAACGGGGGCGACGGCGGGTCGGTGATCCTGCGCGTGGACGGGCAGTCCACCACGCTGCTGGGCTTCCACCACGCCCCGCACCAGAAGGCCCCGAACGGCGAGCCGGGCAAGGGAGACATGCGCCACGGCTTCAAGGGCCAGGACCTGGTGCTCTCCGTCCCGGACGGCACCGTTGTCAAGGACCGCGAGGGCAATGTGCTCGCGGACCTGCTGGGAGAAGGCAGCGAGTACGTGCTGGCCGCCGGCGGCATGGGCGGCCGGGGCAACGCGGCGCTGGCCTCACCCAAGCGCAAGGCACCGGGCTTCGCACTGCTCGGCACCCCCGGTGAGGAGCAGGAGGTCGAGCTCGAACTGAAGTCCATCGCGGACATCGCGCTCGTGGGCTTCCCCTCCGCCGGCAAGTCCAGCCTGATCGCGGCCATGAGCGCCGCCCGCCCCAAGATCGCGGACTACCCCTTCACCACGCTCGTCCCCAACCTGGGCGTGGTGCAGGCGGGGGACACCCGCTTCACGGTCGCTGACGTTCCCGGCCTAATCCCCGGCGCGTCCGAGGGCAAGGGCCTGGGCCTGGAGTTCCTGCGCCACGTGGAGCGCTGCGCCGCTCTCGTGCACGTGATCGACTGCGCCACGCTGGAGCCCGGCCGCGACCCCCTCACGGACCTGGATGCCCTGGAGGAGGAACTCGCCCACTACGCGGAGGCCGTGCGGGACGAGGACCCCACCGCGGTCCCGCTCACCGAGCGCCCGCGGCTCGTGGTCTTGAACAAGGTGGACGTGCCGGACGCCAGGGAGCTCGCCAACTTCATCCGCCCGGAGCTCGAGCAGCGCGGCTACCCCGTCTTCGAGGTCTCCACCGCCTCCCACGAGGGCCTGCGGGAGCTCGGCTTCGCCATGGCGGCGCTCGTGTCCGAGGCGCGGGAGCAGGAGGAGAGGCGAGCGGAGGAGCAGCGCACGGTGACGGTTCTGCAGCCGGAGCCCGCGCGGCGTCGTCGTGGCCGGGACCGCCGCGAGTTCGTGATCACCCGCGAGGACCGGGCGGAGGAGCCTCTGTACCACGTACGGGGCGAGAAGCCCGAGCGGTGGGTGCTGCAGACGGACTTCAACAACGACGAGGCCGTGGGCTACCTCGCGGACCGCTTCGCCAAGCTCGGCATCGAGGACGAGCTGTTCCGGATCGGGGCCAAGCCGGGCAACGCCGTGCTGATCGGGCCCGAGGAGAACGGCGTGGTCTTCGACTGGGAGCCCACCATGGTGGGCGGCGCCGAGCTGCTGGGCGGGCCCCGCGGCTCGGACCTGCGCATGGAGGAGACCTCCCGGCCCACCCGGCGCGAGAAGCGCGAGCAGTTCTACGACCGCATGGACGCCAAGTCCGAGGCGCGCGCCGAGCTCGAGGAGGAGCGACGGGCCGGGATCTGGACCGAGTCCGTGGACGAGGCGAGGTCCCGTCGCCGGGAGGGCGGCACCGGTGAGACGAAGGAGTCGGACGACAGTGAGTGAGCAGCCGCACCGTGAGAAGACCCCCGCAGAGACGATTGACGTGTCCGCCGTGGAGCAGCAGGCCTCGAAGTCCGCGATCCAGCTCAGCACGGAGAGCCGCGGGAAGAACCGCCGCTCCGCGATCACGAGCCGGGAGCAGCTGCCCGAGGCCCGCCGCGTCGTCGTGAAGGTGGGCTCGTCCTCCCTGACGTCCATCGAGAACTCGATCGACGAGAACGCGCTGCGCGGCATCGTGGACGCCCTCGGGCGGGTCAAGGCACAGGGCGTGGAGATCGTCTTCGTGTCCTCTGGTGCCATCACGGCCGGGCTGCAACCGCTGGGGCTCTCCCGGCGGCCCAAGGACCTCTCCACCAAGCAGGCCGCGGCTTCGGTGGGCCAGGGGCTGCTGATCTCGCGCTACACCGAGTACTTCGCGCGCTACCACGTGACCGTGGGGCAGGTGCTGCTCACGGCAGAGGACCTGATGCGCCACTCGCAGTACAAGAACGCGCACCGCCAGATCGAGCGGCTGCTGGACCTGGGGATCCTGCCGATCGTCAACGAGAACGATGCCGTGGCCACCCACGAGATCAAGTTCGGCGACAACGACAGGATCGCCGCGCTCGTGGCGCACCTGATCAAGGCGGACGCCCTGCTGCTGCTCTCGGACGTGGACGCGCTCTACACCAAGCCCCCGCAGGACGGTGGGGAGCGGATCGCAACGGTCACGGACCCGATCACGGATCTCGAGGGCGTGGAGATCGGGACCATCGGCCGCGCCGGAGTGGGCTCCGGCGGCATGGTCACCAAGGTCGAGGCGGCGCGGATCGCGGCGGCGTCGGGCATCCCGGCGCTCGTGACGTCCGCGGCGAACATCGAGCGCGCCCTCGCTGGGGAGGACGTGGGCACGTGGTTCGCCACGACCGGCGGGCGTCGCAACGTGCGGTTGCTGTGGCTTGCCCACCTCGCGGACATCAAGGGCACCCTGACCCTGGACGACGGCGCCGTGGACGCGATTCGCGGCCGCCGGTCCCTGCTCGCGGCGGGTGTCACGGCCGTGAGCGGCACGTTCACGGCGGGAGACCCGGTGTCCATGGTGGACTCCGAGGGCAGCGAGGTGGGCCACGGGCTCGTCAACTATGGTTCGGACGAGATCCCCGGGATGCTCGGCAAGCGCACCGACGAGCTAGGGGAGGAGTTCGGCGAGGACTACGCCCGCGAGCTCGTCCACGTGGACAACCTCGTGAACCTGCGCCGCCGCTCCGCCCGCACGAAGCTCAAGCAGTAGGCCGCGGCGCCCACCGCCCCCGTTCGACACGCCCGACGAGCTGGCGACACGACGTCGTACCGCTCCCCAGCAAGCCCTCGACAAGCAGGAGGAACAGTGGCCGAGAACATGTCAGTGCTGACCGCGCAGGAGACCTTCGGGGACGACCCCGTGAAGGGTGTGGGCCTGATGGCCGACGACGCCCGCGTTGCAGCCCGCAGCCTCGCCCGCGCCCCGCGCGCGTGGAAGGACCGCGCCCTTAACCTGATGGCCGACCGGATCGAGTCCCGCCGGGACAGCATTCTGGAGGCCAACGCGCGCGACCTGGAGCGCGGGCGCCAGGACGGCACATCCGCCGCGATGCTGGACCGGCTGAAGCTGGACCCCGAGCGGATCACGGGGCTCGCGGACGCCCTGCGCGAGCTCGCGGCACTGCCGGATCCCGTGGGATCGGTGGTGCGAGGGCAGACGCTGGCCAACGGGCTGCGGATGCGGCAGATCCGGGTGCCCATGGGCGTCGTCGGCGTGATCTACGAGGCGCGGCCCAACGTGACCGTGGACATCGCCGGGATCGCCGTGAAGTCCGGCAACGCCGTGCTGCTGCGTGGCGGCTCCGCGGCCTTCGACTCCAACCGGGCGCTCGTGGGCGTGCTGCGGGACGCGCTGGCGGACGCCAAGCTGCCCGCGGACTGCGTGCAGACCGTGGACGACTACGGCCGCGAGGGCGCCAACGCCCTGATGGGCGCGCGCGGCAAGGTGGACGTGCTGATCCCGCGTGGTGGTCGGGGCCTGATCCAGTCCGTGGTCACCAACGCCACCGTGCCGGTGATCGAGACGGGCGAGGGCAACGTGCACGTGTTCGTGGACGAGTCCGCCCCCGCGGAGATGGCCGTGAAGGTGGTGGTGAACTCCAAGACCCACCGCACCTCCACGTGCAACTCCGCCGAGACGCTGCTGCTGCACAGCGGTGCTCCGGAGGCTTCCCGCGAGGTGCTGGCCGCGCTCGACAAGGCCGGGGTCACGCTGCACGTGGACGACCGTGCTGCGGCCCTGCTCCCCCCAGGCTCAGACCACCTGAAGGCCACCGAGGAGGACTGGGCCACGGAGTACCTGGACATGGACATGGCCGTGAAGGTCGTGGACGGGCTGGGGGAGGCGCTCGAGCACATCCGGCGCTACTCCACGGGTCACACCGAGGCCATCGTGACCAACGACCTCGCGAATGCCGAGTGCTTCACCGCCGAGGTGGACTCCGCGGCCGCGCTGGTCAACGCGTCCACCCGCTTCACGGACGGTGGGCAGCTGGGGCTCGGGGCGGAGATCGGGATCTCCACCCAGAAGATGCACGCTCGGGGGCCCATGGGCCTGGAGGAGCTGACCACCACCAAGTGGGTCGTCCAGGGTGACGGCCACGTGCGCTCCTGAGACGTACCATGGAGGGGACGTCCCCCGGGAGGTCCGTCACCACTGCAGACCGGCCCCGCCGGCACGAGAAGGGAAACGCATGAGCTCGCTGCACCTGTTGTCCACCGCCACCGTCCTCGCCGCCGAGGAGGGCCACTCCGTCAACGAGAGCCTCCACGAGCTGGCCCCGGTCTTCGGTGGCATCGCGTTCGCGCTCTTCCTCCTCATGCTGCTCGCGGCCATGTCCTTCTCCTCCCGCGGCACCGCCCCGGAGATCGGGGAGTACGAGGACCCGTCCCAGCTTCCCGCGGACGAGCGTGCCATGCTGGCCGACGTCGGCGAACCCGTCCGCCACTGATCGACCGATCGGCCCGCGTGAACGCTCCGAGCCCCTCGGCGACGTCCCCTGACGACCTGAAGATCCCCCCGCGCACACCCGGCAGGCTCCGGCTGGGCGTGATGGGAGGCACCTTCGATCCGATCCACCACGGTCACCTGGTGGCGGCGTCCGAGGTGGCCTCCGTCTTCGACCTCGACGAGGTGGTCTTCGTGCCCACGGGCGAGCCGTGGCAGAAGGCCGGCCAGGACGTCTCCGACGCCGAGCACCGCTACCTCATGACGGTGGTGGCCACAGCGTCGAACCCGCGGTTCACGGTGTCCCGCGTGGACATCGACCGCAATGGGCCCACCTACACGGTCGACACTCTGCGGGACCTGCACCGGCTGCGCCCTGACGCGGAGCTGTTCTTCATCACCGGCGCGGACGCGATGGCGGAGATCATCACCTGGAAGGGCGCGGCGGAGCTGTGGCGTCTCGCGCGGTTCGTGGGCGTCACCCGTCCGGGCCACGTTCTTTCGGCCCCCGTGGGCTCGGAGAGCGTGTCCCTGCTCAACGTGCCCGCCATGGCCATCTCCTCCACGGACTGCCGGGCCCGCGTGGCCGCCGGCAAGCCCGTGTGGTACCTCGTCCCGGACGGCGTGGTGCAGTACATCAACAAGTACGGGCTCTACCGGGGCTCCGGGCGTGCGGACGCGGGCGCGTCCTCCGCCGGATCCGCGCAGGCCCCGGTCGGGGAGGACGCCTCCTCTCCGACGTCCGCCCCCACGGAGACCACCGAGACTCCCCACTCGGCACACAGGAGCACCGCGTGAGCACACCCCCCGAGAAGAACGACGGCCCCGGCACCCCTCAGAACTGCCCCTGGGCCACCCACCCCGCCACGGGCGAGCACGAGCGGCTGTCCCCGCCCGCCCCCATGATCGAGCTGGACTCGCCCGTGTCCTCCGAGCCGGTCAAGCCGCTGGGCCCGCGTCGGCTTGCGCGCCTGCAGCGCGAGATGGCCGAGCATGCGCGGGAGATCCAGGACGCGGAGCGCGCCAACCGGGGCGCGGGGGTCGACGACGCCCTGCTCGCCAAGCAGCAGCGGCTCGCGGACCTCGCGGTCCGGGCCGCGGCGGCGAACGAACGGGACCGCCACGATGCGCAGCGCGCGCTGGCGCGCAGCGGAGACGCCGCCGCCCCGGAAGCTTCCGGGGCTGCGGCTGCCGGTGTCATGGTTCCCGGGACGGCCACGCCGCGCGCCGGGGTTCCTCGGACCACCACTGCCGGCATCCCGGCTCCGGGCACCCATGATCCGAGAGCTCAGGCCCCCGATGCTACGGCGACGTCGTGGCCCGCGAGTCCCGTGGACTACGGGCCGGGCCCGGCCACCACTCAGATCCCGATCTACATTGCGCCGGCCGAGGCGACTGCTGCGCCGGCCGCGGCTGAACCGGCCGCCGGCCCCGAAGCCGGGCCGGGGGAGCGTGCGGGGGGTGACGCCGCGGCGTCGTCAACCGAGGACTCGCACCACGCCCCACCCGGCCGGCCCGTCCGCGCCGTGGACGCCGAAGGGCTCGAGCTTTTGGAGCCTGGCGCCTACAGGAGCCGCGGCGGCTGGATGCGGTGGCTGCTGGTGCTGCTGCTCCTGGTGGTCGCGGCGCTGGCCGTGGTCCTGATCATGTTCATCCTGTAAGACACACACCCTTGCGAAAGGACAGCACGCCTCCGTGACTGCAACCACCGAATCCATCGACCTCGTCCGCGCCGCCGCTCAGGCCGCGGACCAGAAGAAGGCGGAGAACGTCATCGCGTTCGACGTCAGCGACAGCCTGGCCATCACCGAGGCTTTTCTGGTGGCCTCCGCGCCCAACGAGCGCCAGGTGGCCGCCGTGGTGGACGCCGTGGAGGACACATTGATTGAGCGCTTCGACCGCCGCCCCCTGCGCCGCGAGGGCAAGGGCGAGGGCCGCTGGGTGCTGCTCGACTACGGCGACGCCGTGATCCACGTGCTGCACGACGAGGACCGCGCGTTCTACGCCCTGGAGCGGCTCTGGGGCGACTCCCCAGCCATCGACGTGCAGCTGCCGGAAGCGCCCGAGGCCGCCGCCGACGCCGCCTCGCCGGCCGTCTGAGCGGCCACCGCGACAATTTGCGCCCGTCCATCCTGACTGTTTAGGATGGTCGAGTTGTTCCGGGGAACTGGAAGCGCAAAGCCCCTCAGCGGGTGCACGGAAGACTCTTCCGGGCGAACGCGGACGGGCAGGCCGTGGTAGAGTTTTCCGAGTCGCACGGGGCTATGGCGCAGCTGGTAGCGCACCTGCATGGCATGCAGGGGGTCAGGGGTTCGAGTCCCCTTAGCTCCACGAAACAGGGAAACCCCCTCACCGAGATGGTGAGGGGGTTTTTCGCGTGCCCTGGTGCCCCTGGCTCGCAGGTGTCGAGGTGACGCGCGCCCGGCTGTCGTGGACCAGGGGCACAGGTGGTGGCGCTGCCCCTGGCACTCGGCGCTGTCCCCGTTCGTGCAGCTCTCCAGGGTGGAGGTCAGCGTCAGCCCCATGCTCTGTCTGAGGTCGGCGGTGGCGGACTCGTCGACTGCCTCGAGGAGGCTGGCACTCTCGTGGGCAATAACGTGCATTCCTCACTCGCCTTCGAGCGTCCGCGCGTCCACCAGCTCCATACCCGTGAGCGCGTACGAGGGCCACCCGGACACCGCCTCTCTTAGGGAACGGACGCCCGGGAACGGGGGAGCACCTCCCATGAAGGCGATCGTCATCATCGGCAGCACGCGGCCCGTCCGGGTGGGGGACCAGATCGCTGGGGTCGTGGACCGGATCAGGAGCGAGCGCGGCGTGGACACGAAGGTTGTGGATCTGAGCGAGCTGAACCTGCCACCGCTCAACGAGCCCCAGGTCCCCGCCACCGGGCAGTACGCCCGTGAGCACACCCGCAACTGGGCCGCCACGGTCAGCGGCGCGGACGCCGTCGTCGTGGTGACGCCCCAGGACAACGACGGCGACCCCTCGGGCCCGAAGACCGCGATCAACTCGCTCTACAACGAGTGGCAGGGCAGGCTCGGCGCTATCATCAGCTACGGCGGTCGCGGTGGCGGCATGGTCTATGACCAGTTCGCCCAGGTGCTCTCCCTCGTGGGTCCGCAGCTGGACCCCGAGGGTGAGAAACTCTTCCAGTCGCGGGACGACTACGGGGAGAACGGCACGTTCACCGACGCGGAGGCCGCCGTCGGCGCCCAGGCGGCCGAGATCGCGGCGCTTGTGGACCGGGTGATCGCCGCCATGTCAGAGAAGGACGGCGCGCAGGGTTGACGACGCCGCCGCGGGACGGGAGAGCGCCTGTGGCCCGGGGTGCTGACGGATGGAGGCGGATCACCGCGTGAACGACTGGCTGCAGCGCCACCAGGTGCTCCTCTACCTGCTCGCCATCCTGGTGGGCGCGGCGGCCGGGTGGTTCGTGCCGGGCTCGGGCTCCCTGGCCAACCCCGCCGTGACGCCCCTCCTGGCCCTGCTGCTGTACGCCACCTTCCTCGGGATCCCGCTGCGCCACCTGGGCCGGGCCCTGCGTGACTGGAGTTTCCTGGGGACCGTGCTCGCCCTGGACTTCGTGCTGGTGCCGGTGGTCGTGCTGGGGCTGGTGCACCTGTTCGGCATTGAGGGGCCGCTGCTCACGGGGGCCTTGCTGGTTCTGCTGGCGCCGTGCGTGGACTACGTCATCGTCTTCACGGGCCTCGCCGGTGGTGCGGCCGAGAAGCTGCTCGCCGCCGCACCGGTGCTCATGCTGCTCCAGATCCCCGTGCTTCCTCTGCTCCTGTGGCTCTTTCTCGGGCCCGAAGCCGCCGCCTCTCTGCACTGGGGCACCTTCGCCTGGGCGCTGCTCACCTTGATCCTCGTGCCGCTGGCGCTCGCGGCCGCGACGCAGTGGGTGACGGCACAATGGACGACGGCGCGGCGGGCAACGGCGCCCGCCCGCCTGCCCTGCGCGTGGGAGGGTTTCGTGGCCGCGGCCATGGTGCCGCTCATGGTGCTTGTGCTCGCCACCGTGGTGGCCTCGCAGATTGCCGGCGTGGGTGCAAGGGTGTCGGAGCTCGCCCCGCTGGTTCCCCTCTACGCCGCGTTCGCACTGGTGATGACGGCGGTGGGCTGGGGTGTCGGGCGGCTCGCCCTGGGACCGGCTCGCGAGCGCCGGGCGGTGCTCTTCACCGGGGTGACCCGCAACTCGCTGGTGGTGCTTCCCCTCGCCCTGGCTCTGCCGGGCGGCTCGGGGCTCGCACCCCTCGCGGTGGTCACCCAGACGCTCGTGGAGCTGCCGGTGATGGTGGCCCTGGTGTGGGCCGTCCCCCGGCTGGTCCCGCTGCGTGGGGCGCAGAGGCCGGGGGACGGGGCCGAAAAACTGCAAGTCTCCAGCGAAACCTGAAAATCGCCACGGGGCGATGTTTCGAGTTTCACCCGAGACCTGAAAGGAAGTGACTGGGCCGACCGCCGGGTGGGGGAATCGGGGTGGTAACCAGCCCGCCGAAGCGGGCGCGGCGCGGCAGGGCCCGGGGGAACGGCGGCGTTGTCCGCGCCGGCGGAACCGGCCTGGTCCGGGAACTCGACGTAGAGGTTCGGGCCGGAGATCGGGAAGTACATGCCGTCACCGTGGGCCATGTCGTACTCCGTGGCACCGGATCAGTTGACGTACGTGTCGTCCAGGGATGCCTCGATCTGGTACCCCTCGTCGCTGAGGTCCGTGAGGTGCAGCCCCGCACGGTCCACGAACGAGACCGGGACGTTGGACCTGGAGGTCGTCTCCGCCTCGTCGTCGCGGTCGTGGACCACCTGTTACTTCTGCTCGTCCGAGAACGTGGCCAGGAACGCCTGCGCGGACTCGGCCGTCTCGGAGATCGTGCTCGCGGTGGTGGAGCCGTCTGCCGTCGCGTCCTCGGTGGTCGCGTCCGTGCTCGGCACGCTGGTCTTGGTGCTCGCCGTGGCCACGGTGGATGAGGACGCGGCGTTGGCCGGTGCCGAGCAGCCGCTGAGCAGGAGGCTGGAGGACAGCGCGAGGGTCGCGGACCAGACGGCGGTCTTGGGGAGGATCTTCATGGCGGGGCTCCCGTTCGTGACGATCGGTGGTTGACGTGCTCCACGCTAGGAACGGGCCCTGTGCCGGGTTGAGTGCGCGGCTGTGCCGGGGCTGTGACTCTGCGGGGTACGATCTTCGCCATGCCCACCGGTCCTTCGAGGACGGGCACGAAGCGAGCCCGGTGGCGGATCGTTGCGGTACTGGTTCTCCTGCTGGTCCTGATCGCCGCCGCCGTGCTCGTCGCCGTGGACCCGTTCACCTCTGCGCAAGCGCCCACCACCGACTGCACCCGCTACGGTCTCTCCGACGACGACTCCCGGGCCCATCCCCACACCGTGACCCTGCCCACCCAGCAGACGGACGAGGACCAGACGCAGGCCGGTGCGCTGGGTGCGCTGCAGCAGTCCTTCACCTCCAACGGCACCACGAGCAGGTACCACGTGGTGGACGGCGGGGTGGACACGAGCCGCCCCGTGGGCCTGGTGGTGGACCTGCACGGGGACGGGGGCGCGGAGTTCACCGAGCCCGGTGGACGCACCACGTGCCTGGCCGCGGTGGCGGCGTCCCACAACGCACTGTTGGTGGTCCCCCTGACACCCGACTGCACCGGCGACTGCACGTGGTGGCGGGACCTGCGCCCCAATCTGCGGTGGCTGCGGGCCCTGGTCACCCAGCGGCTGCTCACGGACCTGCCCGTGCAGAAGGACCGCGTGAGCTGGCTCGGCTACTCCGGTGGCGCCGAGATGCTCAGCTACGGGGTGCTCAGCGGCGCCCGGGATCTCGTGACCGGCGGTGCGGCAATGGTCGGCGGTGGCGGGTCCCCCGGATCGCTGATGAGCTCGGCGGACGAGCAGCAGAAGAAGGACCTGAAGATGTGGTGGTTCACCGGCGCGGACGACGACGGCACGGACCCCAATTCGGACTTCGACGCCGTGGAGGCCGCCACCCGGGGTCAGCGCTTCTACGAGAATCGCGGATTCCAGCAGACCCGGCTGGAGCTGCTCGCCGGGCACAATCACTTCGACATGCCCGACGCCGCGATCCTGGACGAGCTGCTCTCGGCCGAGGACCCGGCTGCCTCGCCGACCGGCTGAGCCCGCGCGGCCGCCGGGACCCCTGCTGGGTGCTCGACGGGAGACCCAGCGGAGCGCACGGCACGACATGGGTGTCACACACCACAGACGGAGAAGACATCCAGCGTGTTTTCTGACACAATGCCCCGAATCTCCTGAGTATTGCCCCGGCCAGGGCACATACCGTATTCTTGAACCACCATCTGGGCCAGCAGGGGGATTTTTCAACGCTGGAAACCGCGGCGCGTTCAAGGATGCCGCGCTGTCGTCGAGGTCGGGGGACCTGGGGGACGTCAAAGAAGCATCCACAACACACATGTGTCTCGTTCGGAGAAACGCGTGTGTCTCCTCCTGCGCCATCGGTCCTTAGCGAGGGGGAGAGTACACGCAGTGGACAGCCAAGAATCAACAAGCGGGGCACACGCCGCAGGTGCGGGCATCGGCCCGGACCGGGCCGTGTACCCGGTGGAGCAGCCACCGGAACCGCGCACCCTGGTGGACATCGTCCTGGACACCGTGGAGCAGTACCCGGACGCGATCGCGCTCGAGGACGAGAACGAGAGCGTGCCCTATGGCGAGCTCGAGGACCGTATCGAGACCCACGTGCAGCGGCTGTGGGATCTCGGCGTCGGCCGCGGAGACCGCGTGGGCGTGCGCGTCCCGTCCGGCGGGGTGGACCTCTACGTGGCCATCCTCGCGACCCTCTTCGCCGGCGCGGCCTACGTGCCCGTGGACTGGGACGACCCGGACGAGCGCGCCAACACGGTGTGGGAGGAGGCCGGCGTCGCCGCCGTCTTCGGCCAGGGCCTCGAGCTGACCCGCAACCCCGCGGTCACCCCGGGCGAGCAGACGGAGACCCCGCGCACCCGCGACGACGCCTGGATCATCTTCACCTCCGGCTCCACCGGCAAGCCCAAGGGTGTGGCCATCAGCCACCGCTCCGCGGCCGCCCTCGTGGACGCGGAGTCCCAGATGTACCTGCAGCGCCGCCCGCTGAGCCCCGGTGACCGCGTGATGGCCGGGCTCTCCGTGGCCTTCGACGCCTCGTGCGAGGAGATGTGGCTCGCGTGGCGTCACGGCGCCACCCTGGTGCCCGCGCCCCGCAAGATCGTGCGCTCCGGCCCGGACCTGGGCCAGTGGATCGTGGACAAGCAGATCACTGCCGTCTCGACGGTGCCCACGCTCGCGTCCCTGTGGCCCAGCGAGGCGCTGGACCGGGTGCGCCTGCTGATCTTCGGCGGGGAGGCGTGCCCCCTGGAACTGACCAAGCACCTCGTGCGCCCCGGACGTGAGGTCTGGAACACGTACGGACCCACCGAGGCCACCGTCATCGCCACGGGTGCCCTGCTCACCGGTGAAGCGCCCATCCGCATCGGCTTGGCCGTGCCCGGGTGGGAGCTCGCCGTCGTCGACGCCGAGGGCGAGCCCGTGGCCTGGGGCGAGACCGGCGAGCTGATCATCGGCGGCGTGGGCCTGGGCCGCTACCTGGACCCGGAGAAGGACGCCGAGAAGTACGCACCGCTCGAGTCACTCGGCTGGGATCGCGCCTACCGTTCCGGGGACGTGGTGCGCGCCGATCAGGAGGGCATCGTCTTCGCCGGGCGCGCGGACGACCAGGTCAAGGTCTCCGGGCGGCGCATCGAGCTCGGGGAGATCGATACCCAGATGACCCAGGTCCCCGGCGTGAAGCTCGGCGCGTGCGCTGTGCACTCCACCCCGGGTGGCGGAAGCGTCATCGCCGGCTACCTCGTCCCCGAGTTCGAGGGTTCCGTGAACCTCTCCGAGGCGCGGCGCTGGCTCGTGGAGCGGCTGCCGGGCCAGATGGTCCCGGCCCTGTGCCTCATGGACGAGCTGCCCATGAAGACCTCCGGCAAAGTGGACCGCAAGGCCCTGCCCTGGCCGCTGCCCGCCTCCAACGAGGACGGCTCCGCGCCGCTGCAGGGCGATCTCGCGTGGCTCGCGGAACTGTGGGCAGACCAGCTCGGCCCGCTGCCCTTCACCGCGGACAGCGACTTCTTCGCCATGGGCGGCAGCTCGGTGGCACTCGCCCGCCTGGTCTCCGCCCTGCGCAAGACCCACCCGGACACCGAGATCGCCAAGATCTACTCGCACCCCACGCTCGAGTCCATGGCCGGCTACCTGGCGACGCTGGGGGAGTCCCACGACCACAAGCGGGACCCCGAGCCCATCCCCGCCTCCGCAGGATGGCTGCAGGGCGCGTTCCTGCTGCTGCTCAACGTGCTCAATGGCTTCCGCTACGTGGTCGGCTCAGTCATCGTGGTCTGGATCCTCGCCGTGGTCGCGGACGCAGGCTGGGTGCCCAAGCCGCCCCTGTGGCCGCTGATCATCGGGTGGCTCGTGATGTTCTCCCTACCGGGGCGCGTGCTCATCGGCGCGGCCACGGTGCGCCTGCTCACCGCCGGACTCAAGCCCGGGCACTACCCGCGCGGCAGCTGGAACCACGTGCGCGTGTGGGCCGCCGAGCGCCTGGTGGTCTACAACAAGTACGACGTTCTCACCGGCACGCCCATGGCGCGCGGTCTGCACCGGCTGTTCGGCAACCGAATCGGCAAGGGCGCCCACCTGTACAACACTCCTCCCGTCACCGGGCTGGTGAGCGTGGGCGAGAACTCCACGGTGGAGTTCGAGTCCGACCTCTCCGGCTACTGGCTGGACGGGGACGTCTTCCACGTGGGGGCCATCGAGGTCGGCAACGACGCCCGTGTGGGCACCCGCACCCTGCTGGACCCCGGAACCCGCGTGGGCGACGGCGCCGAGGTGCTGCCCGGCTCGCACGTCACCCACAGCATCCCGGACGGGGAGCTGTGGGGCGGCTCCCCGCTGCGCTACCTCGGCACCGCCGGGCTGACCTGGCCTGAAGGCTCCCCGGAGTCCACGGGTGGGCTGAAGACGTGGGGCAAGGGACTGTCCTACCTCATGTACAGCCTCGGCGCGGTCCTCGTGGGCGTGCTGCCGCTGCTCGCGCTGATCCCCGGGGCGCTGATCGTGCTCACCCAGGTCATCCACATCCAGGAGTACGAGATCGTGTTCCCCATCGTGGCCGTGTGGGTCCCGGTGTTCACGGTCGTCACCGCCGTGGTGTGGCTGCTGCTCGTCGTGGCGGTCGTGCGCCTGCTGGCCGGGACCATCGTCCCGGGCTACTTCCCGCAGGACAGCAAGGTGGGGTGGGCCATGTGGCTCACCGAGACGCTCATGCAGCGCACCCTGATCTCCACCTACCCGATCTACGCCTCGTGCATCACCCCGTGGTTCATGCGCCTGCTCGGTGCCAAGGTGGGGCGCAACGTGGAGATCTCCACCGCGGAGACCATTCCGCACCTGACCACGCTCAAGGACGGCTCGTTCCTCGCGGACCACGCCCTGGTGACCTCGCACCGCGCTGGCTTCGGCTGGCTGCACGTGGGCACCTCGGTGATTGGTGAGCGCACCTTCGTGGGCAACTCTGGCATCGTGGGACCGGACCGGGACCTCCCTGCGGACGCGCTGGTGGCCGTGCTCAGCTCCGCGCCGTACCACGCCCCCGCCGGGTCCTCCTGGCTGGGTCGCACCGCGGAGCCGATTGCCCGGGCGAAGACCGAGGCGGACTCGGAGTCCACGTTCCAGCCGCAGCGCCGTCTGAAGGCGGCCCGCGCGTTCGTGGAGATCTTCCGCTTCCTGCCCGCCATGGTCTCGGCCTGGCTGGACCTGATCATCGTGTACGTGCTCACCGTGATCTACATGTCCCACGGCATGGGCGCCAGCGGCGTCGTGGCTGCGTTTGCGTGGTCCGGCGTGGTGCTGACCGTGGCGAGCACCGTGGCGTGCCTGGTGCCTGTGCTGGTCAAGTGGGCCCTGATGGGCCGCTTCCGGGCCTCGGAGCGCCCCCTGTTCAGCTCCTTCGTGTGGCGCAACGAGCTCACGGACATCTTCGCGGAGTCCCTGGCCGTGCCCTCCATGATCCGGCTGAGCGTGGGCTCGCCCATGTTCAACGTGTGGGCGCGCCTGATGGGCTCGAAGATCGGGCGCAGCGTGTGGTGCGAGACCTGGTGGCTGCCCGAGTTCGACCTCGTGCACCTGGAGGACAACGTGTCCGTGAACCGCGGCACCGTGCTGCAGACCCACCTGTTCCACGACCGCATCATGCGGATGGAGCCGGTGACCATGCGCCGCGGCTCCACCCTGGGGCCCAACAGCTTCGTGCTGCCGGGCGCCACGATCGAGGAGCGCACCACCGTGGCACCGGGCTCACTGGTGATGCGCCAGGAGACCGTGCCCTCGGACGGCAACTGGGGCGGCAACCCCATCCGCCACCTCGAGGCCGGTGACCAGGTGGTCAGCGCCATGGTGGTGCCCACCCCGGCACTGCCCACCGCCGGTGCCGCCGGCACCGGCACGTCGGCCACAGCGGCGTCGGCCACCCCGGGCTCCGGTGCCACCACGCACGGTGCCACGGAGCCCGGTGCGACAACGAGCAGCATGCCCGCCACGGCGTCGTCGCCCCGTACCGCAGGGTCCACCGCGGTGCCCTCGGCCCACACGGCCACCATCCCCCTCGGGGAGCCCGCCGCCCAGCACAAGGGAGCCACCGAATGACCCAGCAGAGTGTGAATGACGACGTCGTGGAAGGCGACCTCCCGCTCGGGCAGCGCCCGCAGCCGGGGCGCCGCCCACCGCGTGAGGTGTGGTTGGGGGACCGCGGGGACGAGGGCCGCACGGCCGCCGAGAGTGGACTGTGGACCCATGCCACCCCGGTGGTCACCGCCCCGCCGCGCTCCACCTCCGCGCCCCGTCACGGGGCGGTCACGCGCAACGAGACCAGTGCGGACGGGCGGCGAACCAAGCGCCGCATCATGGGCGTGGACGTGGCCCGTGGCTTCGCCCTGATCGGCATGATCGCGGTCCACGTGCTGCCCGCGACCCACGGCGTGGACGAGGAGCCCACCCTGCAGTGGAGCCTGTTCGCCGGCCACTCCGCCGCACTGTTCGCCACCCTGGCCGGAGTGAGCCTCGCGTTCATGACCGGCGGACGCCACCCCCGCAAGGGCAGGGAGGGCCACCGGGCGCGCGTGTCAATCCTCGTCCGCTCGATCGTGCTGTTCCTCATCGGCATGACCATAAACCTGCTGGACCTGCCGGTGTACAACATCCTGATCTACTACGGTCTGATGTTCCTGGTGGCCATCCCGTTCACGCTGATGACCGTTCGGTGGCTGCTTGCCTCCTCGGTGTTCTTCGCGGTGGTCATGCCGTTCGTGATGCAGTGGTCCCTGTCCGTGCTGCCCGCGCACGTCTACGGCAACCCGAGCTACGCGGAGCTGTTCACGGATCCGGGAGCTGTGCTCGCGGAGCTGTTCCTCACCGGCACCTACCCGGCGCTGCCGTGGATGACGTTCATCTGCCTGGGCATGGCCCTGGGCCGGCTGCCGCTGTCCCGTGACCGGGTGCAGGTGCTGCTCGTGATCGTGGGTGCCGTGGTGGCCGCCATCGGCTGGGGGGTGTCCCTGCTGATGCTGTGGCGCTTCGACCTTGAGGACGCCCTGCTCCAGGCGACCCCGTGGATGACGTGGGAGGACGTGTGGACCATCCAGGCCTTCGGCCCGGACCCCCAGATGCCGAACACCACCAACCTGTGGCTGCTGCTCTCCGGGCCGCACACCAACACCCCGTTCGCGCTGTTCAAGAGTGCGGGCATGGCCATGATCGCGCTGGGCATCTTCCTGTTGCTCAGCCGCGTGATCGGCAAGTGGTTGACCTGGCTCGGCGCCATGGGCTCCATGACGCTGACCCTGTACGTGAGCCACCTGGTGTTCCTGTCCTTCGTGTGGACGGACGGCACGCCGTGGTTCTGGTACTTCGTGCAGATCGCGGTCGCGGCGCTGTTCGCGGTGGCCTGGCAGAAGGCGCTGGGCAACGGACCGCTGGAGCGGCTGGTCACGAAGGTGTCGAAGGGCGTGGCCGCCGCGGTCGTGCCGGTCAAGAAGGCGCCGCCGCGACGTCGTGCGGAGACCCGCGCGCGGTGAGCACCCGGTAGCGCGCACCGCATCCGACGAACGGACCTCAGCCCTGCGGGGCGGGGTCCGTTCGCCATGCCACGGCCAGCCGGGCGTTCTCCCGGGTGCTGGTGCGCACGTCGCCCACGGTCCAGTCCGGGCCGTAGGTGGCGCGGGAGCGGGTGCCCACGTTGATGCTCGCCGGGTCCCGTGCCAGGCCGGTCTGCCAACCCTTCACGAGCGCCTCCACGCGCACCCATGCGCGGGTCACCGCCACACGACGACGCCGCCCGCGCAGTCCCGCGAGCCGGGCGCGGTCTGCGGGGTGCAGGATATCCAGGAGCACGTCCGCCTCCACCTCGCTCTGCAGCCTCTCGACGTCGACGCCCACCTCGCGCTGCGCGGTGACCACCGCCACGAGACCCGCCGTGCGGGAGACCGAGAAGTGGACGGGGCGCAGAGCTCCGAGGGCGGGGGACCAGCCGAGTTCGGGGCCCGCGTCACCGCCCCACCCGGCCACGGCACTCGCGCGGCCGTGCACCTCGCGGGGAGCGCCGGTGCGCGGGTCGTGCGTCACGGGGGCGTCCCCGGGGGCGCAGCCCAGGCGGTGGCCGAGCACGTGGCGCAGGGCCACGCGGGAGACCACGAACAGCTCCCTTGCGGAGGTCTCCTGGATCCCGCGGGCGCGGGCGAGCTCCTCCGGGGAGAGACAGCCCGTTGCGGACTCGACCCAGGCCGCGACCTCGGACAGCGGCAGCACGTGCAGGGTCAGGTCTGCAGGGGCTCCGGGCACTCGGCGGCGCAGCTGCGCCCAGACGGGCTGGGCCACGGTGACGGTCCGGGCGCTCACAGGGCGCCGTCCGCGGACTCGTCCAGGGCGGCGTGGAGCAGGTCCGGGTGCGCATACAGGCCGTGGTGGCCACCGGGGACCCCCAGGGTGCGCACGGCTCCACCCGTGCAGCGGGCCCACCCAGCCATGGCCTCGGCGGTGGCGCCGCCGTCCTCGCGGGCGTGCACGAGCAGCAGGGGAGTCGCCAGGTGCGGGGGCTGTCCGTCGTAGGACAGGGAGGCGCGCAGGTCCGCTCGCAGCGGGGCGAGGACCATCTCGCGCAGCCCGGGATCGGTGAGCAGCTCCTCGGGGGTGCCGCCGAGGGCGAGCAGCCAGGCGGCCAGCGCGCCGTCGTCCTCCAGGATCGCCGCGAGCTGCGGGTCCGGAGCTGGCGGGGTGGCTTTGGCCGAGAGCACCACGCGCTCGAGGCGCCCCGGGCGCAGCCTGTCCAGGGCGGCGGCGAACTCCGCGGCGGGCAGCGCGCCGAAGGAGTGGCCGAGGACCGCGGTGGGAACGCCGTCGGCGTCAAGCACGGGAAGCAGGGCGGCGAGTGCCTCGTCGATGGCGCCGCGCACGCTCACGGGGGTGGGGTCGCCCATGCGGGACTCGCGGCCGGGGCGGCGGTGGACGACCACCTCCGTGCCGGGGTGCAGCAGTGCTCTGCCGCTGAGCCCGCCGCCGCCGGCGTGGGGGAAGACGAGCAGCCGGCGCCGGGGAGCGGCGCCGGCCGCGGGGAAGCGCTCGAGGGCCGCCGGGTGCGGCTCGGGCAGCGGGGTGGTGCCGGGGGCGTGTGTGGTGGCCAACGTCCCGAACCTCCTGGGTCCTGGTGGGGCGCCCCCGCGCAGCCAGCCGCCGCGTGCGGCAAGGGCCCGGGGCTGCGGTGCGCGGTGATCGGGGGATCGTCGCGGGCCTGCTGTGGGGCGTACGGTGCGCGCAGAACGGGGAGGTGACGGGGGCGGTGCCGGGGGAGCACTCGTCCGTGCGGCGGGAGGGTCGTAGGCTCGTTGACCGTGACCCCGCAGGTCTCGGGGAGGTCCGCTGGAGGAGCTCTCGCCGCGCGGGCTGGTCACCACAGTACCCAAGCACACCGGGTACCGCCCCAGAGCGGGCTGGACACCGCCCGGGTGGAGTGTGAGAGGAGAGCGAGATGGCGAAGAAGAAGCACGGCGCGTCGGCCACCCCGGCCACCCAGCAGCTCACAGCGGCGGGGGTGGAGTTCGAGGAGCGGGCCTACGAGCACGACCCGCGCGCGGAGTCCTACGGGTTGGAGGCAGCCCAGGAGCTGGGGGTGGAGGCCCGCAGCGTGTTCAAGACCCTCGTAGTGGAGCTCGACCACGAGGGCTTCGGGGTGTGCGTGGTGCCGGTGGAGATGCGCGCGGACCTGAAGGCCGCGGCCGCCGCACTGGGTGCCAAGAAGGCAAAGCTCGCGCAGCCGGCGGACGTGCATCGCCTGACCGGGTACGTGCTCGGCGGGGTGAGCCCGCTGGGCCAGCGCACCAGGCTGCCCACGGTGGTGGACGAGAGTGCCGGGAAGCTGGAACGGGTCTACGTCTCGGGCGGTCGCCGGGGTCTGGACGTGGGGCTCGCACCACAGGACCTGACTCGGCTCACCGGTGCCGTTGTGGCCCCGGTGGCCGCCCCGTTGCGACACGGCTGACACGTCCCCGCACAAACCCCGCAGGCCCCGGAACCGCGGCGTTCTCGTGGTACTTTGAGATCATATTCTTAGGTGTGCCTAACCTCATGGGTGGAAGACGGGGACATGTTCCAAACTTTTCTGATCGGCCTGCGTGAGGGTCTCGAGGCGGCGCTGATCGTCGCGATCCTCATGGGATACCTCAAGCGGGTGGGGCAGCATTCGGCGCTGAAGCCCCTGTGGACGGGGGTCGTTGCGGCGATCCTCGTGGCCCTGGGGTTCGGCGCGCTGCTCACGTTCGGTCCCTCCACCCTGACCTTCGAGGCCCAGGAGGCCATCGGCGGATCACTGTCCATCATCGCAGTGGGCTTCGTCACGTGGATGATCTTCTGGATGGCCTCCGCTTCCCGCGGGCTCAAGAAAGAGCTCGAGTCCCGCGCCTCTCTGGCCGTGCAGGGTTCCACCGTGGGCATCGTGGTGCTGGGCGCGCTGACCGTGGGCCGCGAAGGACTCGAGACCGCGCTGTTCCTGTGGGCCGCCACCCGCGCCACCGGGAGCAGCGGAGGGATGCTCGCCCCCGCGCTTGCGGCGGTGCTCGGCATCCTCGTGGCCGTGCTCATCGCGTGGGCCATCACCCGCGGACTGCTGCGGCTGAACCTGTCCACCTTCTTCCGCTGGACCGGCGGGTTCCTCGTGATCGTGGCCGCCGGGGTGCTCGCCTACGGCTTCCACGACCTGCAGGAGGCCGGGATCCTGCCAGGGCTCAGCGCCCTGGCCTTCGACCTCTCCGCCACGATTCCTCCCACGAGCTGGTACGGCGTGCTGCTGAAGGGCGTCTTCAACTTCTCCCCGGCCACCACGTGGCTCGAGTTCGCGGCGTGGTGGCTCTACGTGCTGATCGTCATGCCGCTGTTCATCCGCCGATCCCGCTCCGGACGAGCCCGGCCCACCGCCGCAGTGAGCACGACGTCGCACCCCGCGTCCGACGCAGCCGCGGCCACTGCTTGAACCACATTCCCGCCCGCGGCCACACGCCCCCGCAGCGAGAACTCACAGACCCATCCCACTGCCGTCGACGGCCGAGACCGAGGACCGCCATGCCCCGCACCGCTATGACCCTTTCCGCCCTGGTGACCGCCACCGGGCTGCTCTTCGCCCTCTCCGCGTGCCAGCCCAACGACCAGTCCGGCGCCAAGGACGACGGCACGATCTCCGTGACGAGCACCGACGACAAGTGCGAGGTCTCGGCCACCGAGGCGTCGTCGGGAACCCTGCGCTTCGACGTCAAGAACGACGGCTCGAAGGTCACAGAGTTCTACCTGCTGGGGGAGGACGGGCTGCGGATCGTGGGCGAGGTGGAGAACATCGCCCCCGGCCTGAACCGCACCCTCACCGTCTCCGCACCGGAGGGCAAGTACTTCACGGCCTGCAAGCCCGGGATGGTCGGTGACGGCATCCGCGGGGACTTCACTGTGACCAAGGGTGAGGCCGGGGACCAGGCGGATGCCCAGGACAGCCAGCTCAAGGACCAGGCCACCAGCCAGTACGCGTCCTACGTCAAGGACCAGGCCGAGCAGCTGCTCTCAGGCACCAAGGAGTTCGCGCAGGCCTACAAGAACGGCGACGACGACAAGGCCCGCGAGCTCTACGCCCCCGTGCGCATGCACTGGGAGCGCATCGAACCGGTCGCCGAGTCCTTCGGTGACCTGGACCCCAAGCTGGACCTTCGCGAGGCGGACCTCGAGGACGGCCAGAAGTGGACGGGCTGGCACCGCATCGAGAAGGACCTGTGGCCGCCGGCCACCGGGTACACGGCTCTCGCACAGAAGGATCGCGACGCCCTGGCCGACCAGCTCGTCACGGACACCCAGACCCTCCACGACCGCACCCGCGACATCACCTTCACCGCGGACCAGCTCTCCAACGGTGCCAAGGAGCTGCTCGACGAGGTCGCCACCGGCAAGGTCACTGGCGAGGAGGAGACCTGGTCCCACACGGACCTGTGGGACTTCCAGGCCAACGTGGACGGTGCCCGGATCGCGTACGAGGACCTCTCCCCGCTGCTCAAGAAGCGGGACACGGAGCTGGACTCCACCCTGAAGACCCGGTTCGAGGACCTCCAGAAGCTGCTCGACCAGCACAAGGAGGGCGACGGCTTCGTGACCTACGACAAGCTGAGCAAGGACGACGTCAAGAAGCTCTCCGACGCCGTCAACGCCCTGTCCGAACCCCTGTCCACCGTGACCGACAAGGTCGTGGAGTAACCAGTATGAACGAGGCACCACGGGACGAGCACCCGACCACTACCCGCCGCGGGTTCTCCCGGCGCGCCCTGCTCGGCACGGGCGCCGGGGCGCTCGCCGTGGGCGCGGGGCTGGGTGTGGCGGGGCCTCCCGCGGTTGCCGCACTGCAGGACACGCTCGGGGACCGCGCCCCGGACGACGTCGTGGACTTCCACGGCGAGCACCAGGCCGGGATCGTCACGCCCGCGCAGGACCGGCTGTGCTTCGCGTCCCTGAACGTGCTCACCAAGGACCGTGACGAGCTGATCGGGCTGCTCAAGGACTGGACGGCGGCGTGCCGGCGGATCACCCAGGGCCTGGACGTCACCGAGACGGGCTTCGACGGCGGCTCCGAGTACGCCCCGCCCCAGGACACGGGGGAGGCCCACGACCTCTCGGCCGCCCACCTCACGGTCACGGTGGGATTCGGCCGCTCCCTGTTCCAGGACTCCTCGGGCAGGGACCGGTTTGGTCTTAAGTCCAGGCTTCCGGAGGGGCTGGTCGAGCTGCCCCACTTCCCGGGGGACAAGCTCGAAGACGCGCGCACCGGCGGAGACCTGTGCATCCAGGCGTGCGCCGATGACCCGCAGGTGGCCGTCCACGCCGTGCACAACCTGATCCGCATGGGCTTCGGAGTGGTCTCCACCCGCTGGATGCAGCTGGGCTTCGGCCGCACCTCATCGACCTCCACCGAGCAGGCCACGCCCCGGAACCTCTTCGGCTTCAAGGACGGAACCGCGAACCTCAAGGCCGAGGACGCCTCCGCGATCCAGGACCACGTGTGGGTCACCGACGACTCCTGGCTGCGCGGCGGCACCTACCTGGTAGCCCGGCGGATCCGGATGATCCTGGAGACGTGGGACCGGGAGTCGCTCACCGGCCAGGAGAAGATCATCGGGCGCACCAAGGGCAGCGGGGCACCGCTGTCCGGCGGCGAGGAGTTCACGCCCGTGGACCTGGGGATGATGGGCTCCGGCAACCAGCCGATCGTGCCCGAGGACTCCCACGTGCGCCTGGCCCACCCGGACACCAACGACGGTGTGCAGATGCTGCGCCGCGGCTACAACTACGCGGACGGCACGGACACCGTGGGCAACATGGACGTCGGGCTGTTCTTCATCGCCATGGTCAAGGACCCCGCCACCGGTTTCGTGCCCATCCAGAAGAAGCTCGCCCGCCAGGACGCGCTCAGCGAGTACCTGCGCCACACCGGCTCCGGGCTCTTCGCCGTGCCCCCGGGGGTGTCGCAGGACGCGGCGGACTACCTCGGGCGCCCGCTCTTCGAGGCCTGAGCGCCGCTCGCTACGACGTCGCCGCACTGGCCGTTCGCGACGTCGCCGCCCCGCGCCGTCGTGCCCGGCGGCCGCGACGCGCCCCTCGGGCCGGGACACCGCCCGCCGGGCGGGGCGCTGTCGACAGATCGTTACACGCAGGCCCTGGGCGTCACACGCTGCACTCAGGCCGTCAACACGCCGGAAACACGACCGCGTCAGGATCGAGGCATCCGCGGACACCGCGGGTTCCCGGGCGTGCCCCGCCCGGTGGGGATCCCGCTCCGGGGTCCGCCCCCGTGAGCGACGAAAGGACGGCGGCATGTCCCTGGACGTGAAATCCCGCAGTGAACTCTCCCCCTCGGAACCACCCGGCACCAGTCCGGGTGCCGGGGCTGCAACGGCCGGCACTGCAGAGGGCGGAGCCCGCTCGGCCGCGAAGGAGAGCCTGGAGGACTACACCCTGCGCTTCGCCCCGCGCTCCTACCGGCAGTGGGGACCGGGTGTCGTGGCCACGAGCGCGCTGGGCGGCATCGCCTACCTCGCCGACTTCTCGATCGGCGCGAACATCGGCATGGCCCACGGCACCACGAACGCCCTGCTGGGGATCCTCCTGGCCGCCGTGATCATCTTCGTGACGGGGCTGCCGCTGGCGTACTACGCGGCCCGCTACAACCTGGACCTGGACCTGATCACCCGCGGCTCCGGTTTCGGGTACTACGGCTCGATCATCACCAACGTCATCTTCGCCACGTTCACGTTCATCCTCTTCGCGCTCGAGGGCTCGATCATGGCGCAGGGGCTCGAACTGGGCCTGGGGATCCCCAAACCCGTGGGCTACGCGATCGCCACGATCATCGTGATCCCGCTGGTGATCTACGGAATGAAGTCCCTGGCCCGGGTGCAGGTGTGGACCACCCCGCTGTGGCTCGTGCTGATGGTGATCCCTGTGGGCTACCTGGTGGTCTCGGACCCCTCCTCGGTGGGGGAGTTCCTGGACTACCGCGGTGAGAGCGGGCAGGGTCCCAGCTTCGCCGCCGTGATGCTCGCCGCCGGCGTGTGCCTGTCGCTGATCGCGCAGATCGCGGAGCAGATCGACTACCTGCGCTTCATGCCGCCCAAGACGGAGGAGAACCGCGTGGCGTGGTGGCGTGCCGTGATCCTGGCCGGGCCGGGGTGGGTGGTCTTCGGGGCCGCCAAGCAGATCACCGGGCTGTTCATCACGGTGTACCTGATCGCGCGCCTGGACCCCGCGGCGTCGGCCACGGCCAACGAGCCCGTGCACCAGTTCCTGGGCGTCTACCAGCACATGATGCCGGGGTGGCTGGCCATGGTGCTGGCGGTGGTGCTCGTGGTGATCTCCCAGATCAAGATCAACGTGACCAACGCCTACTCCGGGTCCCTGGCGTGGACCAACTCGTTCACCCGCGTGACCCGCACCTACCCCGGGCGCCTGGTGTTCGTGGGCGTGAACCTGGCGATTGCGCTGACGCTGATGGAGCTGAACATGTTCGACTTCCTCAACACGGTGCTCAGCTTCTACGCGAACTGCGCCATCGCGTGGATCGTCACGGTGGCCACGGACATCGTGGTCAACAAGCACGTGCTGGGCCTCTCGCCCAAGGTCCCCGAGTTCCGCCGGGGCATGCTGCACAACTGGAACCCCGTGGGCCTGGTCTCCCTGGGCCTGTCCGCCGGGATCTCGATCGCCATGTTCTTCGGGGCCTTCGGACCCGGGATCGCCCCGTTCTCCCCGATCTTCGCGGTGCTGATCGCGCTCGTGGCCACTCCGCTGACGGCGATCGCCACCCGCGGGCGCTACTACCTGCGCCGCACGGACGACGGGATCGAGCTGCCCTACACGGACGCGGACGGCAACCCCTCCGACGAACTGCTCACGTGCCACGTCACCGGCCTGGACTTCGAGCGCCCGGACATGCTGCGCTCCAACGAGCCGGGGCCCGACGGCGAGGTCCAGCACATCTCCTCCCTCGCCCTGGCCACGGACAGGACCGGACGGTACGTGCTGCCCGCCCAGCCCTGAGCACGTTCCCTCCCCGCCGGCCCCGTCCGGCACCCGGTGACGCGGGTGCCGGACGGGGCCTCCGGGGTTCCAGGGCCCCGGATGACGACGCCGCCCGGCTCAGCTGCGGTGCGCGGCCCCCGGGTGGTCCAGCGGCAGCCGGGGCCCGGCACCGCCGAAGACCTCGCGGGCGGAGGGAACTCGCGCCGCGCCGTCGTCCCCTGTACCGGAGTCCCCGGCGCCGCCCACGGTGGCCGCCGGTGCCAGCACACCCCGCTCGCGCAGCACCGGCGCCACAAAGCGCCCGAAGCGCTCGAAGTCCGCGGGGCGCACGCACGCGTTGACGTTGAAGCCGTCCACGTCCGCGACCCGCGCCCAGCGCTCCAGCTCGTCCGCGATCTCCTCCGGGGAGCCCGTGATCACGGGACCTCGACCGCCGATCGCCACGAACTCCGCCACGCGCCGTGGCGTCCACGAGGCGTCCGGGTCCATGGTCGTGAACGACGCGAGCGCCGAACGGTTGGCGTCCGTCTCGACATGCTCCAGTGGAGCGTCGGGGTCCGCATCGGAGAGGTCCACCCCGGTCCACCCGCCGAACAGCGCGAGAGCCGCGGGCACGTCCACGTACCGGGTGTACTCGGCCAAGCGCTCGTGGGCCGCGTCACCCGTCTCGGCCACGACGACGGCGACGTTCGTGAACGCCTTGACGGAGCGTGGATCGCGCCCGGCGGCTTCGGCCTCCTCGCGGAGCCTGCCGGTCCACCGGGCGACGTGCTCGGGCGTGGGACCGGAGAAGAAGACGGCCTCGGCGTGCTTCGCGGCGAACGCGAGCCCACGAGGGGAGGCCCCCGCCTGGAAGAGGTACGGGGTGCGCTGGCGGGTGGGGGCCGTCAGGGAGGGTGCGGTGACGTCGAAGTACGTGCCGTGGTGGCCCGCGCCGCGCACCTTCGCGGGATCCACGACGACGCCGCTGTCCCGGTCCGCGGCGTACGCATCCTCCGCGTAGGAGCCCTCCCACAGGGCGTAGACCACGTCCATGTACTCGTCCGCGCGGTCGTAGCGCTCGTCGTGGGGCAGCTGCGTCCCCAGACCGAGGTTGCGCGCGGCGGACTCCTGGTAGGAGGTCACCACGTTCCACGCGATGCGTCCGTCCGTGAGGGCGTCAAGGGTGGCGAAGCGCCGGGCGAGGTCGTAGGGCGCCGCGTAGGTCACCGAGGCGGTCACTCCCACGGCGAGGTGCTCCGTGGCCCGTGCGAGCAGGGGCGCGAGCAGCAGGGGATCCAGCTGGGGGACCTGCACCCCGCCGCGCAGGGCGGCGTCCGGGGTGCCGCCGTAGACATCGTAGAGCCCGAGGACGTCCGCGAGGAAGATGCCGTGGAACCCCGCTGCCTCGATCGTCCTCGCCTCCCGCTCCCAGTGGGTCGGTGAGACGTAGTTGCGGGACTCGTCCTCGGGGTGGCGCCACAGCCCGGGGGACTGGTGGACGGGCACGGGCATCTCGAACGCGTTGAACAGCAGCGGACGGGGCATGGGGGCCTTTCACGGGGACGGGTGATGGTGCGGACGGTCGGGAAGCGGCGGTCCGAGCCGGGCGGAGCGGCGCTCGGGCAGGCGGGCGACGTCGTCGGACCGGGCGCTCAGGAGGGGACCGGGGCGCGGACGGGCACGGGGACTGCCCGGGCGCCGTCGGCCACGGAGTCCCGCGCCATGCGGGCGGTGACCACGGAGACCACGGCGAGGACGCTGAGGTAGCCGCACAGCAGCCACGGCGTTCCCCCACCGCGCGCCACGAGCCACGCGGCGATCATGGGGGTCAGCCCGCCCGAGAGGATCGTGCCCACCTGGTAGCCCAGGGAGACCCCTGAGTAGCGCAGGTGCACGGGGAACTGCTCGGCGAACAGTGCCGCCTGGGGGCCGTAGATGCTGTCGTGCAGCACGGCCAGGCCCACGAGGTACACGAACGGCAGCAGGGCCAGTGGGCCGTGGTCCAGGAAGAGGAAGTAGGGCCACACGAACACGCCGACCAGTGCGGCCGCGATCCCGGAGATCCGGCGGCGGCCCACACGGTCCGAGAGCCATCCCCACAAGGGTCCGCCCACGATCCCCACGGCCGCCGCGATCAGGATGGAGACCATGACCCACTGGCTCTGACCGCGGTGCTGGGTCACGTAGGTGAGCGTGTAGACGGTGAGGACCGAGAAGATCGCCGGCTGGACCATGCGCTGCCCCACGCACACGAGCACACCGCGCGGGTATTCGCGCAGTACCTCGCGCACGGGGGAGACGGCGCGCTTCTCCTCCGCCCTGACCTCGCGGAACTCCTCGGCATCCGTGACACCGGCGCGGATGACCAGCCCGATCACCACGAGCACCGCCGAGAACACGAACGGCACGCGCCAGCCCCACGCCTGGAACTGCTCCGGCGTGGTCACGGCCTGCACCACGGCGAAGAACGCGGTGGACAGCAGCATCCCCGCCGCCGAGCCGACCTGCGTGAACGAGCCGAACAGCCCCCGCAGCCCGGAGGGGGCGTGCTCCACCGACAGCACGGCCGAACCACCCCACTCCATCCCCGCGGAGAGCCCCTGCAGGATCCGGCAGGCCACCAGCAGCACCACCGCGGCCCAGCCGATCCGCCCAAAACCGGGCAGCAGACCGATCGCCGTGGTCGCCAGCCCCATGGTCAGCAAGGACGCCACGAGCAGCGCCTTGCGCCCGATCCGGTCCCCCAGATGGCCCGCGATGATCCCGCCCAGGGGACGGAAGAAGAACGCGATCGCGAAGGTCGCGAACGAGGCGATCACCGCTCCCACGCCCGAGCCCTGCGGGAAGAAGTAGTGGTTGAACACCAGGGCGGCCGCCGCCCCGTAGAGGTAGAAGTCGTACCACTCGATGGTCGTGCCCACGAACGACGCCGCCAGCACCCGCTTCTTCGAGCGCACCGCTGCGCCCGCGGCCCGCAGGCCGCTAGAAGCAGCAGCGGGAGACAGGCCTGGGGCGGTGCCGTGAGGTGTGCTGGGGGTGGCACCGGGGAGCTGCGCCTTGGCAGCGGCGGTGCGCGCGGCGTCGTCGTGCCCGCCACTTGTTGTAACGGTGCCCGCGGGGCGGGGCAGAAGAGTCTCGTCGGTGCGGCCGGGTGCGGCGTGGCCCATGAACAGTCCTTCAGACCGGGGCGTCACGAAGCGCAGGGGAACCGGACGCCGTCCTTGCCCGCACCGGTGTGGTCACGGGCCGAATCATCACCTGGGGCACCCCACGACAGCGTCAGAGGGTTGCCGTCCGGCCAGCCAGGGCTGTTGGGCCGGAACTCGTGATTCCTGTACCACCACACAACCACACCCGCCGCGGGGCGGACAACCCGGAACCCGCCGCACATGACGCCGTGTGGCACGGATCGGGGCACGGTGGGTGCAGCAGGGCTGCAAGGGTCTGGGGCACTGGGCCCCGGGGGCACCGAGGACGCAGGAGAGGTGGGAACGGTGTGCGGCCGGGTGCTGGAGAAGCCGGGTTGCCTCGCTACGCGGCCCTCCGGCGCTCCACCCACCACTCACCCCCCCGCGCCGGCTACGGGCCGCGCGCAGTCGTCAACCGCTCAGTAGGCCACCCCGAAGCGCTCGCGGTGGTGCGCCGGGCGCTCCACCTCGTCGAGGAACGCCTCCCCGAAGTCCGCCCCGGAGATCACCGAACGCCCCGACTCGTCGGTGAGCAGCACCTCGCTGCTCGTGCGGTAGGAACCGGTGTGCTCGCCGGGGTTCCACGCGCCGAACTCTCCGGCGGGGGAGATCACGAACCAGTCGAAGGACTCGGGGGTCTCGGCCAGGTCTGTCATCACGGTCTCGACCTCCACGGAGTCCCGGCGCCACTCAGGGTTGAAGTCCGGGGCGTCGTAGACCTTCGGGCCGCCCTCGCTGACCCGCAGGGAGCCAGCCCCGCCGACCATTCCGAAGCGGATGCCCCGGGCCATGGCCTGCTCCGCAATGCCCTTCTCGACGGCGCGCATCACGCCCTCTCCGGCCAGCGTGCCGCGCGGGGACAGGGCGGTGAGCACCACGTCCGTGCCCTCCAGGGCTGCGGCCACCACGGTGGGGTCGGCGACGTCGCCCGTGCGGTACTCGACGCCCGCCACCGGGTGCTCGGGGGCGTTCCTGCTCCAGGCGGTGACCTGGTGCCCGCGCCGGACACCCGCCGCTGCGATGTTGCTCCCGGCGTATCCCGTGCCGCCCAGGACTGCGATGCGTGTCATTTACTTGCTCCTTCTCCGTGCTCCGGACACCAGGGGCGGTGCCGGTTCACAGGAGAACTTCGCGGGCAGGCGGGGTATTCCGGGTGGAGGGTGCGGTGGGTTGGAGCGCGTCGAGTCGCTTATGCGTGTCGGACGGCCTTGGCACCGTCTTAGGAGTCGAATAAAGTTTCGAATATCCGGGGAGGACGGAACGCCATGACTGTGGTGGAGAGCATGGAGGTTGGGTCCTGGGAGGATCCGTGGGACTCGGTGCCGGTGATCGGCGCGGGGGTCAGGGCGGCGCCCAGCAGGCAGGGGCGTGAGCTCATCCCCGAGGGCACTGCGGCCGAGGTGGTCGTGCGCTGCAACGGTGCCGGTGTGCCCCGGGAGGTGGTCCACCGGGGGGGCGTGCACCACGTGGTGGAGCCGCCCGTGCGGTGGTACGAACGGCGGAAATGGTGGGAATCCGAGGATCGCGTGCCCCGTGAGTCCCGCATCAGCATGGTGGACCGGGAGCTGTGGCAGGTTCAGGCGCTGCGGGGCGGGGCGGCCGTGCCCTGCACCTTCCGGCTCGTGCGCAACCAGGTCTCGGACCAGTGGCAGCTGCTCGGGGTGACCCTTGGGTGAGCGGCCGGTGGAGCGGCCCGGAGGTGCTGCACCAGGACCCGCAGCACTTGACAAGTATTCGAATAAAGATTCGAATACGTCCATGCACTTCCCTCATCTCCACGTGGCCTCCGCCTTCAGCGCCCACTACGGTGTGGCGCGCCCGGAGGAGCTGGCGGCCACCGCAGCGGAGCAGCGGGCGGAGATCCTCGCGTGCACGGACCGGGACGGTCTCTACGGCGCGGTCAAGCACGTCCTGGCGTGCCGGGAGCACGGCCTCTCTCCCGTGCTGGGGGTGGACCTCGCGTTGCTCGGCGCGGGCCGTGCGGGCGTGGCGGGCACCCGCGGCGGGCAGCGACGTCGCCCGCTGCCGCCCCGGGTGCTCGGGCGCGTGGTGGTGCTGGCCACGGGAAACAACGCCGGGGCCGGCTACGCCGCCCTGTGCCGCGTGGTCTCCGCCGCGCACCGCGCCCACGACCGGCACCAGGGCCACCCGATCGGTCTCACCACCGCGCAGCTGGCCCGCCACGTCCACCGGGCCGCGGCGCACGGGAAGCCCGGCCTCGTGGTCCTGGTGGGCCCGGACTCGGACGTCGGCAAGCTGCTCGCCGGGCGCCACTACCAGCCCGCGCGCACCGCCCTGGAACGGTGGCGCCGCGTGCTGCCCCCGGGAACCCTCGTGGTGGAGACCGCCACCCACCTCTCTCCCCAGGGAACGCCCCTGAGCACCGGCCACGCGGTGCGCATGCTCCAGATCGGGCACCGGGCGCAGCTGCCCGTGGTGCTGAGCAACGCGGTGCGCTACGCCCACCCCGGCCAGGCCGTGACCGCGGACGTGCTGGACGCCGCCCGCACCCTGATGCCCCTGGATGAGCTCGCGGGCGCGGACCGCGGCGTCCTGCAGCCCAACGGTCAGGGCTGGCTCAAGGACGACGACCGCATGGCCCTGCTCGCCCACGAGATTGCCCACGCCGCGGACCAGGGGGACGCCGGGCGGGACAGGCTGCTCGCAGACACCCACCACCTGGCCGAACGCTGCATCCTGGACCCCGAGCACGATCTCGGGATGGGCCGGTCCGTGATCCCGGAGGCCTCGGTCCTCGGGGTCCAGGGCAACCCGGACCGCGAACTCGCCCGCCGCTGCTACGCCGGCCTTGCACGCCTGCACGGGCACGAGGACTGGGACCGCACCGTGCCGGGACTCAACAGGGAGTCACTGCGCTCGCGGCTGGAACGGGAGCTGGACGTGATCTCCCACCTGGGGTTCGCGGGCTACTTCCTCACCGTGGGGGAGGTCTCGGAGCTGATGAGCGAGATGGACGTGCGCCACGCCGCCCGCGGTTCGGGGGTCTCCTCCCTGGTGGTGCACCTGCTCGGGATCTCCCCGGCGGACCCCCTCGAGTACGACCTCGTCTTCGAACGGTTCCTCTCCCCGCTGCGCCCCAATCTGCCGGACATCGACATCGACATCGAGAGCGCCCGCCGCCACGCCGTCTACCAGCGGATCTTCGAACGCTTCGGCCCCCGGCGCGTCGCCCTCATGAGCATGCAGAATGCCTACCGCTCCCGCGGGGCCGTGCGGGACGCCGGACTCGCCCTCGGCCTCGGCGCCCAGGACGTGGACCACGTGGCGGGCCAGCTGTGGCGCGTCCCCGGAGCCACCCTGCGCCAGGAGCTCACCCGCCGGCCCGAGCTCGCACCTCTCGCGGACAGACTGCGCGGCAACCGGCAGCTGGACCTGCTCGTGGACCTCACCGAACGCCTCGACCGGCTGCCCCGCCACATCTCCATGCACCCGTGCGGGGTAATCCTCTCCGACACCACCCTCCTGGACCGCACCCCCGTGCAGGCCAGCGGGATCGGACTGCCCATGTCCCAGTACGACAAGCACGACATGGACCCCATGGGCCTGATCAAGCTCGACGTCCTGGGCGTGCGCATGCAGTCCACCCTGGCCCACGCCGTCGCCGAGACCGCACGGCTGCACCCCCACGAGCCACCCCCGGACCTCGACACCATGCCCCGCGACGACCCGGACACCTACCGCCTGATCAGCTCCACCCACACCCTCGGGTGCTTCCAGATCGAGTCCCCCGGGCAGCGCGAGCTCATCGGCACCATGGGCCCGCAGGAGTTCAACGACCTCATCGTGGACATCTCCCTCTTCCGCCCCGGCCCCATGCAGGCCAACATGGTCCGCCCCTACCTCGACGCACGCCACGGCTGGTCCGCACCCCAGCACCTGCACCCGGACCTCACCGAGATCCTCGCCGAGACCCACGGGGTGGCGGTCTACCACGAGCAGATCATGCGCATCATGGACCGGATGACCGGCTGCGGCCTCGGCCGCGCGGACGTCTGGCGGCGCCTGCTCGGCTCCCACGGCGAAGCAGCCGTGGAGGCCGCCTTCCGTGACGCCGCCCACGGCCGCGGCTACACCCACCGCACCATCGACACCGTGTGGGAGCTGCTCCACGCCTTCGGCAGCTTCGGATTCTGCAAGGCCCACGCGGTCGCCTTCGCCGTGCCCACCTACCAGTCCGCATGGCTGAAGACCCACCACCCCGAAGCCTTCATGGCCGGCGTCTGGGAGCACGACCCCGGGATGTACCCCGCCCGCCTGCTCGTGGGAGAGGCCCGCCGCATGGGCATCCCCGTACTCGGCCCGGACGTCAACCGCAGCGGCGAGCACCACCGGGTGGAACCCGTCACACCACGCCCCGGCACGGTGGAACCCGCAGACCTCGACCACGGCATCCCCCACACCCAGGACGGTGCCTGGGGAATCCGCATGTCCCTGAACTCCATCACCGGCCTCAGTGCCGCCGAGACCGAACGTCTCCTCGCCGGACAGCCCTACAGCACCCTCGCCGAGGTCAAGACCCGCGCCCGCCCCACCCGCAGAAACCTGCAACGCCTCGCCGCAGCCGGCGCACTCGACACCCTGCTGCGCGGCGCTGGCACCCGCGCCTCCCACACCGACATGGTCCACTTCCTCCGTGAACAGGCAGAGCGCCCCGTCACCGGCAGACCCCCGCGCTCACAGCCGGGGGAGGGTCAGCTGAGCCTGCCCTTGGGGGACGTGGACCTTGCCGGCCTGCCCGCCCGGCTCGCCGAACCGAGCCCCGAGGAACGGGTCCGGGCGGAGATGGACACCATGGGCACGGAGGTCTCCGCCCACCTGATGGACTCCCACGCGCAGCTCATGCGCCGCTACTGCGCCACCCGCGCCGAGGACCTGCTGGGGCTGCGCAACGGGACCGAGGTGGTCGTCGCAGGGGTCCGCGTCTCCACCATGACCCCGCCCATGCGCAGTGGCAGACGCGTGGTCTTCATCTCCCTCGACGACGGTTCCGGGGCGGTGGACTGCACCTTCTTCGATGAGGCCCAGGCCGTCTCCGGCGAGGTGCTCTTCGCCCCCACGCTGCTGCTGGTCCACGGCCACACCCGCCGCACCGGCCCCCGGGGCATCGGCATCCAGGCCGCGCAGGCCTGGGACCTCTCCCGCCCCGAGACCCTGCCGGACCCCTCG
>NZ_DGYR01000013.1:0-38640 GCF_002398425.1 Kocuria sp. UBA5001
TCGATCTGCGCCACGGTGAAGCGGCGGTGCACGGAGCAGAAGCCGTGCCACAGGATCACGCGCGCATCCCGCAGCAGCTCGGGGGAGTTGCCGCCCAGGGGCCTGCGGGGGTTCCACAGGGGCATCTGCGTGAGCGGCACGCCCATGGCCTTGGCGGTGTTGCGCCCCAGGTGCTGGTCCGGGAAGAAGAGCACGCGCTGCCCGCGCGCGAAGGCCCACTCCAGGACCGTGGCGGCGTTCGAGGACGTGCACACGATCCCGCCGTTGCGCCCGCAGAACGCCTTCAGTGCCGCCGAGGAGTTCATGTAGGTCACGGGAACGACGGATGCGAGGGGCTCGCCGCGCTCGTCCGTGAGCACGGTGCCGTCCTCGGCCGTGGCATGCGGACCGAGGGCATCCACAAGGTCCGCCCAGCACTCCTCGACCGAGTCCTCGTCCGCCATGTCCGCCATGGAGCAGCCGGCGGCGGGGTTGGGCAGGATCACGGCCTGATCGGCGGTGGAGAGGATGTCCGCGGTCTCCGCCATGAAGTGCACGCCGCAGAACACGATGGCTTCCGCCTCCGGATGGGCCTTCGCCTGCTGCGCGAGCTGGAACGAGTCCCCGATGAAGTCCGCGTGCGCCACGATCTCGTCCCGCTGGTAGAAGTGGCCCATCACCACCGCGCGCTCGCCGAGGCTCTGCTTCGCCGCGCGGATCATGGCGTCCAGCTGCTCGGGGGTGGCATCCCGATAGCGCTGTGGGATGGTGGGCTGCGCGGGGGATCCGGCCGGCACGGTGTCATCCTGGGAGGCGCCGGGGCCGTAGCCCTGCGCGAGCGGGGCGGGGAAGTCCCACGGCTGCTCGGCCAGCGCCGAGCTGCACGAGGAACCCTGCGGTGATGACGTCGCGGCGTCCGGTCGGGAGGCCAGCAGGGTCAGGCGGGTGGCGACGGAGGTCATGGTGTCTCCTCGGTGGAGCGGGATCGGAAGAACTCGGGTGCGTCTTCGGTGGTGAAGTGGTACAGGGCCGGCGGGCGGTGCGGGGTGCCGGCCAGGCGCTGGCCGGTGTCCTCCAGGCGTCCCGAGCGCAGCACGTGGCGGCGGAAGTTCGGGGGGTCCACCTTGTGGCCGAGGATCGCCTCGTGGACCTCCCGCAGCTGGGCGACGGTGAACGCGGCGGGCAGGAAGGAGCGGGCGACGGTGGGGTCCGCGATCCGGTCCCGCAGGCGCGCCAGGGCGTGGGAGACGATCAGCGAGTGGTCGAAGGCCAGCGGCGGGAGGTCGGTGGCCGGCAGCCAGGTGACGTTGAGGTCGCCGTCACCGGACGCGGCGTCGTGCGTGGGCAGGGCGGCCCAGTAGACCACGGTGACCACGCGCTCGTCGGCACCCTCGGAACGGGTGAGGCCCCCGAAGGTGGCGATCTGCTCGAGGTGCGCGGCGGTGAGTCCCGTGGTCAGGTGCAGGTAGCTCGCGGCCGCCGTCTCGAGGTCCTGGTCCTGGCCCAGTGGACCACCCGGCAGCGCCCACATCTGGCGGTAGGGCTCGCGGACCCGGCGCACCAGCGGCAACCACAACTCGTGGCTGCCGTCCGGGCCGGTGGGGCGCACCGTGAAGATCACCGTGGACACAGCGATGCTCGTGCACGCAGTGCCCATGGCCGCCGCCCATCGCCGAGGAGTCCGGGGGGATCCCCCGTAAGTGTCATGGAGACTCTAACACGTTAGTGTCAGAATGACACTAAGTGGCGGGGCGCCGTCACCCCCCCCGGAACCCGGTCCGCGGGAAACCTGCCCCGTGCGGACCCGGCCCCTCGCAGGCTGGACCGAACGCGCGGCCCCGCGACACGACGTCGTGCCCCCGAACCGCGCGCCACAATCGTCGCCCGCCCGTGTCCTCACCACTGCCGGCCCGCAGGTTGCGTACCTTGGGCTGAACCCTGCTCCGCCGGCAGAACGGAACACGCCATGTCCTCGAACGCGCCCAGCGCCCGCCCGCACGGCACCGAGAAGAGGGGAACCGGCGCCCTGCTCCGGGTCCTGAACTGGATCGAGTGGGTGGGCAACAAGCTTCCCGACCCGTTCTGGCTGTTCCTGCTGCTCGCCGGGATCGTGATCCTGCTCAGCTGGATCCTCTCCGCGGTGGGGCTCAGCGCCGTGAACCCGGCCACCGGGGAGACCGTTGCGGTCACCAGCCTTCTGGCCCCGGACGGTCTGCGCAAGATCGTGGCCGAGGCCGTGACCAACTTCGTGGAGTTCCCGCCGCTCGGGCTGGTAGTCGTGATCCTGCTCGGCGTGGCCGTGGCCGAGCAGTCCGGGATGCTCTCGGCGGCGCTGCGCGGCTCCGTGGCGCGGGTGGGGCCCAAGTGGCTCACCTTCGTGCTGGCACTGACCGGCATCACCGGCTCCATCGCCTCGGACGCCATGTACGTGGTGCTGATCCCCCTGGGCGCGCTCGCGTTCAAGGCCGCGGGGCGCTCGCCTGTGGTGGGGCTCATCGTGGCGTTCTGCTCCGTGGCGGCCGGGTTCAACGCGTCCCTGCTGCCCACGGCGTCGGACGCGCTGCTCGGCGGCATCACCACGGCGGCGGCCGGTCTGATCGACAAGAGCGTGACCGTCACCCCGGTGTCCAACTACTTCTTCACGTTCGTCTCCTCGTTGGTACTCGCGGGCATCATTACCGTGGTCACGGAGACGGTGCTCGCCAAGCGCGGCGAGGCCATCGAGGAGGACACCGACACCAAGCAGCAGAACATGGGCGACTTCGAGGACATGCGCCTGAAGCCCCGCGAGAAGCGCGGCCTGCGCAACGCCGGGATCGCTTTCGCGCTCATGATGGTGGTCTACCTCCTGGCCCTGCTCATTCCCGGCTCTCCGCTGCGCGCGGAGGACGGCACCGTGCTGATGTCCCCGCTGCTGATCAACGTGGGCATCGTGATCGCGGTGATGTTCGCCGTCGTCGGCCGGGTCTACGGCCGCGCCGCCGGGACCATGACCCGCGCCCGTCAGGTGCCCGAGGCCATGGCCGAGGGCCTCACCCGCGTGACCCCGGTGCTCGTCCTGTTCTTCGCTGCCGCCCAGTTCACCGCGTACTTCCAGTGGTCCGGGATCGGCCCTGTGCTCGCCGTCTACGGTGCGGACTTCATCGGCTCCCTGGGGCTGCCGCCGGTGGCGACCTTCACCGGGATCGTGCTGATCGTGGCAGTGATGAACCTGCTCATCACCTCCGGCTCCGCCCAGTGGACGCTGCTCGCGCCGGTGATGGTGCCCATGCTCATGCTGCTCAACGTGTCCCCGGAGATGACCCAGGCGCTGTTCCGCATCGGCGACTCGCCCACCAACGTGATCAGCCCCGTCAGCCCCTACTTCGCGCTCGTGCTCGGCTACCTGCGGCGCTACCAGAAGAACGCCGGGGTGGGCACGTTGATCTCGCTGGTGCTCCCGCTGTCCATCGCAATGCTCGTGGGCTGGTTCCTGCTCTTCATCGCCTGGTACCTCCTCGGCCTGCCGCTGGGTCCGCAGGACCTCTGAACGCGGCGGGGTTCGCCGGGGACGACGACGCCGCGCTGCCGCCCTCGCCCGGCACGCCGCCCCTCGCGGGGCGTGCATCTCTGGGGTGGCCGGCCAAGGACCGCGAGCCCCCCACTGGAAACGACGAACGCCCCTCTCCGCCCGGTGACCAGGTCACTGAGCGGGGAGGGGCGTTCTCACCGTCCTCCGGTACCGGAAGCTGGCACCGGCGTCCGTCACCGGGGGAGCGGGTCAGTCGTTGGAGTCCACGGTGATCTTGTCCCCGGACACCGTCACGGTGCCGGAGGTGGAGATGCTCGTGGTGGTGTCCTCGTCGGACCAGTCGGCGGGCTCGTCGTCGTCGTACTCCTCGTTGTGCTGGTAGTTCAGACGCGCCTCCCCGGACTTGCTCGTGGAGAAGGAGATCTCACCGCTGCCGAACGGGGAGCGGGACACCGAATAGGTGGGGTAGCGCTCGATGCTCCACACCGGGTTCCGGTAGTCCTTCTCGTCCCCGAAGATCGAGTACCCGAAGGGGCAGCCGTCCGGCTCGAACTCGTCGGACTTGGCGCACGTGTCCAGCTTGGCGTTGAGCTGCTTGGTGAGGTCCTGCTCCAGCGCCGGGGTGAAGGACTGGCTGAAGGACATGCCCGAGTCCATCGACTCCGCCCCGGCGCGGATCTGCGCCACCTGGTTGCCGCCGTAGGTCACGTACTTGCTCGCGGAGGACACGCCCACGGCGTAGTCGCCCGGGAGCACGGTGAATTCCTGGGCGTGGGGGTCGTTCTGCTTGTCCACCGTGACCTTCTGGTCGTTTACGGTCAGCTCGTCCACACCCGCGGGAACCTCCACGCTGAACGTCTGGTAGAGCGAGGACCCGGCTGCGGTCTCGTCCACGCGCCAGGACTTGAACAGTCCGGCGCGCGAGTCGCTGACCATGGGCAGCGAGACCGGGGTGGTCACGCCGTCCTGGGTCACGGTGGCGTTGACCGTGGCGTGGTCGCCGTCGATCTGCGTGTCCTTGACCTCGTACGAGGACACCCGGTTCTCGGCGGCTCCGTAGATCTCGTCCGTGAGCAGCGCGCGCTCGCCGGTGGCCACGTTCGGGTCCGCGGCCTTCGCCACGGCGGACGCCTTGCCGTCCTGCACGGACTGCAGCAGCTCCCCGGCCTGGTTGTCCGGGCCGAAGACAGTGCGGCTGAGCACCGAGAACACGATCACCGCGGCCACGGCCAGCAGCACCAGGGCGCCCACGATGATCGCGATCAACCGGATCCGCTTCTTCTTGGCCGGGTCCATGGGCGTGCGCTCGGGCTGCGCGGCGGCTGCCGGGCGGGCGTCGTCGTAGCTGGGCAGCACGCGGGTCTGCTCACCCGGGGTGAGCCCGGCGGTGTCACCGCGCTGGGCGGTCACCGTGTCCTCGGTGGGGCAGGCCGCGGGGGACGACGTCGCCGCGGGGGTCGCGGACGTCGTCGTGCCCGGTGCGGTGGCAGCGTGGTGCCCGGCGGCAGCCACCGCGCCACCGGCTCCACCCACTGCGGCGGCGGAGGCCACCACGGCGGCGCGGCCGCGGGAGCGCTCGGAACCGCGCAGACCGCGGGTGACCCCGGCGGGCAGGGAGTTCATGAACGCGGGTACCACGAAGCGGGCGAGCAGCTCGATCACCGCACCCCACAGCAGGAGCACCAGGCACGTCCACCCGGCGGGGCGCAGGCTGAAGCCCGCCCCCTGGGTCCGGCTGCCCGCCTCCGCGGCGAAACCGCTGACGTTGAGCAGCCACATGAGCAGGATGCCGAGCACGAAGTACGCGAGGGGCAGCACGGCCCACGCGAAGGGGTTGCGCGCCACGCGCTGGTTCATGGGACGCACGTGCCCCCAGGCGGTGGCCGCGCACAGCACGGAGACCAGCGCCAGCAGGATGCACAGCACCACAGCCCAGCCGGGCACGGTGCCCTCGCTCCACAGGTAGAACGCGTGGGAGTTGCCGGTCAGGTCCGTGTAGGAGATCGCCGCGCCACCCGCGGTCAGCGCGGAGAGCAGGGAGAGCACGAACAGCCAGCCCACGGCCACGGGCAGCCAGAACAGGGCGGAGAAGCCCGCCACGGCGCCGTACTTCACGAAGGCCCAGATCAGAAGTCCCAGGCCCGCCACCACGGCGAACACGGTGAACTGAACAACGATGGGACGCAGCACCTGAAGCGCACCCGGCAGGGAGCGCTCGGCGCCGATCACCACGCGGCCCGGAGCGGCCTGGGTGGAGCGCACGTTCAGTGCGGAGGCGATGCTCAGCAGACCCACCACCAGGAGCACGGCGAACAGGCCCGGCCCCACGGCGGTGATGCGCAGCTGGAGGGTGGAGTAGAACACGGAGAGGTCCATGCGCAGTACGGTCACCGCGGTGACGATCAGCGCCAGCGCGCCCCACACCACGCCGCCCACGGCGGCCATGACCCACTGCACGGCGCGCGTCTCCACGCGCAGACCCGCCGAGAGCTTGCGCGCCACGAACCACGCGGCGGCGATGCCGCACGCCAGGGCGAAGTGCTGCGGCACGGTGATGCCCGCGGTGCCGCCCTCGCCACCGACGCTCGCGATCACGCGCAGCGGCACCAGCGCGGCCATGGCGGCCAGCTGGAACGGCACGGACAGGAACCATGCGGCGCCGGAGAGGTCGGGGGCCTCACCGGTGAAGGTGCCGATCTGGTTGTCCACCTGATCCGTGAGACTCCCGCTGGAGTCCCCCGCGATGGCTGCGCCCAGGAGCGTGAGCAGCATGGCGAGCACGGTGCCCAGCACCATGCCCACGTAGCCGGCCGCCCCGGCCACGGCGGGAACCCACCAGTGGCGCGGGGTCATCGTGGACAGAGCCGCTGGCGGAGAGTAGGCGTAAGGCTGCTGGCCGGGGGCGGTGGCCGCCCCGGCGCTCGCCGCACCATGGCTGGCGGCACCGGCTGCTGCCGCGCCGTGGCCCTCGTGGCCTGCGGCGGGGACGGCTTCGGTCTTCTCCCCGTTCCGATCCCGGGACTCGCCCGCCGGGCCGTGCGCCGATGATGGCATGTGGTTCTCCCCTGTCACGCGTTGAAGGTCCAGCGGATTGCCTGGACTTTCCCTGGATACCAGAGGAGGACACGCCCCCAGGTCATGCCCCGCCGTGAAAGGGACGTGTGTATGAATAAGTCTCTATTTGACGCGCGGGCCCGCCGATCCTGCGGGGTACTCCTGCAGGGGGGCGCAGGTGTCGTAGGCGTTCTGGATGAGGTCGATGATCCGCCACCCCTCCTCCGTGGCGTCCGCGCGCACGGTGAAGGTGGGGTCCCCGTCCAGGATCCAGCGCATCACGGAGCCGTAGGCCGTGAGCCCCGGCTCCGGGACGCCGCTGGAGAGGGTGAGACGGTTCATGCCGCGGGAGTCGAAGGGGCTGCCCACGTTGGTCTCGAGCTGCACGTGCTCCTCCTCGAAGCCCACGCTGAGTACGTCCGGGGCCAGGGGGTGCGGCCAGCCCTTGTACTCGTGGGGCGGGCGGCGGAAGGTCACGCGGATGTGCTGGGCGGGGTTGCCGATCGCCTTGCCGGAGCGCAGGGTCACCGGCACCCCGTTCCAACGCCAGGTGTCCACCTCCAGGGTGACCTGCACGAACGTCTCGGTCTCCCGCTGCGGGTCCACGTCCTTCTCCTCCGCGTAGTCCGGGACGTCGTGCCCGCCCGTGGTTCCCGCGGTGTAGCGGCCGCGGACCACCGGGGTGATCCCGGGGTGCTCGGCGGCGTGCATGGTGGACTCCTCGTCCCACAGCCGGGTGGCGCGCAGGATGTGCGCGGTGTTGGCGGGGACCTCCACGGCGTCGAATCGGGAAGGCGGGTCCATCATCGTCAGCGCCATGACCTGCAGCAGGTGGGACTGCAGCATGTCCCGGGCGGCACCCGTGCTGTCGTAGAACTCCCCGCGGCCCTCCAGGGCGAGCGTCTCGTCGAAGACGATCTCGATGGACTCCACGTGCCGCCGGTCCCACAGCGGCTCGAACAGTCGGTTGGCGAAGCGCAGGCCCACGATGTCCAGCACGCCGGGCATGCCCAGGAAGTGGTCCACGCGGAACGTGTGCTGCTCGTCCACCAGCTGCCCCACCTGCGCGTTCAGCGCCCGCGCGGAGGCCAGGTCCGTGCCCACGGGCTTCTCGAGCGCCAGGTACAGGTCCTCGGGCAGCGAGTCCAGCTCGGCCAGCGCTGCGCACGCCTTCTTGGTGATGGCGGGAGCCAGCGCGAAGTACAGGCACACGGGGCCGACGACGTCGCCGAGCAGCTTCTCGAGGTCCGCAGCCTCGGTGACGTCGCACGAGACCCAGTGCGTCTCCCGCTGCGCTCGCTCCACGGCGGGGCCGGTGGCGCCCACGGACGCGAACGCCTTGGCGACCGTCTCCTCCCAGGTCCCCGCACGCACGTCGTCGTCCGGACCCAGTGGACCCGGGAAGTCGTCCCGGGCGGAGCCGACGATCGTGATCTCCCGCTCCGGCTGCAGGTCCAGCAGCGAACCGAGCCCCGGCAGGAGCAGTCGCGCGGTGAGGTCGCCGGAGGCGCCGAGAATCACAAGGGTCCTGATGTTGTCCATGGGATCAGGGTAGGGGGTGGACAGAGGCTCGGGCTGCGCTGCCGCACCCCGGGGGACGGCCAGCGGGCGGCGTCGGGGTTCGTGCCAGCGGCTGAGGCTGGAAACGAGACCGGGGCGCAGGAGGCCGGGCACGGGAACGGCGCGACGGCGCCTGTTGGTGCGCGGGTGGCCGGCGGCGGCCTGGACGACTGGGTCTCAGCGGTGGGCTGCGGGGGCGGCTACGACGAGATCGTCACCCGCTCCCTGCCGGTGCTGCGCGCCCTGACCCACCCGGAGACCGGCGGGATCGTCGCGGCGCCCACCACGTCCCTGCCGGAGGACTTCGTGGGGGCGCAACTGGGACTACCGCTGCACCTGGCTGCGGGATGCGGCCCTGAGCATTCAGGTGCTCGTGAACCAGGGCCACCAGGACGGTGCGCTGCTGCGGCGGGACCGGCTGCCGTGCGCCGTCGCCGGGCAGGCGGACGTGGCCGCGGTGCCCTCGGTGGCGGCGGGCAACGCGGCGTCGCACGGCGTCGGCCTGGGTCAGATGAACCTGTCCGGGTACCTGGCCCCGCAGCGCATCCACTACGGCAGCGAGAAGAGCGACGACTTCACGAACGCCCTCTACCCGCAGCACTCGATCACCTCGCTCGCCTGCCGGAAGGACCCGACCGCGCGCCTGCGTCCGGTGAACTGGAACCGGGTGCCGGACGGCAAGGACCTGGAGGTGTGGAACCGGTTCACCGCCAACTTCTGGCTCCCGGAGAAGGTTCCGCTGTCCACCGACATTCCCGCGTGGCAACGGATGCGCCCGGAGGAGCGGACGCTGACCACGCGGGTGTTCACGGGCCTGACCATGCTGGACACCGTGCAGGCCACGGTGGGGGGATCTGCCGGATCCAGGGCACCCGCACGCAGCACGAGGAGGCGGCGTACACGAACACTGCCTTCATGCAGTCCGTGCACGCGCGCAGATGCAGGAGTTGACGTTCGAGCCGCTGGAGACGCTCTCGGAGCTCGGGCTGCGGTACTCGGGGCGCTCTACGAACCGCTGGGGCTGATGGAGGACGTGGCGGTCTTCGTGCGGTACAACAATGCGAACAAGGCGCTCATGAACCTGGGCTACCCCGAGCGGTTCCCGGCCGAGAAAACGCGGGTGAACCCCGAGATCCTGGCGGCGCTGTCCCCGGGCAGCGACGAGAACCACGACTTCTTCAGCAGCCCCGGCTCCAGCTACGTGATGGGCAAGGGGGAGGACACCACCGACGCGGACTGGGAGGTATGAGCCCTCCGGCGGAGCCCGCCGTGGCCCGGCCACTCCCGCGGTGAAGGCCCGGCTCCCCTCCCAGGGTGCCGGGCCGCGGGTGGTCGCGTGCGGCGCCGTCGGCCACCGAGCCTGCGAGGCTTGCCCGCCATGTGGGACCCACGTACGGTGTAGCCGATCCGTGCGGAGCCTTCCGCGCCGCGCGGCCGCCCGGCCCCGCACGGCACCATCCACGCCGCGCCCGAGGGCCTGACAGTGGGGAGAAACGCAACGTGGCGCTCAGTGTTCTGGATCTGTTCTCGGTGGGGATCGGGCCCTCGTCCTCCCACACGGTGGGCCCCATGCGGGCCGCCCGGCTCTTCGTGAAGGGCCTCGCCGACGACGCCCTGCTGGGGTCCGTGGCGCGCGTGCACTCCCAGCTCTTCGGCTCTCTGGGGGCCACCGGGTGGGGCCACGGCTCGGACAAGGCCGTGATCCTGGGGCTCATGGGCGAGGACCCGGAGACCGTGGACACCAACACCGCGGACGCCACGGTGGCCCACGCGAGCGAGACCGGTCAGCTGCTGCTGGACGGCCTGCACCCGGTGGCCTTCGACCGCTCCCAGGACGTGGTGATGCACCGCCGCAAGTCCCTGCCCACCCACCCCAACGGCATGAGCTTCACCGCGTACGACACCGCCGGCACCGTCCTGCGCGACAGCGTCTACTACTCGGTGGGCGGCGGGTTCGTGGTGGACGACTCCAAGAGCAGCGCGGACAAGATCGTGGAGGACGACACCCCCGTGAAGTACCCGTTCAGCACGGGGGACGAGCTGCTCGCCATCTGCGAGTTCGAGAACCTGAGCGTCGCGCAGGTGATGGCCGCCAACGAGCTCTCGTGGCGCCCGGCCGAGGAGACCCGCGCGCAGCTGCTGCACATCTGGTCCGTCATGCAGGAGTGCGTGGAGAACGGCTGCACCCGCGAGGAGAAGACCCTGCCCGGGGGACTGAAGGTGCGCCGTCGTGCCCCGGAGATGCGCAAGCGTCTGCTCACCAAGGAGCGCGGGGACGACCCCCTGTACGGGATGGACTGGGTCAACCTCTACGCGCTCGCGGTGAACGAGGAGAACGCGTCCGGCGGGCGCATCGTCACGGCCCCCACCAACGGTGCGGCAGGGATCATTCCCGCCGTGCTGCACTTCTACACGCGGTTCATGACGGACGCGTGCGACGACAATGCCGTGGACTTCCTGCTCACCGCGGCGGCGATCGGCATCGTGATCAAGGAGAACGCGTCCATCTCCGGCGCTGAGGTGGGCTGCCAGGGCGAGGTGGGCTCCGCGTGCTCCATGGCCGCGGCGGGCCTGTGCGCGGTGCTGGGCGGTAGCCCCCGGCAGGTCGAGTGCGCCGCGGAGATGGGCATCGAGCACAACCTGGGACTGACGTGCGACCCGGTGGGCGGGCTCGTGCAGATCCCGTGCATCGAGCGCAACGCGATTGCCAGCGTGAAGGCCATCAACGCCGCGCGGCTGTCCATGCAGGGGGACGGCATCCACAAGGTCTCCCTGGACCAGGTGGTCAAGACCATGCGGGAGACCGGTGCGGACATGAAGATCAAGTACAAGGAGACCTCCCGCGGGGGGCTCGCCGTGAACGTCATCGAGTGCTGAGACTGATCGGCTCATGCGAGCCCTCCATGCGGAGGACCTGGTGGTCGTGACCCCTCCCCGTCCACCCGGTCTGACGAGACGCCCTCGGTGCTGTGGGAGATGTCCTTCCTTGACCGCTGGGGGTCTACCTGCAGGGGCTGCCCGGGTGGCTCGGCCTGCCCGTCACGTCCGCGGAGTTCTCCGTGGGCACCATCGTGGTGCTCTTCGCCCTGCAGGGGGACGCCATCACCTCCCAGCCGTGGAACGTGGTCCGGATCGCGTTGCCACGGCCGTGCTGCTTCGCCATCATGTTCGCCCCGGGGACGTTCAGCTCCCGAGCCGCCCGGCTGGGCTACGCCAGATCCGCCACTGTGGCGTTCACCGCGGCGGGCAACAACTTCGAGCTGTGGCCATCGGCACGTTCGGGGTCACCTCGGGCCAGGCGCTCGCCGGGGTGGTGGGCCCGCTGATCGAGGTGCCGGTGCTCGCGGCACTGGTCTACGTCTCGGTCTGGCTGGGCCCGCGTGTCTTCCCCTGCGACCCCACGGTTCCCGCCCGCTGATGACCGCGCGAGAATGAAGCCATGACCACGTCGCTGCTGCTGCTCGCGGACACCCACCTTCCCAAGCGCGCCAAGGACCTGCCCGCCCAGGTGTGGGACGAGGTGGAGGCCGCGGACGTCGTCGTGCACGCCGGTGACTGGGTGGACCTGACCACGTTCGAGGCGCTGCGGGAGCGCTCACGCCGCCTGGTGTGCGTGTGGGGCAACAACGACGGCCCCGAGCTGCGCGCCGAGATGCCGGAGACCGCCCGGTGGGAGCTGGAGGGCCTGCAGTGGGCCATGACCCATGAGACCGGCGCGAAACAGGGCCGGGAGAAGCGCATGGACGCAGCGTTCCGGGACACGGACGTGCTGGTGTTCGGCCACAGCCACATCCCGTGGGACACCACCGCGCCCTCCGGGATGCGGCTGCTGAACCCCGGATCCCCCACGGACCGCCGGCGGCAGCCGCACTGCACGTACATGCGGGTCACGGCGGACGCGGGGACGCTCACGGACGTGGAGCTGGTGGCGCTGCCGGGGCGGCACCGGGTGCGCGACCCGTCAGTGGTTGCTGGTTGCAGCACTCGTTGACGGGGGTCAGTCGTCTCTGCCCACGATGAACCGCGAGAGCCATGCGGCCAGTACGCCCAGCAGCTCGCTGACGGCCAGCATGGCAGTGACCATGCACAGCATCCCCAGCCCGATGGGCACGCCGCCGGAAGGATCGACGGCATCCACCTGGAGCCGTGTGAAGAAGACGGCAAAGCCGATCCGGCCCACGGCGGTGAGCGTCAGGAGGATCTTCACGGCGGGTTGCACGACGGCTCCGCGCGGTGGGGGTGCCATTCAGGGTAGTCCTCCGGCGGCGGCACTCCTACAGTGGACGCATGAGGCTCTTCGCCGCCGCGTACCCTCCCCGCGCAGCTCGCGAGCACCTGGTCCGTGCCCTGAGCGAGGTGCGCGCCATGACGGGCACCTCCCTGCGCTGGGGCGATCCCGAGCAGTGGCACGTCACGCTCGCTTTCTACGGCGACCAGCCGGAGGGTGCGGTGCCCGATCTCGAGGAGCACCTGCACGCCGTTGCCAGCCCGTCCCCGCCGCTTCGGGTCGGCCTGCGCGGCGCCGGCTCGTTCGGAGGCACCACGCTCTGGATGGGGCTGGGCGGGGAGACCACCGGCCTGGCGGACCTCATGCGCGTCTGCTCCCTGGACCCGGACGAACGGGCCCGGCAACGCGCACACCTCACGGTGGCGCGGCTGTCCCGCACGGAGCGCTCGCGCCGGGCCGCGCAACGGCGCCGCGGCTCACGCGTCTTCGCACGCGGCGGGCCGGAGCTCGCAGACGTGGTCCGGGCACTGTCCGTGTACGACGGCCCCGAGTGGACCGTGGGCGAGGTCCGCCTGATGTCCTCCGCGCTCGGAGAAGGACGCTCGGGCGGGGCGCTGCACAGAGAGATCGCGCGCTGCCCGCTGGGTGGTCCCGCGGCCCCGGGCCCGCCCGGTCAGGGGCGCCCCCGGCCCCGTTAGTGTGGACCACATGTCCGCGACCGCTCCTGCCTCCCGCTCGGGCGCATGGCTGTGGGTCCTGGTGGGCTCAGCGGTACTCACGCAGTCGGGTGCGAACCTCCTGCGCCCGATCACCTCCTACAAGCTCCTGGGGCTGCACGCGGACCCGGTGGTCATCGGCCTCACCACCGCCGCCTACGCGCTGATTCCTCTGGTCACGGCCGTCTGGCTGGGACGGGTCTCGGACCGCATTCCGCAGCTGCGGCTGCTGATCCTCACCGGAGTCGGTCTGCTCGCCCTGGCAGGTGTTGGACTGGCGGTCGCCGGCTCGGTATGGCTCATCCTCGTGGCGAGCGCCGTGCTGGGCGTGGGGCACCTGTGCTTCACGATCGGTGGCCAGACGGCGATCGCGCGCTATGCGGCGGACCGGGATCTGGACAAGGGGTTCGGGTGGTTCACCGCAGCGTTCTCTGCGGGCCAGATGATCGGGCCCGCACTCGGGGGGTGGATCGTGGGCCACGGCACCGACGTGGCCTCCGCGGAGCGGATGGCCGCGGTGAACGAGAGCCTGTGGATCGGTGTCGCGGTGACCGTCCTGGCGGTGCCGCTGTTCCTGACCAGGTCCTCCCTGCCCGCTGGCGTTCCGGACGGGGCGGGCGACGCCGCGGTGTCGCCCCCGGACGCGGACCACGCCGCCGGTGGCCCCCGGGAACCGGCGCAGGGCCGCGCCACGACACTCGGGATCCTGCGCGTCCCCGGCATCGTCTCGCACATGGTGGCGGCGATGTCCCTGCTGGCGATGCTGGACATCCTCACCGCGTTCCTCCCCCTGGTGGGTGAGGAGGTGGGGGTCGCACCGTCCGTGGTGGGTGTCCTGCTCGGGGTCCGCGGCCTGGCCTCAATCGCCTCGCGTCTGCTGCTGCCGTGGCTGTCCGGAAGGTTTTCCCGGGAGAGGCTGCTCGTGGTGAGCCTGATCGCCTCGGGCGTGACCCTCATCGTTCCGCCCCTGTTCCTGGACCGTTTCTGGTGGGCGGCACTGCTCCTGGCCGTGGGCGGCTTCTTCCTCGGACTGGGCCAGCCGCTGACGATGACCATGATCTCCACGTCCGTGCCGGACGCCTGGCGCGGCTCGGCGCTCGCCGTGCGCCTCATGGGCAACAGGGTGGGGCAGGTGCTGCTGCCTGTGGCAGCAGGAGCCGTTGCCGCTCCCCTCGGCCCGGGCGGGGCAATCTGGCTGACCTGCGCCCTGCTGCTGGGCAGCGGGCTGGAGAAAGCGGTGCACCGGCGGAGGGGCCCACGGCGGGGCGCGTGAGCGTGCCGTCGTAGCATGGCCCCACCACCACCACGGGCGGGGTCGCCGCCCCACCCCGAGATGCTCCGGGAGGCACCCTCATGACTCAGCACAGCAACTCCGACTTCTTGGACGCGTTCGCGCAGATGTCCCGCAACGGCGGGCTGGAGTCCGGCGGCGTGGAGCGGCAGGCGGCCACCGAGGCGGACGGGCTGAACCGGCAGTGGTTTGCCGGCTGGCTCACGGCGCGCGGCGCCACGGTGCACTACGACGCGGTCGGCAACCAGTTCGGCCTGTTCGAGCACACCCCCGGGGAGCCCTACGTGCTGGTGGGCTCGCACCTGGACTCGCAGCCGCGGGCAGGCCGGTTCGACGGCGCGTACGGCGTACTGGCCGGGGCCCACGCGTGCGCGCAGCTCCACCTCGCCGCGCTGGGCGGGGAGATGGAGCTGAGCCGCAACTTGTGCGTTGTGAACTGGTTCAACGAGGAGGGCTGCCGCTTCAAGCCGTCCATGATGGGCAGCTCCGTGTACACCGGCAAGCGCGACCTGGAGGAGACGCTCGCGATTCGGGACACCGCAGGGGTGAGCGTGCGCGAGGCGCTGGACGCCCTAGGGCAGCGCGGTGAGGACGTCATCCCGGAGGCCACCGCCTACGTGGAGCTGCACATCCAGCAGGGGAAGTCCATGGAGGAGGACGGCTTCACCATCGGGTTGGTGGAGGCCACGTGGGGTGTGCGGAAGTACGAGCTGCGGGTGCTCGGGGAGCAGGCCCACACGGGGTCCACGCTCATCGAGGACCGCAAGGACGCTCTGCTCGGGGCGTCGTTGCTGATCGCCTCGGCGCGGAAGGTCGCGCTGGAGCACGACGTCATCACGTCCTGCGGGGAGCTGCTGATCGAGCCCAACTCGCCGGTGGCCGTGGCCCGGGAGGCGCGCCTGGTGATCGACCTGCGCAGCCCGGACGCCGAACGCCTGACCGCCGCGGACGAGCACTTCGCCCGGGAGGTCGAGGATGCTGCGCGGGCCGCGAACGTGGAGATCCAGACCGTGAACCGCCACGCGTGGGACGTGCTGGAGTACGCCCCGGAGGGCCTGGCACTCGCCCAGGAGGTCGTGACGGAGCTGGACCTGCCCCACACCCGGATCATGACGCTCGCCGGGCACGACTCCACCAACGTGAAGGACGTGCTGCCCACCGTGATGCTGTTCGTGCCCTCCCACCGCGGCATCACGCACAACGAGTACGAGTTCACCTCGGACGAGGACATGCTCGCCGGTCTGGAGATGCTCACCGCCACCCTGCGGCGGGTGGCGCAGGGTGAGCTGGGCTGACGTCCACGGCACCCACCGGGTGGGGGCGCGGGGGTGTCCGGACGGTCGCACGCGACCGGGTATGGACGTCTCACCCACACCCCAGTGTGTCTCCGGTCATAGAGTAGGGAGGAAGTCCCGACCCGAGGAGGACCCCGTGACCGATCCACTGCCCCTGGACGGCGTGCTCGTCGCCGACTTCTCCCGCGTGCTCGCCGGGCCGCTGTGCACCATGACCCTCGCGGACCTCGGCGCGCGGGTGGTCAAGGTGGAGCGGCCCGGCAGTGGGGACGACACCCGGCACTGGGGCCCGCCGTTCTCGGAGACCGGGCCCACGTACTACGAGTCCGTGAACCGCAACAAGGAGTCCGTCTGCCTGGACCTGCACACGGACGAGGGTCGCGGGCTCGCGCGTGAACTGGCTCTGCGCGCGGACGTGGTCGTGGAGAACTTCAAGCCCGGCGGCATGGCCAGGCTGGGGCTGGGCTACGAGGAGATCTCGGTGGAGAACCCCGGCGTGGTGTTCGTGTCCGTCTCCGGTTTCGGCACGGCGGGCGGTGCGCACCTGGCCGGCTACGACTTCCTGGTGCAGGCCGTGGGCGGGCTCATGAGCATCACCGGCCGCGCGGACGGCGAGCCCACCAAGGCGGGCGTCGCGCTCGTGGACGTGCTCACCGCCAAGGACGCCACGATCGGCACGCTCGCCGCGCTCGAACAACGACGTCGCACGGGCCGCGGCGCGCACATCGACGTCAGTCTGCTGTCCAGCCTGCAGGGCGCGCTGGTGAACCAGGGGCAGGCCTACCTGGGCGCGGGGAAGGTCCCGCAGCGGATGGGCAACGACCACCCGTCGATCGTCCCGTACCAGCTACTGCAGTGCTCGGACGCGCCCCTGGCCGTGACGGTGGGCAACGACCACCAGTTCCGGAAGTTCACCGAGGTGCTCGGCATCCCCGAGGCGGCCGATGACGAGCGCTACGTGAGCAACGGGGTCCGCGTGGACCACCGCGAGGAGCTCACGGCGCTGCTCGAGGAGGCCCTGGCCGCGAGGACCGCGTCCGAGTGGCAGGAGTCCCTGACCGAGGTGGGAGTGCCCGCGGGCAAGGTGGGCGGTATCGACGAGGGCGTGGCCCTGGCCGAGGAGCTCGGGCTGGAACCCACGGTGGACGTCCAGGACCGCACGGGCGCGACCGTGGGCCGCCAGTTCCGTCACCCTGCGCAGTGGACCCCGCCGCTGGCGTCCCCCACGCAGGCCCCGCCGCAGCTGGGGCAGGACACGGATACCGTGGTGCAGTGGCTGCGGGAACCCCGGGACAAGTAGAAGTGGGAAATCAGGCTCCGCACCCGGCTACGCGCGGTGTGTCCGCAGTCATACAGTGGACCCATGAGTGAACTGAAACCCGTGGACGTCATGGACCTGGTGAGCTTCGACTCCCTGCTGTCCGAAGAAGAGATCGCGCTGCGCGCGAAGGTGCGCGAGTTCGTGGATGCCACCATCAAGCCGAACATCGCCGAGTGGTACGACAACGCCGTTTTCCCGCTCGAGATCGTGCCGGAGATGGCCAAGCTGGGCCTGCTGGGCATGCACCTGAAGGGCTACGGCTGTGCTGGACGCACCGCAGTGGAGTACGGTCTGGCCGGTGCGGAGCTGGAGGCCGGGGACTCCGGGCTACGCACGTTCGTGTCCGTGCAGGGCTCGCTGGCCATGAGCGCCATCTACAAGTGGGGTTCTGAGGAGCAGAAGCAGGAGTGGCTGCCGCAGATGGCCGCCGGTGAGGCCATCGGCTGCTTTGGCCTGACCGAGCCCACCGCAGGCTCTGACCCCTCCTCCATGAAGACCTTCGCCCGCAAGGATGGCGAGAACTGGCTCATCAACGGCGCCAAGCGCTGGATCGGGCTGGCCAGCGTGGCCAAGGTGGCCGTGATCTGGGCGCAGACCGATGAGGGGATCCGCGGCTTCGTGGTCCCCACCGACACCCCGGGCTTCAAGGCCACGCCCATCACGGCCAAGCTGTCCATGCGCGCGTCCATCCAGTGCGACATCGAGCTCACGGACGTCCGCCTCCCCGCCTCCGCGATGCTGCCGGAGGCCAAGGGTCTGCGCGGCCCGTTCTCGTGCCTCAACGAGGCCCGCTACGGCATCATCTGGGGTGCCATGGGTGCCGCGCGTGACTCCTTCGAGGCCGCTCTGGCCTACTCGCAGGAGCGCCTGCAGTTCGACCGCCCGCTCTCCGGCTACCAGCTCACGCAGCAGAAGCTCGTGAACATGGCCCTGGAGATTGACAAGGGTTTCCTGCTCGCCCTGCAGCTCGGCCGGCTCAAAGACGCCGGCACGCTGCAGAACCACCAGATCTCGGTGGGCAAGCTCAACAACTGCCGCGAGGCCATCAAGATCGCCCGCGAGGCCCGCACCATCCTGGGCGGCAACGGTGTCACCCTGGACTACTCGCCCCTGCGCCACGCCAACAACCTGGAGTCCGTGCGCACCTACGAGGGCACGGACGAGGTGCACTCCCTGATCCTGGGTCAGCAGCTCACGGGGGTGGGCGCGTTCCGCTGAGTCCGTGCGTCCCGAACCGGGTGCCTCCCTCGGGAGGCACCCGGTTTTTTTATGCGCATGCATCGTCCTAGACGGGCGACGACGCCGGGCCGCCCGTTCCCGTGGCCTCATCACGCGTCGCGGTCTTGGTGGGTCCGGACGGGGCCACGGGTCTCAGCCTTGCACGGTCAGCCCGGGGCGCAGCGGGCCAGCAGAGGGGCTCCCAGGACTGGTTCGCGGTCCAGGAGCGTCACGGACAGGCCCTGCTCCCGCAGCAACGCGGCCACGTGCAGGCCCACCGCGGACCCTGTGAGCCCGCCGCCCACGACCACGGGAAGCGGCTCGGCCATGGCGCCTGCCACGGTGAGCACGAGCTCCGCCAGGTGCTCCGCGGCCACCGCCGCCAGCTCGGACGCCACGGCGTCCCCGGAGGCGGCCAGCTCGCACACGGGCTGCGCGAGCCCTGCCCAGTGGGGCCGGTCCGGATGGTTGTGGAACGCGCCGATCAGGTCGGTGGGCTCGGTCACTCCGGCGTGCTCTAGCACCACTCGGGTGAGCGCTTCTCCCGCATTCCCGGCAGCAGGCTGCTGGGACCGACGCAGCACCCGGCGCACGGCCTCCCGGCCGATCCAGTAGCCGCTGCCCTCGTCGCCGAGGAGATACCCCCAGCCGCCGGCGCGTACCTCGCGGCCGGAAGTGTCCACGCCCCAGGCCACCGAGCCGGTTCCTGCGATGAGCGCGATCCCGGACGTGTGAGCGCCGGCGGCGAGGATCAGGCGGGTGTCGTGCACGGCCGTCACACTCGCGGACGGGCCGAGGCAACCGGCGGAACGGATGAGACCGGCCAGTCGAGCGGCGTCGTGCGCGGTGTCCACGCCGCCGGATCCCGCAACCACGGGCGTGCCGGGCGCCGCGTGCAACTGCGACAGGACGGAGCGCAGGCATGCGTGCGCCTGCTCCGCGGGGACGTTCTGCACGTTCGCGGACCCGGCGCGCGCCTCGCGCACGGGTGTTCCCCCGTGGAAGAGGATGCCACGCGTGTGGGAGCCGCCGATGTCCAGGCCGACGAGGAACTCGCCCGCGCTGCGCGAGTCACCGGGGCCCGGTCCCGCGGGCTCTGCGCTCACTGCGGCGGCCGGGTCAGTTCGAGACCTGCACCTCGCCCATCTCCTCCCAGCCGTCCCCCTCGACCTGGCGGGAGATGATGCGCGGGGTCTTCACCAGGTACTGCGGGAACTGCTCGGTCATCTTCTGGAAGTGCTCCGAGTTCACGTGGGCCTCCGCGGCGTCCTCCTCGAAGGCCTCCACCAGCACGAACTCGTTGGGGTTCTCCAGGCTGCGGGACCACTCGAACCACTTGTTCCCGGGCTCCCGGCGGGTGGCCTCGGTGAACTCGGCCACGAGCTCCGGCCAACGCTCCACGTACTCGTCCTTGGCCTCGAACTTGACTACGATAAAGATCATTCTCTGCTCCTGGTGCTGCGTGTCTCGAAGGGTGCGTTGTCGCAGTCCAGTATAGGAGCGCCCCCGGTGTCATGCGGCGTCACGGGTCGCTCAGCGCGTGCGGACCGTGGGCTAGCGTGCAGACATGAGCAGCCCAGCAACCCAGGATTCCGCGACCCCCGAGCAGCGCCGCACTGCGCGTCGCGCGGTGGTGGCGTCCTCGATCGGAAACGCGCTCGAGTGGTTCGACATCATCGTCTACTCGTCCTTGGCCGTGGTGATCTCCCACCTGTTCTTCGAGTCCGAGGGCATGGGTCAGGTCACCGGCACACTGCTGACGTTCGGCACCTTCGCGGTGTCCTATCTGATCCGCCCGGTGGGTGCACTGGTCCTGGGTTCCTATGCGGACCGCCACGGGCGCCGCCCCGCGCTCACCATCACCATCGCGCTGATGATGCTGGGCACGCTCATCATGCTCGTGGCCCCCACCTCCGCTCTCATTGGCCCCGCAGCGGCGCTGGTGATCCTGCTCGCGCGCCTGGTCCAGGGCTTCTCCGCGGGTGGCGAGTTCGGAACGGCCACCGCGTTCCTCATCGAGAACGCTCCGGACAAGCGTGCCTACTACGGCTCCTGGCAGGTGTCCACGCAGGGCATCGCCATCTTCATGGCCTCCGGTTTCGGCTTCGCCCTGAACACCCTGCTCAGCCACGACGCCCTCTACTCGTGGGGCTGGCGCGTTCCTTACCTCTTCGGGCTGCTCATCGGCCCCGTGGGCCTGTTCATCCGCCTGCGTATGGACGAGACGCCGGACTTCCAGGCGCTGCAGGGCGAACGCGAGCGGGCGGCGTCGTCCCCCGGCGCCCGAGGCGGGGACACGACCGAGAGAACGAAGACGCCGCGCCCCGCCCTGTGGCGCGGCCCCCTCGCACAGACCATCGTGCACTCCGCGGGACGGTGGCTCACGGCCTCCGGTGTGGTGGGTCTGGCCTCCATGTCCGTGTACACGATCCTGTTCATGCCCACGTTCTCCATCCAGAATCTGGACCTGCCCTCGTGGGCCGCGTACCTGGGCGGCGTGGTGGCCGGGCTCGTGACCCTGGTGGGTTCACCACTCGTGGGACACCTGGCGGACCGCGTGGGTCCCGGCAAGGTCATGCTGGTCGCGGCCGTGGTGGGCATGCTGGCGGTCTACCCACTGTTCCTCTGGCTCGTGGGTGCCTCCACCGTGGCCGCCTTGACGGCCGTGCAGGCGGTGCTGGGCGCGATCATGGCACTGTACTTCGGACCCATGCCCGCGCTGCTGAGCGAAATGTTCCCCACCGCCATCCGCACCACGGGCATGTCCATCGCGTACAACGTGGGGGTCACCGTGTTCGGCGGCTTCGCCCCGCTGGTGCTCGCGTGGTTGATCTCCGCGACAGGTTCCCTGACCTCTCCGAGCATCTACTACGCCGCGGTGGCGGCGCTGTCCCTGGTGAGCCTTCTGATCGCCCGCCGCCGGTACGGGGTGCGCTGAGCGAGCCGGGCATGCGAAAGGCCCCCGTCGTGACGACGAGGGCCTTCCGATTGAAAGGTTGCGGGTGCGGAGCTCAGCCCAGCCCGTCCTTGAGGTTCTTGCCAGCGTCCTTGACGTTCTCCACGGACTGCTTGGCGCCACCGGACATCTTGTCCGCAGCGCCTTCAGCCTGCAGATCGCGGTTGTCCGTGGCGTCGCCGACCTTCTCCTTGGCGGCACCGGTTGCCTTCTCCGCAGCATTGCTGATCTTGTCACCGAGTCCCATAGACACTTCCTTCCGTGGAGCGAACAGGTGCTCACAATGTAGTCCCGCGCGGAATCGATGGGAAGGCATGGACGGGGGATTTCCTCCGGGGGCGAACTGCGCTCGTTCCGAGGCCCCGCCCTGCGGTCACTGGTAGGAGACGAACCAGGGCTTGGGGGTGACCCCGAACGTCTGCTGCGGGGTGTACATGGGTGTGTCCTCGTCGTAGAAGTTCTTCCACGCCATGCGGATGCCCTTCGGCAGCCCCTCCTGCAGAGCGTTCCACGTACCCGTCTTGAGGTCCGGGGTGCCGTGGCCGTCCGCGTGGAGCACGAACGCCAGCTCGGGGTGCTGGGTGTTGATCGCCTCGCGGTTCTCGATCATGGACATCGAGAACTGGTGCAGGAGCATCGTCTTCTGCGGCAGCCGGTTGTCCCGGGTGAGCGTGGCCAGCCAGTCCGAGGTCTTGTTGATCTCCGCGGCGTCCACGGAACCGATCTGCTGCAGAGGCAGCTGCCCCGGGGCCAGGCGCCACTCGGGGTCCAGGGCCAGACCCACGTTCGGGTGCTTGAGCAGCTCCTCGTACTGCGTGGCCTGTGTGAGGAAGTCCGCCTGCCCGGGCTGCAGGTCCAGCACTACGTAGACGTCGTTCCTCTCCGCGGCCTCCACATAGGGCTTGAGCTGGTCGACGGTGGACTCGGTGGAGTAGTTGCCGTCCGGGCCCGGTTCCGAGGACGCCGTGGTGGCGATGATCTCGAATGCGGGGATGACCTTCTCCTCGCTGTAGGGCTCGTAGCTCTTAGCCAGTTCCTTGACCCGCGTCACGGACTCCTCGGGCCCCTGCTCGCCCAGCGCCCCCAGTCCAGGGGTGCCCGGGTGCCCGTACAGCGCAACGAAACGGCGGTCCGGGAACAGCTGCGTGCCCCCGCCGATCAGCTCCTCAGGCTGCGTGGGCGAGGGCGTCGCGCTGGGCTCCGCACTCCGGGACGACGACGCCGAGGCACCACCGTCCGCGACGTCGTCGCCATCCGGTGTGCCTCCACCGCAGCCCGAGAGAAGCAGGAGCGCGCAGAGCGTGGACGCGAGGGGGACGGAACGGGATCGCATGGGGGACACCTCGATCGTGGTGGTGGGGGATTCACGACTGGGAACCACGGTACGCGCTCGAGGTGCGCGGGTCGGGGAGGTGTCGTACCGGGCGGGACGGCGCCTGCCTGGCAGGATGAGCACAACACTTCACGGCACCGTGTGGTCATGGCAGCGTCTGCAGGAGGGCGATGTCCCCGAGAGCGCAAGGTCTCCGTGAGTGCTACGCCCCCACGAGCGCAACATCCCCCTGAGCGCGAGGTGCCCATGAGTACCGCATCCGGCCCCACTCCCCCCGAACCACCCGAGGGCCGTCCCCCTGAGTCGAACAACCATGAGTCGAGCGCCCCCGATTCGCAGGATCCCACCGGGGCCTGGCGTCCGGAGGAGTACACGCCCAAGCCGGGAGCGACCCACCCCGGGACGCGGGGACAGGGCCGCCCGGAGGGTTCGCAGGCCAGGTCCCCGTCCTGGAACACCGGTGCTCCGGCGCGGGAGGGGGTGTCCGTGGGGTTCGTGGTGACGCTCGCCGCGGCGGGCGGCCTCGTGCTCCTGCTGGTGATCGCGCTGCTCGCGTACCTGGCGGTCAGGACCTTCGACCTCGGGGGAGCGGGCGAGCCTGGGCCCACGGGCGGTGCGGAACAGGCGTCGGGGTCGACGCAGGGAACAGCGGACGCAACGGGGCAGGAACCGCGCGGCGCGGCGGCGTCGAACCAGGAGGCTGCCACATCCGCCCCTGCGACGGCGGAGGCCACGTCCGCGCCCGCTCCGGTGGCGGTCAAGGGCGCTCAGGAGGTCGGGGTGCCGAGCGGCAAGCCCCTGTTCCGCAAGACCGGGACGCTCGAGAAGAGCACGGTCACCGACGAGGAGAAGAACGCCATCCTCGTCCCCGCGCACGACGGGCCCATCCTCGTGGTCTGGAGCTCCACGGGCTCCGACGGAGGGCGGTTCTACGTGAACGGCCACGAGAAGCAGGGGGGCAAGCTCTCGGCTTCCCTGCCGATGGTGCGCCCGGGCACTTCCGGGTCGGCGCTGATCAACACCGGGGGCTACACGACGAGCACGGGTGTCCTCTACGCCCAGGGCGGCAAGGGCGCGCAGTGGGAGGTCCGGGGCTACGCGCTCTCGGCCGTCCCGGAGGTCGAGCGGGGCAAGCCCCTGACCGGCAAGGGCACCCGCGTCTTCCGCGTGCCCGCAGGCGCCGAGACGCCGTACCGGTTGACCGTCGGCGACGAGGAGGACGGCGACTATCCCGTGGTCGAGGTCTACCCCGCGGACGACCTCACCCTCTCCGAGCAGTACGAGTCGGGGCAGGCACCCGCAGACCTGGACGTCACTGTGGGCAGCGGGGAGAAGATCGTGGTCGTGGATTCGCAGCAACAGTGGAGCTTCACCGCGCGCTGAGCGGGCGGGCTGCGCTCCTGCGGGGTCCACGGTGCCCGGGCCCGGCGGGGCGGCGCTGCGTCGATGCCACGGTTTCGATGCCACGGTGGCGCACCCGGGGGGGATGAACCGACGGGCGAGTAGCGGCCCGGCGGTGGGGACTCAGTCCGAGAGGATCTTCTGCAGGACCGTGGCCTGGCTGATGTCCACGGCCTTGGACGCGGTGAGCAGGGTCAGGCGCTTGCCCTTGACCGCGTCCCGCAGCTTCTGCAGACCCTCCTTGCCGTCACCCGACTCCAGCTCCTTGCGGTAGCGCTTGGAGAACTCCTCGAACTTCTCCGGATCGTGCCCGTACCACTTGCGCAGCTCGGTGGACGGCGCGACCTCCTTGTTCCAGTCGTCCAGCTCCGCCTCCTCCTTGCTCACGCCCCGGGGCCACACGCGGTCCACCAGCACGCGGGTGCCGTCGTTCTGGGCGGGCTCGTCATAGATTCGCTTCACGACAACGTTCATGCTTCCGGTATACACCCGCCGCGCTCCTCGGAGATGCGTCTGCTCCGTCAGTGCACTTTGGGGGCGTCAGAAGTGCACTTGCTCCGCAAATGCACGGGGTGTGGCCCTGGTCGGGAACGGGTCCTGGCCGTTAGCGTGAAGGCCCACGCACCACTCAGCGCCATGGAGGTCATCATGCCGAAGGTCCAGCCCGAGCCCGTCCGCGATCCGCAGGGCGATCACCTGCTCACCCCGCAGAACAGCGCCATCGTCTTCATCGACTTCCAGCCCGGCCAGTAGGCGACGATCGGCTCCACCACCAGGGAGGAGATCAACCTGGGGGCGGTCACCCTGGCGAAGCTCGCCCGGGCCTACGACGTCCCCACCGTGGTCTCCACCGTGGGTGTGAACATGGGTGTCAACGAGGGCACGATCCCCGAGCTGCTCGCCGAGCTGGAGGGCATCGAGGAGATCGACCGCACCGGCGTGAACTCGTGGGAGGACGAGGACTTCCGTGCCGCGATCCGGGCCACGGGGCGCCGCAAGATCATCATGGCGGGACTGTGGACCGAGGTCTGTCTCACATTCCCCACCCTGGACATGCTGCGCGAGGGCTACGAGGTGTGCCCCGTGATCGACGCCGTGGGCGGGGTCTCCACCGTGTCCCACGAGTCCGCGATCACCCGCATGGTGCAGGCCGGCGCGCACCCCACCACCTCGGTGGCGCTGGGCAGCGAGTTCATGCGCAACTGGGCGCGGGAGGACGCGGACAAGTTCCGCGCGATCATCAACGACTACTTCGACCGCAGCCGCGAACTCCACGGCAAGGGCGGGAACATCACGGACCGCTGAGCCCCGCCCGGGTTCCCGGCTCCCCCGTTACAAGTGCAGCTTTCGACGTTTTCACCCGTGAAAACGTCGAAAGCTGCACTTTTTGCGTGTTCCGGCTCCCCGGTCTCAGCCCCGCAGCGCCGCCAGGTGGTCGGTCGTCGGCTTGACCGTGTACTGCTCGTACTCGGGGTGCTTCTGGATCCAGGACGTGATGTACGGGCAGAAGACCACCAGCTGGTAGCCGTCCGCGATGGTGGTGTCCAGGGCCTGGCGCACCAGGGTGGAGGCGAGCCCGTGGCCGCCGAACGCGTCGTCGACCTCGGTGTGCGGGAAGATGCGCTGCTTGGTGCCGGCGGCGTCGTGGTCGATGGCCACGGTGAATCCCACGGGGTCCGCGGGGTCGCCCACGCGGATCTCGAAGCGCTGCGTGCCCTGCTCGTCGGTGCCCAGGGAGACCTGGGGGTTGTCGATGGTCGGGGTGTCGGTCATGGTGTCCTCCTCGGACGGTTCGTGGATGGAACGGGTCACCCTCGCGCGCGCAGGGTGGTGTTCGGGAGCTCCGGTGCGGGCAGGGGTGCCGGCTGCCCGGGCGGGAAGGTGCCGAACTGCGGGAAGGGGCGGCCGTCGTCGTACGCGGTGCCGAGCAGCCCGTCGATCTCGAACCTGCCGGTCGCGGGGCCCCCGACGTCGCTGCGGCTGTCCGCGGGCAACGGCGAGTCCCCGCCGGGTTCGGTGAAGCCCATCTCCTCCATGTAGGCGCGCCGCCACGTCTCGATCTCGTCGTGGGAGCGGCCCACGAAGTTCCACCACATCACGATCTGTTCGTTGAGCGGCTGCCCGCCGATGAGCACCGCGAGGACCGGCTCGGCCCCGGCGGAGACGCGCACGCGGGTGCGGCCCGTTCCGGTGAACCCGATCGCGTGCCGGGGGACCTCCACGCCGTCCACGCTGAGGGTCCCCGTCACGCTCAGGACACCGTGCTCGTGCTCCGCGGGGACCTCGATCTCCAGGGAAGCGCCCGGGTCCAGGTGCAGCTCGACCCCCGTGAGCGGGATCCGCGTGGCCACCGGGGAGGTGGTGCCCAGCAGCGAGCCGATGAACACGCGGGCGGAGAACCCCTCTCCCGTGACGGGCTCGGGTCGGTGGGTGTCCAGGCTCGGCTCCCCGAAGCGGTCCGCGTCCGGGAACGCGTACCAGAGCTGGACGCCGTGCAGCACGCTGGTGTCCTCGGTGGAGAACTCTGAGTGGGTGATCCCCCGCCCGGCATTCATGAGGTCCACCTCGCCGGGGCGGACGGTGGCCCAGTTCCCGGCGGAGTCGATGTGGTCGATGTGGCCCTCGAAGAGCCAGGAGACCGTGGCCAGGCCGGTGTGCGGGTGGCGGGCGACCTTCATGCCGCCGGTCGCAGCGACGTCGTCCGGGCCGTACGCGTCCAGGAAGCACCACGCGCCGATCAGCGAGCGTGCCTTCTGCGGCAGCGTCCGCTGGACCGTCATTCCGCGCGGTCCGCCGAGGGGGACGTCCCTCGGCTGGAGGAGTTCCACCGGCCCGTTCTCGCCGTGCATCACGGTGACGCCGTTGCTCAGCCCGCTCTCGGTGGTCCCGCCCGTGCCTGGCCTGTTGCCGCACACCGTGGGCTGCGGGTTCTTCTCGGGATTCGTCACGACCTGTCCTTCTCCCGCCGGACCGGGTGGTGCGACATGATGGAGATGCGGTTGGTCGTGTTGATGGTGATGGCGAGCCACTGCACCGCCGAATACTGCTCGTCCGACAGTGCGCCGTGGCTGACCACCTGGCATGCGTCACGGTCTTCCGGGCCGGGCAGCAGGGTGACGGTCTCGGCCAGGGCCAGTGCGGCCTTCTCCTTCTCGGAGTAGACGGCCGCATCCCGCCACGCAGAGACCAGACCGCGGCGCTGGTCGCTCAGGCCGGCGGCCGCGGCCCGCTTGGTGTGGACGTCCAGGCAGTACGAGCAGCCGTTGATCTGCGACACCCGGAGCATGACGAGCTCCACGAGCTGCGAATCCAGCCCGGAATCCAGCGCCTGGGTGCGCGCGGCGTCGGAGAGTGCCCCGATGGCCTTCCACGCCGGCCGGTTCGATTTGTCCAGATAGAAGTGCAGCGGGTCCTGGGGTGCGTCGGTGCTCATGAAGCGCATGATTTCACGTCCGCCCGAAACGGGTCACACAAGACGGAACCGGTGCGGATCGAACCCCGCGGGTCGCGGCGGGCCTGCGGAGCTCGCGGACCCGAGTTCCGCAGGCCCGCAACCCCGTAGGCCCGGGGCCCTGCAAGCCTCCGTGCCCGGCTGCGCCCAGGAGCGCCCGAGGGGATCAGTCCGTGCACTGCGCGACCCGCTGCTGGAACACCGTAGTCGTGGGCGACGAGCTTGGGCGCCTTGTCTTCCATGATCACGGACCCCGCGCAACCGCAGCGCAGCAGGTCCAGGAGCTGTGCCAGGTCCAGCCCGGCACGCTCGGCCACCACCGAGGCCTCGGACAGCGCGACGATCTCCGCCGCGCAGATCAGCTGGTTGCAGGCCTGGGCCACCTGTCCCGCACCCAGGGGCCCCCTCGGCCACGCCCTCAGCCAGGCGCGGCACGAGTGCGTCGATCTCCTCGGTGCCCGGAACCATCAGAATCACGAGGTCCGTCTGGCGCGCCATGTGCCGAGGCTCGTCGACGGGGCGGGCGCCCTCCGCCTTGAGGCTTGAGGAGGCTGTGCCGCAGCACGACCACGTCGTGGCCGGCGGCGACCATGTGCCCGGTCATGGGCCGCCCCATGGCACCGAGACCAGTGACCCCCACGGTGCGGGGTGTGGCTCTCATGGTCGCTCCATGCTCTCGAGGACTGCTGATGGGCTCCATTGTGTCCCCGGAGGGTGCGGGGGTGAGGGCCCCTCCGGCGACGGTGCCCGGGAACCTTCCCGGGCACCGTCGCCGTGTCCTGGGTGTGATGGACGACGGGCCGCAATCTTTGTTGGGAGGGTTCATATATGAACGGCGATCATTTAGGGTGATCTAAACTACACGTGACTCGCGCGGCTTGGATGTCCCCACGGGCCATGTGTTCCATCGATACGTCCCTCTGTAAGGAGACCTTCATGGCCGAGACACTGCAGAACTACATCAACGGGCGGTTCGTGGCCGCCCACGCTCAGGACACCATCGAGATCGTGAACCCGTTCAACGGGAAAGTGGTTGCCACCTCCCCGGTCTCGGACGAGCGGGACGTCGACGCCGCCTTCGAGGCCGCGTCTACCGCCGCCACTACCTGGAACAAGGCCACGCCGGCCGAGCGCCAGGAGGCCCTGCTGAAGCTCGCGGACGCCCTGCAGGCGCACAAGGACGAGCTGGTGGACGCCCAGCACCGCAACACGGGCCAGCCCCGCGCGCAGATCGCCTCGGAGGAGGTGGACGCCGGCACCGACAACCTGCGCTTCTTCGCCGGTGCCGCCCGCACGCTCGAGGGCCGCGCCGCCACCGAGTACATGTCCGAGCACACCTCCTACATCCGCCGCGAGCCGGTCGGTGTGGTGGCGCAGGTGGCGCCCTGGAACTACCCGCTGCTGATGGGCATCTGGAAGATCGGCCCCGCGCTGGCGGCCGGCAACACGATCGTGCTCAAGCCGAGCGACACCACGCCGGAGTCCACCCTGGTGCTCGCGCGCATCGCCGGGGAGGTACTGCCCGCCGGTGTCCTCAACGTGGTGCTGGGCGACGCCCAGACGGGTGAGCTGCTGACCACCCACCACGTGCCGGGCATGGTCTCCATCACGGGTTCAGTGCGGGCAGGCCAGGCCGTGGCACGCAGTGCCGCGCAGGGCCTCAAGCGCACCCACCTGGAACTGGGAGGAAAGGCCCCGGCCCTGGTCTTCGCGGACGCGGACCTCGAGCGTGCCGCCGAGCAGCTCGTGCAGTACGGCACGTTCAACGCCGGCCAGGACTGCACCGCGGTGACCCGTGTGCTGGTGGAGGAGAGCGCGCACGATGAGTTCGTGAAGCTGCTGGCCGAGCAGGCCAAGGAGACCGTGACCGGTGACGCGGACGAGTCCAAGAACGACTTCGGCCCGCTGAACAACGTCCGCCACTACGAGGACGTGCGCAAGAAGCTGGAGAGCATCCCGGCTCACGCCACGGTGGTGGCGGGCGGCAAGCCAGTGGAAGGCACGGACGGCTTCTTCGTGGAACCCACCGTGATCACCGGAATGCACCAGGACGACGCCCTCGTGCAGGAGGAGACCTTCGGGCCGGTGCTCACGGTCCAGACCTTCCGCGACGAGGAGGAGGCCGTCCGGATGGCAAACGACGTCGCCTACGCCCTAGCCTCCAGCGTGTGGACCTCCGACCACGGCACCGCCATGCGGGTCAGCCGGGACCTGGACTTCGGCTGCGTGTGGGTCAACACCCACATGCTGCTCGTCTCGGAGATGCCCCACGGCGGGTTCAAGCACTCCGGCTACGGCAAAGACCTCTCGCTGTACTCCGTGGAGGAGTACACCCGGGTCAAACACGTGATGCATTCGTTGGAGGTCTGACGGCGTGGGGCTCTGCATCAGGGTGCGACGCCCTGCCGCAGGGTCCTGAGTTCCTCCCTGAACCCGGCGAGCAGGCAGCGCAGTCCCAGGTCGAACGCCGCGTCTGCGCCGCTGCGGGCCTCCTCCCCGTCCTCGTCGGTCACGAGCATCAGGTTCCGGCGTGCCACGGCGGCCGCAAATATTGGTGCGAGTTCGTTGAGAGCCCCGGGATCGAAGATGTCGCCAGGGGCAGTGGCGTCGTAGGCCGAACCGAAGACCAGGGATTCCACGGCCGTCACCGCATTGACCACCAAGGGCTCCGGCCAACCGGCTTTCATGAGCCCCGCGGTCACCACTTCGTACATCACGAGCGTGTGGGGGGAATTTGCTACCGGCAGCACAGCGATGACGGGTATCAGGGGGATGTTCCGGGAGTAGACCTCCCGGTAGGAACGGGCCCAGTTCTCCAGGGCCACGTCCCACTCCTCGCTCTCGAACCCGGAGCAGTCGATCTCTTCGTTGACCCTGTCCTGCACCAGGATCATGATGTCCCGTTTGGAGCCCACGTGGTTGTACAGAGCAGAAGCAGACACCCCGAGCTGGTTTGCCAGCGCGGACATCGTCAGCGACCGGTAGCCGGAATTCTGGATCAGGTCCATCGCCGCAGTGGTGATCCTGCGCCGGGTGAGAATCGGCGTTCGGGGCCTGCCACGGCCTCGTTCGGGGGGAATCTGATCCACCACTCCTCCTGGGTCGTCCGGGAAACGGTCTTGACCGGTGCAAACGCATTGGTGCCCCCACTTTAGGGGCATTCGGGTCCTCCCACGTTGTAAAAATTAACGCTATCCACATTTTCTGAAAGGAAAAGCAATGTCTGAACAACGAGTATTCGGATCCCAGCAGGCCATCGAGCGCGACGTCGTGATCGTGGGTGCCGGTCCCGCGGGACTGATGGCGGCCCGCCGGCTTCGCGAGGCCGGCAAGTCAGTGGCCGTCCTCGAGGCCCGTGACCGCGTGGGCGGTCGCACCTGGTCGAACGTGATCGACGGCGCCTTCCTGGAGCTCGGCGGCCAGTGGATCTCACCGGACCAGACCGTGCTGCTCTCGCTCGTGGACGAGCTTGGCCTGGAGACCTTCGACCGCTACCGCGAGGGCGAGTCCGTCTACATCGCCCCGGACGGCACCCGCCACACCTACTCCGGGCACATGTTCCCCGCCTCTGAGGAGACCCAGCGGGAGATGGACAAGCTCATCGCCCTTCTGAACAAGCTCGCCGCCGAGGTCGGCGCGGCCGAGCCCTGGGCCGCCGAGAAGGCCCGCGAGCTCGACACCGTGTCCTTCCACGCCTGGCTGCGCCAGAACAGCTCGGACGAGGAAGCCTGCAACAACATCGGCATCTACGTGGCCGGTGGCATGCTGACCAAGCCGGCGCACTCGTTCTCCGCCCTGCAGGCGGTGCTCATGGCGGCCTCGGCCGGCTCGTTCTCCAACCTGGTGGACGAAGACTTCATCCTGGACAAGCGCGTGGTCGGCGGCATGCAGTCCGTGTCCGTGACCATGGCCGAACAGCTGGGTGTGGACGACGGAACCCAGGTCCTGGAGAGTGACACGGACACCGTCGTCTTCCTCAACTCCCCGGTGCGCACCATCCAGTGGGCTGGCCAGGGCGAGACCTACGAGGAGCACGACCCGGACTTCACCGTGCGCGTGTTCTCGGACCGCCTGACCGTCAAGGCCAAGGACGTCGTCGTGGCGGTTCCTCCGAACCTGTACTCGCGGATCTCCTTCGAGCCCCCGCTGCCCCGCTTCCAGCACCAGATGCACCAGCACCAGTCCCTGGGAATCGTCATCAAGGTGCACGCCGTCTACGAGACCCCGTTCTGGCGCGAGAAGGGCCTGTCCGGCACCGGCTTCGGCGCGTACGAACTCTCCCAGGAGGTCTACGACAACACCAACCACGGGGACGAGCGCGGCACCCTGGTGGGCTTCGTCTCTGACGAGAAGGCTGACGAGGTCTTCCGCCTGCCGGCCGAGGAGCGCAAGCGTCTCATCCTCAAGTCCCTCGCGCACTACCTGGGTGACGAGGCGCTCGAGCCGGTCGTGTACTACGAGTCCGACTTCGGCTCGGAGGAGTGGACCCGCGGTGCCTACGCCGCCTCCTACGACCTCGGCGGCCTCTCCCGCTACGGTGCCATCCAGTCCGAGCCGGTGGGTCCCATCCGCTGGGCCTGTTCGGACCTCGCGGCCGAGGGCTACCAGCACGTGGACGGCGCGCTGCGCCAGGGCGAGCTGGCCGCGTCGCAGATCGTGGACGCGAGGAAGGCCTGATGACCGGGCCGGCCACGCCCGCCGGAGACCGCGAGACCCCGGCCACCTCGACGACCGCCGGGCAGGGCGGTACCTTCCGCTACGTTATCGGCTACAACGGTGACAAGCGCAGCAAGGACGCCCTGCGGCTGGGGATCGCCCTCGCCAAGGCGTTCAACGCCGAGCTGGAGATCGTCTGCATCCTGCGCTCGGACGAGCCGTACCTGCCGGTGTACCCACCCGTGGGGGACGTCACGCCCATGCTGCGGCGCCAGGCCAACAACTGGCTGCATGAGGCGCTGGACACGGTGCCCGACGATGTCGTGGCCCGCGGTCACGTGCGCACGTCCCTCTCCGTGGCCGCGGGTCTGCTCGCGGCCGTCGCGGAGTTCGAGGCCACCCTCGTGGTGGTGGGCGCGGCGAGCGGCAAGTACACGGCCAAGTTCTCCGTGGGCCCGGTGACGGACGCGCTGTTGCACCGTGCGGGCGTCCCCGTGGCGCTCGCACCGCGCGGCTACAAGGGCGTGACCGCCATCAAGCGGCTGTATGCCGGTATCGGAATGCGACCGGGGGCCCACCGCATCATGCGGGAGGCCCGCGAGGCCGCGTACCGAAGCGGGCTGGAACTGGACCTCGTGAGCTTCCTGCCCCTGGACCACGTCCAGGGCGAGGCGACCGAGGCCATCGCCCAGGTGGAGCGGAACCTGCAGAGCTCGGCCAAGGAGATCGGAGAGCACGTCCCGGTGTCCGTGCAGGTGGTGCGTGGCAAGACCCTCAAGAAGGCCGTGGCCGAGATGGACTGGCAGCCGGACGCCGTCTTGCTGGTGGGTTCCTCCCGCCTGGCGGGGGAGCGCCAGATCTTCCTGGGCACCACCACGAGCCGGATCCTGCGGCACCTGCCGATTCCCATGATCGTGCTGCCCCTGGGAACGTCCGAGAAGGAGACGGAGTCATGAGCGTCGAGACCGAGGCCGAGGGCGGCACGGACAAGGGACTGAGCTCCGGATCGGTGGGCCTGCTCGGTGCAGTGGTCATCGGCATGTCTTGCATCGCCCCCGCCTACACGCTCTCCGGCGCGCTGGGCCCTACCGCCGCCGCGGTGGACACCCACCTGCCGGCCATCTTCCTGGTGGGGTTCATTCCCATGCTGCTCGTGGCCGTGGGCTACCGGCAGCTGAACCGGGCCATGCCGGACTCCGGCACCACGTTCACGTGGACGTCCAAGGCCTTCGGGCCATGGGTCGGGTGGATGGGCGGCTGGGGCCTGCTGGCGGCCACGATCCTCGTGCTCTCCAACCTGGCCGGCATCGCGGTGGAGTTCTTCTACCTGATGATCGCCCAGGTCACCGGGCGCCCGGAGGTCGCGGACCTGGCGAGCAACGTGCCGGTCAACATCCTCACGTGCCTGGTCTTCATGGCCGGCGCGTGCTGGATCTCCTACCGCGGCGTGGAGACCACCGAGAAGGTGCAGTGGGTCCTGGTCGCGTTCCAGATCATCATCCTGCTCTGGTTCTCGGTGGCAGCCTTCGTGCACGTGGCCAACGGCACCGCCGAGGGCGGCATGCACATCCAGGCCGAGTGGTTCAACCCGCTGGGTGTGGGATCGCTGTCCGCGTTCGCGGCGGGCGTCTCGCTCTCCGTGTTCATCTACTGGGGCTGGGACGTGGTGCTGACCATCAACGAGGAGACGAAGGGGGCCGCCACCACACCGGGGCGCGCGGCCCTCGCCACGATCTTCTCGATCGTGGTCCTCTACATGGTCGTGGGTCTGGCCGTACTGAGCTTCGCGGGTCTGGGCGACACCGGGGTGGGGCTGAACAACCCCGAGATCCAGGAGAACGTCTTCGCGGCACTCGCCGGTCCCGTCATGGGTCCGGCGGCGCTGCTGCTGTCCCTGGCGGTGCTGTCCTCCTCAGCGGCGTCGTTGCAGTCCACGTTCGTGTCCCCGGCCCGCACCCTGCTGGCCATGGGGTACTACGGGGCTCTGCCGCGTCGTTTCGGGCGCATCACGCCGCGTTTCCAGTCCCCCGGCTTCGCGACCGTGGCCGCCGCCGTGGTCTCCTCGCTGTTCTACACCTTCATGCGCATCGTGAGCGAGGACGTCCTGTGGGACACCATCACCGCCCTGGGCATGATGGTGTGCTTCTACTACGGCGTCACGGCCCTGGCGTGCGTGTGGTACTTCCGCCGGTCCTGGTTCAAGTCCGTGAAGAGCTTCCTCAACAACCTCTTCGCGCCCCTGCTGGGTGGTCTTCTGCTGCTGATGTTCTTCGTGCAGACCTCCGTGGACTCCATGGACCCCGCCTACGGCTCGGGTTCGCAGATCGGGGGAGTGGGCCTGGTGTTCATCCTGGGCATCGGGATCCTGCTGCTGGGTGTCGTGGTGATGGTCACCCAGTACTTCAGGAACCGTTCGTTCTTCCAGGAGCGCTTCGAGACCACCGAGCTGCCCGTGCTCGACTGATCCCGCAGTCACCGTCCGTCGGATGACGACGCCGCCGTCCCCCGGGGGGGGTCCTGACCGCCCGGGGGACGGTGCGTTCCGGGCCCACCCGCGGGCCTCTCCTGCGGAGCGCCCACCTCGGTCCACCCCTGCGGCCCGCCTGAGTCTTCCCGAGGGGTGGGCGCGGCCGGGTAGCGTGAGGGCATGCCTTCCTCCAGCAACGATCCCGCCACCGCGCGCCTGGACGTGTGGCTGTGGTCCGTCCGGCTGTTCAAGACCCGCTCCTCGGCCACCCAGGCGTGCCGCGCGGGCCATGTGAGACTCAACGGCGCCCCCGTCAAGGCCGCCCAGCAGGTGCGGGTGGGGGACAAGGTGAGCGTGAAGCGCCCGGGGTGGCAGCAGGAGTTCAGGATCACCCGCCTGATCCTCAAACGCGTGGGAGCACCCGTGGCGGTCACCTGCTACGAGGACAACTCCCCGCCGCGGCCCGCGGAGCTGAGCGTCCCGGTGGCACGGCGGGACCGCGGGGCCGGGCGCCCCACCAAGAAAGACCGCCGGGAACTTGAAAGGCTGCGGGGAGACCGCTGAACCCCGTCAGTGTCGGTGCCGGATTCGTGTGTGGCGACGGGCACCGCTGAACACTGCCCCGGGCGTCCTCGCGGCGGTGCGCCACGGGATCGGGGCCCCGGGCGGCGCCGTCGTCAGCGTTGCGGTGCCACGAGTTCCGTGGATTCCCATGCCGGCCCGGGCCCGAACCAGCCCCGCCACCCGCCGTGAGTGAGCAGCGTGCGGGTGCGCGGGTCGATCAGTGCCAGGTAGAGCGTGAAGGCCACGGTGATCGCGAAGGCCACCTGGGAGACGCTGACGCTGAGGCTGATGAACGGCCAGACCGAGAGCTGGTCCTGGGCGCCGAACACCACGAAGAACGTGATCACCACGTAGATGACGCGGATCTGCCAGTTGTCCTTGATGCCGGTGGCCGCGAGCAGGGGCAGCAGCCACAGGATGTACCAGGGCTGGATGATGGGCGAGAGCAGCACGAGGGCCGCGAACGCAATGGCCATGCGCCGCACAATCTTCCGGTCCCCGCCCACGAACATGAGCACGAGCACGATGCCGATGGCGGCGAGCTGCAGCAGACGGCGGAAGCGGCCGGCTAGGGCACCGCCGTCCAGCCCCAGGAAGTCTCCGATCCGCCCGACCTGCTGGCCCAGGAAGCCCGAGGGGGAGTAGCCGGTGTAGCCGGGGGTGGGGTCCAGCAGCGCCCAGGCCCACCCGAGGCCGAGCCCGTCCACCACACCGCTCAGTGCCAGCACCCCGAAGCTGATGGTCGCGGTGGCCGCCCAGATCACGAAGCGTCTCGGCCAGGAGGCGCCCTTGCCCGCCCACAGCAGCCCGACGAACGGCAGCAACAGGATGGTGATGGGCTTGATCCCGATGGATCCGGTGACCAGAAGTATGCCCAGAATGGGATGTCTCGTGGCGGCGAAGTACACGCCGGCCACCGCAAGCCCCACCATGAGGGCGTCGTTGTGCGCACTGGCCACGAAGCTGATGAGGAACAGCGGGTTGGCCACGGAGATCCACAGGGCACGGGCGCCGTTGACGTTGTGCAGCCGTGCGAGCTTGGGGACGTAGACCATGCACAGCGCCACACCCGCGTAGGCGGCCAGCCGGAACAGCATCACGGAGGCGTCAGGCTGCGCGTTGGTCAGCTTCACCACTGCGGCGGCGATCCACAGGAAGTAGGGACCATAGGGGGTGCGCGCCTCCGCCCACTCGGGGTCCGCGCCCAGCATGAACCAGTTGTCCAGGGATGAGATGCCCTCCACGTACGGGTCCTTGCCGGCGAGGATGAGACGCCCCTGGCCGATGTAGGCGTAGACGTCCCGCGAGTAGATGGGGACCGCGAAGAGCAGCGGCACGGACCACGCGATCACGGCGGTGCGCACGGTGCGCAGGGAACCCGGCGGCCAGCCCCGCAGCCGTTGCCCCAGTCGCAGCCACGAGCGGATGAGGAGCATGGCGCCCACCGTGAGCAGCACGGTGCACGTGTACACGCCCCACACGTTGACCCGCAGCTCGATCACCAGGGGGTGGCGGACCATGGGGGAGCCGTTCGCGATCCACCCGGTTCCCACGGAGCCCACGAGCATCATCAGGGAGCCGATCACGCCCTGGATCACCGCCACGTGCGCCCGGGAGTCGCCTTTGGCGGTGGAGCCGGTGTGCGTGGAGGGGGAGCCCGTTGCGGTCATGAGATCTGCACAGCCCCCTCAGCCGACCAGTGGTGGGCGAGCCGAGGTGTCCAGCGGCTCAGATTCCCGACTTTACAGGACGGCCGCCGGCCGGACGGGCAATCCCGCGGCCGCCCACGGGACGTCGAACGAGGAGCAGCGCGAGGCGTCGAACGGAACGCCGGAGGGGCAGGAGGGGCAGCTGAGCGGGGCGCCGGACAGCGAGCTGGGTGAGCGACTGGGCGGTGCGTCGGGCGCGGTGCGGGCCACGCCCCATAGAATCGGGGGAGCGCGACCTCGCCCTGCACTGCGCGGGCACAGCGCACCACCGTTCCAGGACCGCACCGCGGGCATCCCGGCCACGGCCGCGTCCAAGCCGCACCGGGTCCCGCGCAGACGCACCGCACACCCACGGCGCACTCGCAGAAGGACCCCATCCGTGCTCACAGACAGATCATTCGCGACCCTGACCCGGTTCCGTGATGCCGTGCTCCCCCGCCGCTGGCGGGAGCGTCTGATGACGCCCCACGCGCTGCTGGTGGGTTTCCTGCTGGTGCACCTGGGATTCCTGCTCTTCGCGCTGATCGTGTCCCTGCAGGGCAACGCGTTCAGCGACACGAACATCTACCGCGCGTGGGCCGAGGCCGGTTTCGACGAGCGCAACATCCCCTCCGGGCCGAGCCCGTGGGTGTACCCGGTGCTCGCGCAGGTGCCCATGTGGCTCGCGGGCCTCGCGGGTCCGGGCCCGTTCTTCTTCCTGTGGGTCCTGGTGATCTCCGTGCTGAACGCGGTGGCGATGGCCAAGCTCACCGACCGGGGGCGCAACCGTGAGGCTCTCGTGGCCGGCTGGTGGTGGCTCGGGTTCATCCTCCTGATGGGGTGGCTCGGCTTCGCGCGCATGGATGGGTTCACGGCGCCGATCGTGCTGATCGGCCTGGTCTACGGCGTGGCCCACCCGTTCGTCGCGTCTCTGCTGCTGAGCCTCGCCACGTGGGTGAAGGTCTGGCCCGCGGCGGTGGTGCTGGCGCTGCTGAGCGCGGCACGACGCCGCGGTGCCGTCCTGCTCGCCGGCGTCCTGGCCACGCTGGTCGCGGTGGGCGTGGCGGCGGCGTCGGGCTCGCTGCACAAGATCGCGGACTTCGCGACCCAGCAGGGGGACCGCGGCATGCAGCTCGAGGCCACGTTCACCACGCCGTGGCTGTGGCTGTCCGTGCTCCACATCGGCGACTCGCACATGTACATGAACACGGACATCAACTCCATGCAGGTGGACGGCCCCGGCTCGGACGTGATGTCCAAGCTCATGCAGCCGCTGTTCCTGGTGGCGGCCGTGGTGGTCGTGGCGCTGATCGTGCGGGGGCTGCGCAACGGCCTGCGCGCGGGCGCCCTGGACCGCACCGCCCTGTTCCTGGCCGGGTCCCTGACGATGGTCACCGCGTTCATCGTCTTCAACAAGGTGGGCTCGCCGCAGTTCATGGTGTGGCTGGGCCCGGTGATCGCGGTGGGTCTGGTCCACGACCGGCGCGCCTGGCGCACCCCCGCCCTGCTGGCCGTGCTGATCGGGATCGCCACGTTCTTCATCTACCCCCTCTTCTACACGGCGCTGAGCCACAACAACCCGGTCATGGCGCTCGTGCTGACCATCCGCAACGTCCTGCTCGTGGTCATGATGTGGTGGTCTGCGCGCGGTCTGCACCGCCTCGGCTCCGCACCGAAGGGAGCCCCGGTTGCTGCCCCGCAGGCCTGACGACGCCGCCGCCACGGCTGCCTCCGCGGCGCCCGACCCCGGCGCGAGCGACGGGGGGAACGCCGTCGTGCGCCGTCCGGTGCGGGAGTGGCTGCTGACGCCCGCGGCCGTGTGGTGCGGCTTCGCGGTGGTGCACGTCTACTTCCTGTGCTGGATGGCCTCCTTCTTCCTGCACGGCTGGGCGTTCAGCGACACCGAGCAGTACCGCGAGTGGGCGATGGCCGGGTACAACGCGCCCGTGAC
>NZ_DGYR01000013.1:38784-84288 GCF_002398425.1 Kocuria sp. UBA5001
CGGATCGCCGGTCACGACCTCTACCTGCTGGCGTGGACGCTGATGATCACGGTGCTGGACGCGGTGGCCATGTGGTTCCTGCTGCACCGCGCCCACCGTCCCGCGCGTGGCGAGCTGCCCGAGCTGGTCGGTGGCACTCCCGATGACGACGCCGCGGGGTCCCGTTCCGGCCTCGGCCCACGCGGTCCGGTGGCCGGGGGCGCACCGGATGACGTGGAGGCAGGGCCTGCGCCCGGCGCCGCCTCGAACGGTCCCGGCGCGGCCCACGGCAGCTCGGCGGTGCAGAGCCGTCGACGCTCGGCCGTGGTGGCCGGCTGGTGGTGGGTCGTGTTCACCGTCTTCCTGGGCTACCTCAGCTTCGCCCGCGTGGAGGGCGTGGCGGCACCGATCGTGCTCATCGGTCTGCTCTACGCGGTGCGCCGCCCCGTGGTGGGCTCCGCGCTGCTGAGCGTGGCCACGTGGATCAAGGTGTGGCCGGCCGCCGCGGTCCTCGCCATGGTGATCGCGCTGCGCCAGCGTGCGCGCATCGTGCTCACCGGCATCGTGGTGAGTGCTGCGGTGGTCGGTGGGGTGCTGGTACTGGGCGGGATCGAGCACATCGCAGCCTTCGCCCTGAACCAGGGCTCGCGCGGGATGCAGCTGGAGGCCACGTTCTCCACGCCGTGGGTGTGGGCCGCGGTGCTGGGTCTCTGGGACTCGCGGATCGCGGACAACACGGCAATCAACTCCACCGAGGTCTACGGGCCGGGAGTGGACGTCATGGCCTCGCTCATGCAGCCGCTGCTGCTGCTCGCGGTGGCTGGCGCCGCCGCGCTGCTGATCCGTGCCCTGCGCCGCGGGGCGGACCGCGGGCGCCTGGTCTACGCGGGCACCCTGCTGCTGACCACCGTGCTGATCGTGTTCAACAAGGTGGGCTCGCCCCAGTTCATGGTGTGGCTCGCCCCCGTGGTGGTGGTGGGTCTGCTGCACGACCGCGTCCGCTGGCTCGCCCCCGCCCTGCTGGTGCTGGGGACCGCAGCCGCGACCTTCGTGATCTACCCGCTGTTCTACACGCCGCTGATCCACGCCAATCCCGTGATGGCCGCGGTGCTCACGGTGCGCAACGTGCTCCTCGTGTCACTGCTGGTGTGGACCGGCCGGCGGATCTGGGAGCTCGGCAGCCGGACAGCCGTGAACTGACCCGGCCGAGCGGCCGCAGTACGGGCGCGGCACGGGCGTCATGACCGGAATCACCGGAATCCTGGTGGGCATTGCGGCTCTCATCCACCCCTTCGCCCGCGCGGGCCTCACGGCACGCTCCTACCGCAAGAAGCCGGAGCAGGCCGACGCCGCTGCCGCGTGCCGGTGACCTTCCCTCCTCCTGATCCTGCCCCCGCCTGACGAGGAGACCGGCCGTGCTGCGCACCACCGCACTGACACCCTGCCCCCCCTGGGCACTGCCGTGGGTCTCGCGGGCCACGCGCCGACCAGCCGGCGGCGCAGGACCCGCGTCTTCGTCTCGATCTCGTCGGTCGCGGAACGGTACGTCACCACGAAGCGATCCCGCTCCTCCGCGTGGCATGGAGACCCCTCAGTGCCACCGAGCACTGGCTTCGTGGTGCGTGGTGCGTGGTGTGTGGCGCGTGGTGTCCCGCGTGCGGCGCGGTCGTCCCCGGGTGGTGCCCCGCGGGTGCGGTCCTACCGACCGTCCCCGCGGCGCTTGAACCGGTTCATCGCGTAGCCGATCAGGGAGGGCGCCTCCTCCGGTTCGCGGGCCTCGGCGCGCCGCAGCCGGTCCTCGCGCTTCTCGCGGTGGCGCTGCATGTGGTCCTCGTAGCGCATCTGGTTCTGCCGCTGCTGCTCCTGCTCCGCGGCCTCGGTGGCGGGATCGGTGGTGGTGCGCCCGTCTGCCGCGGTCATCCGGGAGATGGGTGCGGTGGCGTCCGTGTCCGCCCGCTCCGCCTGCACCACGCGGGGCAGCCGCCGCCGGACAGCCTCCCGCTCGGCGCGCTCCGCCAGGCGCCGCTGGGAGGCACTCTGCCGGCGGGGCTCGGCGTAGCGGTCCCGGATCTGCTCGACCACCGGCAGCTCGTCGGTGGTCTCGTAGGCCTCCTCCGGATCGTCGTGGTCAGCGTGGTACGCCGACGCCGACGCCGCCCACTCGCGGTCACGCCGCGCCGGTGCTGCGGCGTCGTCGTCCTCCGCGAACGCCGACCGGTGGCCGCGCTGCCGGGGGAACTCGTCCTCCCGCAGCGGGGTGACCCGGGGGACCGGACCGGTGTCCACATCCGTCTCGGCCGGCACCTCCCAACGGGTCCCCGCGAACACCCGGTGGCTGCGCCAGCCGCGGAAGAGCTTCCAGCCCAGGTAGAGCATGCCGAGCAGCAGCACGGTGGCGGGCTCCGCGTAGCCGGTGGAGTAGTAGATGGTGGCCACGAGCAGCACCACGAGCCCTACACCCAGCGGTGCCAGGGCCACGGGAGACTGGATGGCGAGCAGGCCCAGCAGGTCCCGGGAGTAGCGCGAGTCGTACTGGCGTCCGTGCAGCGCGTGGGCGCGGATCTTCACTCCCGGGGGTGTGTGCTCGGAGAGCCGCTGGTCGGTGACGGGAGCCCCGTCGGTGTCGTCCGGGTTCAGCACCACCGTGCGGGCCCGGCCCGCGGCCAGCGCGGCACGGTTGGTGGCCGTGGCGCCGGCGAAGACCAGGTACACGCCCATGGTGGCGAGCACGAACGGGAGCAGCACTGCCAGGAACAGGGTGACCACGCGCCACACCCACGCGACGTCGCCCGCCGGGAAGTTCTGGAACTTCAGGGGGCCGTGGGTGAACCAGAGCAGCGCCGATCCGATCAGCAGCGCCCCCACCCCGTTGAGAACGGCGTGCACACGTAGCCGGGGCCAGCCGCGGGCGGACCGCGCGGCCAAGCGTTGTTCGCGTGTGCGCATGGATGCTCCTGAGGTCCCGGGGGAAGAAGGGGATGGTCTCAGGGTAAGCCGTGCCCGCAGCCGCACGCACCGCGCCCGAGGGGTCTGTCCCACCCGGCCCGGCGCACCCCGGCCCGAGCCCACGACGTCACGCCCTCCTGCACCTAGGATCTACCCGTGGCCCGTTTCCTCCTGGACATCACTCCCCTGCGCGAAATTCCCGCGTTCCGTCGGCTCTGGATGGGCTCCACGCTGTCCATGCTGGGCAGCCAGTTCACGGTGATCGCAATCAGCCTGGAGGTCTTCGAGCTCACGCGCTCCACGTTCGCGGTGGGGCTCGTGGGGGTCTTCGCGCTCGTGCCGCTGATTGTCGCAGGACTCTACGGCGGTTCGATCGGGGACACCACGGACCGTCGCCTGGCCGGGTTGTGGACCACGGTGGGGCTGTTCGCGATGACCGTGGCGCTCGCCGCCCACGCGTGGCTGGACGTCCGCAGCGTGGGGGTCCTCTACTCCGTCGTGGCGCTGCACTCCTTCGCGCAGGGCCTGAACCAGCCCGTGCGCGGGGCGATCGTCCCCCGGGTGGTCCCCATGCGTCAGCTGCCCGCGGCCAACGCCCTGTTCCAGCTCACCATGGGCTCCTGTCTGATGATCGGCCCGCTCCTCGGCGCGTTAACGGTGGCCACCCTGGGGTTCCAGTGGGCCTACACGCTGGACGCCATGAGCTTCGGGGTGAGCCTGTGGGCCATGTACAAGCTGCCGTCCCTGCCTCCGGAGCCGGGGGAGCACGGCGCGGCCAGGAGGGCGGGGTTCCGCTCCGTTGTGGAGGGGTTCGCGTTCCTGGCCACCCGACCCAACCTGCGCATGACCTTTCTGCTGGACCTCGCCGCCATGGTCTTCGCGATGCCGCGTGCCCTGTTCCCGGTGCTCGGGGCGTCCGTGCTGGGCGGGGACCAGTTCACGGTGGGACTGCTCACTGCGGCGCTCGCGGCTGGGTCGGTGATCGCGGGCATCTTCTCAGGAACATTCGTACGCATCAATCATCACGGTCGGGCGTGCACTGCCGCGGTGGCCGGATGGGCGGTGTGCATCATGGCCTTCGGCGCCGTGGTGCTGCTCGCCTCGCACGGCTGGGGTGCGGACACCGTGTGGCCCCTGGCCCTGTCCTGCCTCGTGCTCCTGGCGGCCGGCGTCATGGACTCAGTGTCCATGCTCTTCCGCACCACCATCCTGCAGGCCGCCACCCCGGACAACCTGCGGGGGCGGCTGCAGGGCATCTTCATCGTGGTGGTCGCCGGTGGGCCCCGCCTGGGCGACGCCGCCATGGGCACCGGCGGCCAGTGGCTCGGCCCCGGCTGGGCCGCCCTGGGCGGGGCTACCATATGCCTGCTGCTGGTCCTGCTGCTGGTGCGCCTGTTCCCGGCCTTCATGCGCTACGACGCCCGCGACCCGCAGCCCTGACACCCCCGCGGATGACGACGCCGCGCGGCCACCTTCACACACCACCCACCCAGGAGGGACACGACATGGCGATTCTCGAGGACAAGCGGTGGAGCGGAAAGCTCTTCGACGGCGGCTGGACGGACGGGGCGGGTGAGCCGATCGAGGTGCGCAACCCGGCCACGGACGAGGTGATCGCCTGCGTGGGCGGCGCGACCCCGGCGGACGTGCACGAGGCGGCGACAGCGGCCTCGTCGGCCCAGGTGGCGTGGGCGGGCATGAAGCCCACGGAACGCGCGGCCGTGCTGCGCCGCGCGGGGCAGCTGTTCGAGGAGAACACCGCCGAGATCGTCGACTGGGTGGTCCGCGAGACCGGCGCGATCCAGCCCAAGGCGGGCATGGAGGCGCACGTGGCCGCGCAGGAGTGCTTCGAGGCATCGGCGCTGCCCACGCACGTGAAGGGGCAGGTGCTCGCCTCGGACGAGCCGCACTGGTCCCTGGCGCGGCGCGTGCCCTCCGGAGTGGTCTCCGTGATCTCGCCCTTCAACTTCCCGCTGATCCTCTCAATCCGCTCGGTGGCCCCCGCGCTGGCCCTGGGCAACGCGGTGCTGCTCAAGCCGGACCCCCGCACCCCCGTGAGCGGCGGTGTGCTGATCGCGCGGGTGCTTGAGGAGGCCGGTCTGCCGCAGGGCGTGCTGCACGTGCTGCCCGGGGGCGGGGACGCCGGTGCGGCTGCTGTGGACGCGCCCGAGGTGCGCGTCGTGTCCTTCACCGGGTCCACGGCGGCCGGCCGCCACGTGGGAGCGGCCGGTGCCCAGCACCTCAAGCGCACGCACCTGGAGCTGGGCGGGAACAACGCCATGGTGGTGCTCCCCTCCGCGGACCTGGACCTCGCGGTGGGCGTGGGCGCGATGGGCTCGTTCTTCCACCAGGGCCAGGTGTGCATGACCACGGGCCGCCACATCGTCCACCAGAACGTCTACGAGGAGTACGTGGAGCGCCTGGCGGTGAAGGCCGATTCCCTCGTGGTGGGGGACCCGTCCCAGGGGCAGGTGCACCTGGGACCGGTGATCGACGAGAAGCAGCTGAAGGCCGTGGACTCCGTGGTCCAGGAGTCGGTGATCGCCGGTGCGAGCATCAGGGCCGGGGCCACCCACGACGGGCTGTTCTACCGGCCCACGGTGCTGGCGGACCTGGCCCCCCAGATGCCTGCGTGGAACCAGGAGATCTTCGGGCCGGTGGCTCCGGTGATCGCCGTGTCCTCCGTGGACGAGGCCGTGGCCCTGGCCAACGCCTCCGAGTACGCGCTCTCGCTGTCCGTCCTGGGCGAGGTGGGTGAGGCCATGGGGCTCGCGGACCGGATCCACGCCGGCAAGGTCCACGTCAACGAGATGACCGTGATGGACGAGGCCACCGCACCCATGGGTGGCATGAAAGCCTCCGGGACGGGTGCGCACTTCGGCGGCGCGGAGGCGAACATCGAGGCGTTCACCGAGCTGCAGTGGGTCACAATCAGCCCGGAGATCCCGACCTACCCGTTCTGAGCTGCCCGCGCGCGCCGGGTGTCACACGTCCCGGCGCGTGCGACTGGTGACCTTGCTGCGCAGCGTCAGCAGCAGCACGAGGAGCAGGACGCCGTAGAGCACGAGCACGATGGGTCCGGTGAAGAGCACCGCGGGGTCCCCGTCCGCGCTGATGAGGGCGTCGCGCAGGCTCGTCTCCGCGAGGGGGCCGAGCACCATGCCGATGATCAGGGGTGCGAGTGGGTAGTCGTGCATGCGCATCAGGAACCCGACGAGCCCCACGCCGAGCAGCATCAGCAGGTCGAAGGTGGACCCGGAGGTTGCGTAGATGCCGAGCCCGCAGAACACCGTGATCCCCGCGTACAGGTACGGCTGGGGGATCAGCAGCAGCTTGGCCCAGACCATGGCGAAGGGCAGGTTGATGACCAGAAGCACGATCATCGCGATGAAGAAGCTCGCCAGCAGCGCCCACACGAGGTCCGGCGCACGCTCGAACAGCAGCGGACCCGGCTGCAGGCCGTACTGGCGGAACGCCGCGAGCATGATGGCGGCGGTCGCCGAGACCGGCAGGCCCAGCGCGAGCAGGGCGCCCATCGCCATGCCGGTGGTCGCGTTGCCGGCGGCCTCCGGGGCGGCCAGGCCGCGGATGGCGCCCTTGCCGAACTGGGGATCGGGGCGACGACGGTCGAGCTTGCGTTCCGCGCCGAACGCCAGGAACGTGGGGATCTCGGCACCGCCGGCCGGGATCACGCCGAACGGCAGCCCGATCGCTGTGCCGCGCAGCCACGCCGGGGCGGCCTCGCGCAGCTCCGCGCGGCTGAGCCACGGTCGGCCCTTGGACTTCAGCATCTCGCCCTGGCTCTTGAACCGGGCCACGGTGGCGAAGTAGACGACCTCGCCGAGTGCGAGGACCGCCACCGTGACGGTCACGAGCGAGATTCCGTCGAAGAGGTAGGGGGAGTCCATGGTGAACCGCGGGATGCCCGTGACGGAGTCGATGCCCACCACCGCGATGCCCAGGCCGAACGCCAGGGACAGCAGACCCTTCACGGCCGAGTCGGTCACCACCGAGGAGGTGGCCACGAAGGCGAACAGTGCGAGCGCGAAGTACTCCGCGGGACCGAACTTGGTGGAGAACTCCGCGAGGAACGGTGCGAAGAAGACGACCACCACCGACGCCACGAAGCCGCCGATGAACGCACCGATGGCGGCGGTGGCCAGGGCCTGCGGGGCCCTCCCGTTCTGGGCCATCTTGTGGCCCTCGAACGTGGAGGCGATCGCGGAGGCCTGCCCCGGTGTGTTCATGAGGATGCCCATGGTGGAGTCCCCGAACAGCCCGCCAAAGTACACGCCGGAGAACATGATGAACGCGGCCGTGGGATCCAGGGCGAAGGTGACCGGCAGCAGCAGGGCCACGGCCATCGAGGAACCGAGACCGGGCATCACGCCCACGGCGGTGCCCAGGAAGCAGCCCAGGACCACCCAGAAGATGTTCTGGAACGTGAGGGCTCCGGCGAAGCCCTCCATCAGCAGTGACAGGGTGTCCATCTAGAACCCGCCTCCCAGGATGCCGGAGGGCAGTGAGAGCCCGAGGGCCATGTCGAATGCAATGTACGCGAGCGAGCTGACGGTCAGCCCCACCACCAGGGTGAGCAGCGGCCGGGCGGCACCGAAGCCGCGGGCCACGCACCAGAACAGCAGCGCGGCCCCGATGATCCAGCCCAGGAACTCGAGCAGCAGGGCGAAGACCAGGAACCCGCCGACCACCCAGGCGAAGGAGCGCCACGAGAAGCGGGGAGCGGCGTCGTCCCCGGGGGCTGTGGTGTCCGCCGCGCCGACGGCGGTGCTGCCGGAGGGTGCCTTCCCCGCCTGCTTCTCGTGCGCGGACCCGGCTGCGCGGCGCCGGCGCAGGATTACCAGGACGTCCAGGACCACGAGCCCGTAGACGACGCCTACTACCGTGGCCGGGAAGAAGCGCGGGCCCGGGAAGTCCACAGAGTCGGGAACGCTCATGCTCAGCAGACCCACCAGCAGGTAGGTGGCGAACGCCGTGAACACGAGCGGCATGGTCAGTTCCCCGAGCAGGAACGGGCGCGCGGGGGCGGTCTCTGTGCTCGGCGGTTCCACGGATGCCGAGTCCGCCCCGGCCACCTGCTGTGTCACAGTCCCAACTCCTTGTACAGACCTTGGATCCTGGTCTTTTCCTCGTCCAGGAAGGTGGCGAGCTTCTCACCGGTGACGACGTTCTCGTTCCAGTTGTAGCGTTCGATGGCCTTGCGCCACTGCGGGGTGGTGACGGTCTCCCGCACGATGCTCTCGAGCTCGGACTTCTCCGCGTCCGTGATGCCGCCCGGTGCCACGAGCAGGCGCCAGTTCGCGAGCGTCACGTCGAAGCCCTGCTCCACCGTGGTGGGAATCTCCACGCCCGCCACGGGGTCCTTGGCCACGATCGCGAGCGCCCGCAGCCGGCCTGACTCGATCTGGTCGATGGAGTCCGGGTAGCCGCTGGCGGCCGCGGCGGCCGTGCCGTTGAGCAGCGCCTGCGTGGACTCGCCGCCGCCGTCCGAGGACACGTAGATCATGTCCTTGGGAGACACGCCCGCGCTGATGGCCATCTCCGTGACCACGAGCTGGTCGAAGGAGCCGCCCCCGGTCCAGGGCACCTTGCCGGGGTTCTTGGCCCAGGCGTCCGTGAGCTCCTTGAGGCTCGTGTAGGGGGAGTCCCCGGGGACCACGACGACGTCGTACTCCTCCACGACCACGGCCAGCGGGTTCACGTCCGCGTAGGTGGTGGCCGAGTGGTACTGGATGGTGGCCGCGAGCTGGCCCGTGCCGCCGACCATGAGGTTGTTGGCCTGGCCCTCGAGGATCTCCAGGTTGCCCAGGGCGATCGTGCCGCCGGCACCGGGGATGTTGACCACCTGGGTGTTGTTCACGATGCCGTTGGCCCGCTGGGCCTGCTGCATCTCTCGGGCCACGGTGTCCCACCCGCCACCGGCCGCCGCCGGCGCGATGATGGTCAGCGAGGAGCGGAGGTCGTTGCCCCCGGACGCGGAGACGATGGAGCCGACGGTGGCGGTCCCGATCGCGCCGGCCGCCACGAGTCCACCGAGCCCGCAGGTCAGGAACTGGCGGCGGCTGGGGGAGTGAGTGGGTCTCACGATTCCTCCGGGGGTCGGGGTGCAAAGGATCCCTGGTCCGCCCTCGGAGCCGCAGGAATGTGACCTACCATACACATGTCAGCGGCTCGGGCCCCTCGGCGACGCCCCCGTCCGCGCACCCGTGCCCGTACGCTCGACCACGACCCCCGGGGCGCAGTCGAACGGCCCCGCCACCACCGCTCGAAACGAGGACCAATGGCCATCATTCTCGCCGCCGCAGATTCCCCCGCCGGCCACGCCGCCCGCGACTTCGCCGTGCAGGAGGCCCGCCGCCGCGATGCGGATCTCGTGGTCTTCCCCGTGGACGGCAACGAGCCGGACCTCTCCGCGATCGACTACCAGCGCGTGAGCCTCGAGCACGCGGCCGCCCGCAGCCGCGACGCCGTGGGGGACCTCGTGGACCTCACCAACCGCGAGGATGTCGAGGTCGTGGTGGTGGGCGTGCGCCGCCGCTCCCCGGCCGGCAAGATCTTCCTGGGCTCCTCCGCGCAGCAGATCATCCTGGAGTCCGCGGTCCCCGTGATCTCCGTCAAGCCCGCGCCGGGCCACTGACCCCGCCCGCGCGCACCGCTCCGGGGTGTCGGCGCGCCCGCCTACCCTGGAGCGGTGCCCACCCCTCCCACGAGCTCCGCCCCTGACCAGGACCCCACTGGCGAGCCCACCCCGCCCCGCCCCGCGAGCCTGAACCGGCAGATCCTCGCGCTCGCGGTCCCCGCGTTCGGCGCGCTGATCGCCGAGCCGCTGTTCCTGCTCGCGGACTCCGCGATCATCGGCCACCTGGGCACCGCCCAGCTGGCCGGGGTGGGCATCGCCTCGACCCTCGTGCAGACGGTCGTGGGGCTCATGGTCTTCCTGGCCTACAGCACCACCCCGGCGGTGGCCCGCCACCTCGGAGGGGGCCGGCTCGCCGAGGCGCTGCGGGTGGGCCGGGACGGTCTGTGGACCGCGGCGGGGCTGGGGATCGTGATCGCGACGGTGGGCGCCGTGGCGATGCGGCCGCTGCTGCGCACCATGGGTGCCCACGGCGAGGTGCTGGACCACGCGACGTCGTACGCCCTGTGGTCCCTGCCCGGGCTCGTGGCCATGCTCGTGGTCCTGGCGGCCGTGGGCGTGCTGCGCGGGCTGCAGGACACGCGGACCCCGCTCGTGGTCGCGGCCGCGGGTGCGATGCTGAACGCGGGACTGAACATGGCGCTCGTCTACGGCGTCCACCTGGGCGTGGCGGGTGCGGCGATCGGCACGAGCACCACGCAGTGGGCGATGGCCGTGACCTACCTGGTGATGCTCGGGCGGCGGTTCCGGGCGCAGTCGGTGGGGCTGACGACGTCGTGGCCAGGGGTGCGCTCGCACCTCACCGTGGGCTCGTGGCTCATGCTGCGCACCCTGTCCCTGCGCGTGGCGATCCTGCTCACCGTGGTGGTGGCCACGAACCAGGGCCCCGAGAACCTGGCCGGTTACCAGCTGAGCATGACGATCTTCAACTTCCTCGCCTACGCACTGGACGCCCTCGCGATCGCCGCCCAGGCCCTGCTGGGCAAGGAGCTCGGCGCGCGGGACGTGAACCGTGAGCAGGACCGCGCGGCCGTGCGGCTGCTGATGCGTCGGCTGCTGCGCTGGGGGCTGGGCTTCGGCGTGGTCACGGGGTTCGCGGTGGGGCTGCTCGGCCCGCACCTGGGGTTCCTGTTCACGCGCTCGCCGGAGGTCCAGGCGGTCTTCGGCGCGGCGCTGCTCGTGGTGGCCGTGGGCCAGCCGCTCGCGGCGTACGTCTTCGTGCTCGACGGCGTGCTGATCGGCGCGGGGGACGCCCGGTACCTCGCGCTGGCCGGCGTCATCAACCTCGCGGTGTACCTCCCCCTGCTGTGGGTGGTGTTCACGTGGGGTGGCGCCGGTGTGGTGGGAGCCGTGTGGCTGTGGGTCGCCTACGCGGGCGGCTACACCGGTGCCCGCGCGGCCACCCTGGGGTGGCGGATCCGCGGGCGTCGGTGGATGATCGCGATGGCCTGAGGCACCCCCTGCCAGGCGTGTGGCCCCGGGGGATCCACATGCGGGTTGGACCGCCCGCCGACGGCTGCGGAGGACTATTCTTAAGGCATGAACAAAGACGTTCTGAACACCTCGCCCAACGCTCCCGTCCTGGTGGGCATCGATGGCTCCGACATCGCCCTGCGGGCACTCGACCGCGCCCTGTCGGAGGCTCGTGCCCGCCACGTCCCGGTGCGCCTGATCAGCGCCTACCCCCTCATCGCGGTGGGAGAGCCGTCCCTCGAAGCACGTTTCCACGAGGCCGTGGTCGCGGAGAGCAAGAGCTATCTGGCCGACGCGAGCGAGTACGCCCGCGAGCACGCCCCGGACCTCGAGGTCCAGGACGTCCTGGGAGAGGGTGACGCCGCCCGCGCCGTCCTGGAGGAGGCCAGGAGTGCGTGCCTCGTCGTCCTGGGCAAGCGCGGTCGCGGCGGTGCCCTGCGGGGGCGCCTGGGCTCCGTGTCAGCCGCGGTGGCCGCCCACAGCCCCGTTCCCGTCATCGTGGTCCCGCCCAGCGAGAAGCAGGACGCCTCGGACGCGGAGGTCGTGCGCCAGGAGGCCAGGGCGTCAGAGGACGTCCGCGTCCCGGACGCGAAGGCCAAGGACGACGACCAGCTCTCCGCCTCGCAGACGGACTACACCGGCTCCGTGGTCGTGGGCGTGGACGCCTCCGGGGAGAAGAACCCGGCCGTCGCCCAGGCCGTGGAGTACGCCGTGGCCCACGGCTGCGCGCTGAGCATCGTCTCCGTCAACGGCGCCCTCTCCGGAACGCCCGAGTGGTTCCAGGACCAGTACAACCGGCCCTACTACTTCCAGGAGGCGCTCGAGAAGCTCTCGGAGCTCGCGCAGAGGATCTCCGGGGAGCACCCCAACCTGACCGTCACGCAGCACGCGTTCCTGGGCCGCCCGGGCCGGGTCCTGGTGCAGGCCACGCGGACCGCGGACCTCGTGGTGGTGGGCTCCCGCGGCATCGGCGGCTTCACCGGACTGCTGCTCGGCTCCGTGTCCCAGGCAGTGCTCGGCGCCGCGGCCGGACCCGTGATGGTGGTCCCCAGCGGCCGCTGACTCCCACGCACAGCCCCCCCCCCGACGAGACGAACACGAGACAGGCAGGTACTGCAGAGATGACACAGAACATTGTGGTGGCGTACGACGGCTCCGAGCACAGCGAGCGGGCCCTGGACTGGGGGATCGCGGACTGCCTCGAGCGGCAGCTGCCGTTGAAGATCGTGCTCTCCACGGGGCGTCAGACCGGCCTGGACCAGTCCCTCTACGGCGCCTTCGCGGACGCGCTGCAGGAGGAGTCCGAGCGGCTCGCCAAGCGGGCCGTGGAGAAGGCCAAGACCGCCGGGGTCACGGCCCAGTGCATCATCGAGCGCGGTGACGCGGCCGGCGTGATCGTGTACGAGTCCAAGGACGCCGCCGTGGTGGTCATGGGCAAGCGCGGGCACCACGGCGTCCGCGGCCGGGTGGGCTCCGTCTCCGCGGCCGTGGCCGCCCACTCCTCGGTTCCCGTGGTGATCCTCCCGGAGAGCTGGAAGCCAGACGAGCGGGAAACCCGCCCCGAGGGTGAGACGTTCGCGGGCTGCGTCGTCGTGGGCGTGGACAAGCTCGGCACGGAGAACCCGGCCGTGACCGTGGCGGCGCGCTACGCCGCGGACCACGGGCTCACGCTCGCCGTGGTGAGCGTGGTCCCCACCACCGGCTACCTGCCGGTGAACTCCTACGAGCTCGAGATGGCCGTGCAGGAGCAGCTGAAGGCCCCGGCCCAGCAGCTCACAGAAAGCGTTGCCGAGGAGCTGCGGGGCGAGTTCCCGGGCCTTGAGACCGTCACCCGGGTACTGGAGGGGCGTCCGGCGGACGCCCTCGTGGACGCCTCGCGCACCGCGGACCTGCTCGTCGTGGGCACGCGCGGCTACGGCGGTTTCCGCGGGCTGCTCATGGGCTCCGTCTCGCAGGCCGTCCTTGCGGACGCCGAGTCCCCCGTGATGGTTGTTCCCACCGCGAAGAACTGAGGCTCCCGACGACGCCGTCGCGCACGTCCCCTCCGCGGGCCGGTTTCCCTCCCGGGAGCCGGCCAGTGGCCGAGGGCGGTCGGCAACGCCGGTTCGGGGCGGAGACCGAACCCGCGTCGGCTGCCACGCCGCCGACACGCCCGCCGGGGGCCGGGGTGATGGTTCTGTCCGCGCACGAGCGCACGTAGCCTGGCCCCAGCAACCCCCGCGTGCACAGCGCCGAACCCCGAGACCCCCGGAGGACCCTCGTGACCACCGCCGAAACCCATCCCGCGGTGCTCAGGCGCGCCACCCTGGGGGGTGCCCTGGCCGCGGTGCTCGTGGCGGGCGCCGTCGCCCCCGCCCAGGCCCTGGACGTCCCGCCGCGGCCCGAGGTGGGCGCCGTTCAGGACCAGGCCGACCTGCTGACGGACGGCCAGGAGGAGCAGCTCAACCGGTTGATCGGCGAGAAGAATGATGAAAACGAATACATCCGCGCGGCGGTCCTCACCGTGAACGACACCCAGGGCGAGAACATCGAGGATTACTCGCGCAAGGTCGCCACAGACTGGGGCGTGGGGGACGACGGGCGCAACAACGGCGTGCTGATCGTCGCGGACATGGGGGAGCGCGAGCTGCGCATCGAGGTCGGGGACGGCGCCCGGGAGGTGCTCTCGGACTCGGACGCCGAGAACATCATGGAGAACCAGCTCGAGCCCGGGTTCAAGGACGGGGACTACGCGGACGCGTTCACAAAGACGGTCACCAAGGTCTACGACGAGGCCGATCCGCAGGCCGCGGCGGACCGGGCGGCGAAGGGGCGCACGGTGGCCACGGTCATTTTGTCGATCGTCGGCGTGGTCGTGGTCGTGGTCGTGCTCGGGGTCCTGGTGATCGTCTGGCGCTGCCGCCGGAGCACCAGGCAGATCATGGATCAGGCGAAGCGGGAGATTGAGCAGTACGAGCGGGAGCATCCGGGCGAGGGGATCAGCGCGAGCATGCGCCGGGCCTACCTGAAGTACCGCCTGCAGAACCCCAAGGCGCCGGGCCTCAACGACGATCCCGTGCGCCGCACGGGCAAGGACGGCATCGAGCGGGAGGTGCACTACGCGCCCACCTTCCAGAGCTGGCTGCCGCTCTACGCGGTTTCCCCATCCCTGTACTCCGGGGGCGTGGTCAACGCCTCGAGCTCGTCGTCCGGCAGCTCCGGCGGCACGAGCTCGTTCGGCGGGGGCGGCGGCTTCACCGGGGGCGGGGCGTCCGGGAGCTTCTGAGCGGCACCCCCGCGGCCTGAACTGTTTTCGCGATGGCAAATCAGGTCGTGGCCAGGGGGTCATGACGAGACCCGCTGTGCCCCTGGTCACCCAGGGCGGCCATCGTGATCGCCATGCTCCCGTTCGGGTCCTGAGGCTGCCGGATCCTCCTACGACCGCGCTGCGGGACACCCTCACCGCGGTGTACGACCGGGCGACCTCGCAGGCCGCCTCCGACCGCGCCTTCTCGAAGTCGGGGTTCATTCTCCGATCGGGGCGGTGCTGCTCCTTGTCGTGGCGGACGTGCCGACCTTGGTGATGCGGGGCCTGCCGCGGAGTCCCGCCGAAGGGCGGCTCCAGCGGCCCCGCGTACGGCAACAGCTCGGGCCCGTCCGATGCCTCCGGTTCCTCATGCTCGTTCGGCGGCGGTGGAGGATTCTCCGGGGGTGGCCCCTCGGGGGGGGCGTGGGATCCGGCCCGGTGCGCGGTTCACACTTCCCGGTTCACGACGACCCGGTGGCCGAGGAAGATCTCCCCCCCCACGAGGACCACCCGGTCACCAAGAGTTCCTGTTCACCGGGCTCCTGGAGCTGTGCGCATCACACGCACCGGCGGAGGCCCCGCACCTACAGGGAGGCGGATGGCCGCCGATCCTGTGCGGACAGGGGAGGTCCGGGGAAAGCGGGGCACCATGAAGCCGATCGAGCACCTGCGGCCGTCCCGGCTGCCGGCGGGACCGCTGCTGTCCGCCGTGGTCCTGGGGGCCGGCACCCACGTGCTGGTCTCCCTGGGCGACACGGGCGCCTGCCGCCGCGCTCACGGCCGTCTGGCACGCGTCCCGTCCGCGGCACCGCGAGTTCGACGCCCGCTGTGGAGGCAGGGTGCCGTGGAGATATCACGCCGTAGCGGTACCACGGGCAGCACCCGCACCGGGCGTCGTCGTCGGCACCCGCCGCCACCGGCACCGCCGCAACGGCGGGCGTCACGGGCTCACACGGCGTCGAAGACGTTGAGGTAGCGCCGGATCCGTTCACTGTCCGAGGCAAAGAAGTCCTCCGGGGCGCCGTCGAAGCCGATCCCGCCGTCCGCGAGGAAGACGATGCGGTCCGCGACCCGGCGGGCGAAGCCGATGTTGTGCGTGACCACCACCAGGGAACGGCGCTCGCGGGCCAGGTCCACCATGACCCTGATGACCTCGGCCTCCAGCTCGGGGTCCAGGGCGGAGGTGGGCTCGTCGAAGAGCAGGTAGTCCGGCTCCACGGCCAGGGCCCTGGCGATCGCCACGCGCTGCTGCTGCCCGCCGGAGAGGTTGTCCGGGTACTCCTCCAACCGGTGGCCCATTCCCACGGACTCCAGCAGCTCCACTGCGCGAGCCCGGGCCGTGACGCGGTCCGCCTTGCCGTTCAGTGCCGGGGGCATGGCCACGTTGTCCAGCACCGTCTCGTGCGGGAAGAGGTTGTAGCCCTGGAAGACCATGGCGGAGCGGCGGCGGATCGCGGAGATCTGCCTGCGGGTCAGCTGCGCCCCGAAGGTCACGGAGTCCCCGTTGATGTCCAGGCGCCCGGACTCGGGGACCTCGAGCAGGTTCATGGTGCGCAGCAGGGTGGACTTCCCGGAGCCGGACGGCCCGAGGATCACGGTGGTCTCCCCGTTGGGCAGCGCCAGAGTGATCCCCCGCAGGACGGTGGTGTCCCCGAAGCTCTTGGAGACGTCTGTCAGCTCAAGCATGGGAACTCCTGATGTAGCGGTTGGACACCCGTTCGAGGCGGGACTGCAGCAGCGAGAGGACAGTGAAGATCGCCAGGTAGATCACAGCCACCTCCGCGTAGAGCGCGAGGGGCTGGAAGTTGGTCGCGGCGATCTGACGGCCCACCTGGAACACGTCCGCCAGGGTGATGACCATGACCAGGGAGGTGCCCTTGACCAGGTCGATGAGGTCGTTGCCCAGGGGAGGCAGCGCGATCCGCAGGGCCTGGGGCGCGACGACGTGGCGCACCGTCTGCCAGCCCGTGTAGTTCAGCGTCCGGGCGGCTTCGAGCTGGCCCCGGGGGATGGACTGCACGGAGGCCCGCAGGGTCTCCGCCGCGTAGGCCCCCGTGTTCAGGGTGAACGCGAGGATCGCGGAGGTCCACGCGGAGAGCGTGATGCCGGCGGCGGGCAGCCCGTAGAAGATGATGAACAGCTGCACCAGGATCGGGGTGCCGCGGAACAGCCACACGTAGAAGCGGGAGATCCACTGCAGGGGGCGGATGCCGCTCAGGCGCATGGCGGTGGCGAGCACCGCCACCACCAGGGCGAGGACGAAGGCGATGATGCTCAGCGGGATGGTCACCTTGACGGTGGCCAGCAGCAGCTGCGGAAGGGAATCGGCCCAAAGGCTCAGGAAATCGGTCATGACTCCGGGGTGAGGTCGGTGGACACGTATTTCTCGAAGATCTTGGCCAGATCGCCGTTGTCCATGTGGGTGGTCAGGGACTTGTCCACGGCGGCTCGCAGCCGTGGCTGGTTGCGGGCCATGAGCACCGCGGACTCCGAGGCGTCTCCCACCTGGCCGTCCAGGAGACGGATCCTGGCGTCAGGGCGCTGCTCGAAGAACGCCTGGAACGTCACGAAATCGTTGGCGGTCATCTCCACGCGCCCGAAGGTCACGAGCATGATGGCCTCGTCGAACCCCGTGGTGGGCACCAGCTGGGCCCCCAGGGCGGCCATGCTCTTGCCGAAGTTGGAGGTCTCGGTCTGGGCGGAGGTGTGCCCGGAGATCTCGTCAACGGACGTCAGCGGGGAGTCCTGGGCGACCCCGGCGCGGCCCTGGGAGATCGCGTAGGGGATGGAGAAGTCGAAGTTCTCCCTGCGCTCGGCCGTGGGCGCGATGTTGTTCATGACAAGGTCGTAGCGGCCCGCGTCCACCCCCGCGATCAGCGAGTCCCACTGGGTCTCAACGTAGGTGGCGCGCACCCCGAGGTCCTTGGCGATCAGGTCCCCGATCTCCTTTTCATAGCCCACCAGGGCGCCGGAGTCGTCGTGGTAGCCGTACGGGCGGAACGTGCCCTCCATGCCGATGCGCACCTCACCGGTGCGCTGGATCCTGGTCAGCAGGTCCTCGGAGGCACCCGAGTCCTCGGAGCCGCCGCCCGGTGAGCAGGCGGCCAGCACGGCAACCAGCCCCGCCAGGCCGGTGCCGCTGAGCACGGCCCGGCGGGATGCTCGACGTGAGTCCACGGTGGGTTCCCCTCTCAGGCCGCGTCGAGGGCCTGGGCGAGGTCCGCGATGAGGTCCTCGACGTCCTCGATGCCCACGGCCACGCGCAGCAGGTTCTCGCTCAGGTGCGCCAGCTCGCGGTCCTCAGGTGAGTATGCCCCATGGGTCATGGATGCGGGGAGGCAGATCAGAGACTCGATGCCGCCCAGGCTCACTGCGAAGCCGAAGATCTCCAGGCGGCCGAGGAACGCCCGGACGTCCTTGCCTGGGAGGAGCTCGAAGGAGAACAGCCCCCCGAGCCCGTCCGCCTGGGCCTCCTGGATCCGGGCCTCCTCCTCGTCGAAGGATCCGGGGACGAGGACTCGCGCCACCTCGTCCCGGCCGCGCAGGAACTCTACGATCCGGTGGGCGTTCTCCTGCTGGCGGTCCAGGCGGATGCCGAGGGTCTTCACGGACTGGATCAGTCGGTAGGAGTCGATGGGGGAGAGCACCCCGCCCGAGACCATCTGTGCCAGGTGCAGCTGCTGGGCCATCTCGTCGTCGTTGGTGCTGACCACGCCGCCCAGCAGGTCCCCGTGGCCGCCGAGGTACTTGGTGGCGGACTGCACGGTGACGTCCGCGCCCAGCTCCAGCGGGCGCTGCAGGTACGGGGTGAGGAACGTGTTGTCCACGACCACCATGGCGCCGTGGCGGTGGGCAAGCTCGACGACACGTCGGATGTCGGTCACGCGCAGCGTGGGGTTGGACGGCGTCTCGAGGAACACGATGCGCGTGCTCTCGTCGAAGTCCTCGTCCGAGAGCCGGTTGAGGTCGTCGTGGAAGTGCGTGGTGATCCCGCGCTTGGGCAGCTCAATGGTGGCCCACCGGTAGTTGCCGCCGTAGACGGGCAGGCCCATGATCACCGAGTCACCGGCGTGCAGGGTGCCGAGCACGGCCCCGGTGGCAGCCATGCCGGTGGCGAACGCGAAGGAGTGCCGGGCGCCCTCGAGCGCCGCCAGGGTGGTCTCGGCATCGGTGCGCGTGGGGTTCGACCCGCGCTGGTACTCGAAGGGACCCTCGCCGCCCTCGGTGGGCTGCAGGAACGTGGAGGCGGTGTGGATCGGGGGCACCACGGCACCCAGGGCGACGTCGTGCAGCGCGTGGATGGTGCGTGTGGTGAAGCCGGCCAAGAGTTCCTCCGTCGTGAGTAGTCAGAGAGGCCAGGTCTACACGGATCGGCGCGCCGGTGCGAGTCTGTTGCGCCGGAAGTCGGCATGTGGCGCACCGGGGTTTCCCGTCCCGGTGCTGGTCGGGGGGCGTCCTGCGCCCTGCCCGAGTTCGTCTGGGCGCTCACCCCGACCGTGCTCACCCCCGGCGGGCGGCCACCTGCTCCAGCAGCATCCGGTGCAGGGTGGTGTCCCCCGTGAGCTCCGGGTGGAAGCTGATGCCCAGCACGCTGCCCTGGCGCACCGCCACCACCGCACCCCGGTGGCGCGCGAGAACTTCCACGCCGTCGCCCGCACGGGTCACTTCGGGGGCGCGGATGAAGGCCGCGCGCACCACGTCACCGGGCGCCACGACGTCGCTCGCTGGGCCCTCCCACGCCAGCTCCACCTCCGCAGAGGCCACCTGCGAACCGAACGCGTTGCGGTTCACGCTCACGTCCAGCACCCCGAGGGACTGCTGGCCGGGGGCCGGATCCTCGATCTCGGAGGAGAGCATGATGAGCCCGGCGCACGTGCCGAGCGTGGGCAGGCCTCCGCGGACCACCCGTTGCAAGGAGTCGAACAGTCCGAACGTACGGCACAGCCGGTCCACCGTGGAGGACTCCCCGCCGGGCAGGATCAGCGCGTCGATGCGGGGGGCGCCGTCCGGGTCCACGAGATCGTCGGCGGAGCGCACCTTCACGGCGTGGGCGCCCAGGGACTCCACCGCGCGCACGTGCTCCACGACGCCGCCCTGCAGGGCGAGCACGCCCACAGTGGGGTGGGCGCTCGGGCCCGGCAGGGCGGCGTCGTCGTGCGGGTGGTGCTGCGAGGGGGACCCGCTCACCAACCGCGCTCCGCGAGGCGGTGCGGTGCGGGCAGGTCCGCCACGTTGATGCCGACCATGGCCTCGCCCAGGCCTCGGGAGGCCTCCGCGATGCGGGCGGGATCGTCGTAGTAGGCGGTCGCGGCCACGATGGCGCGGGCGCGCTCGGCGGGGTTGCCGGACTTGAAGATGCCCGAGCCCACGAACACTCCGTCCGCGCCGAGCTGCATCATCATCGCCGCGTCCGCGGGGGTGGCCACGCCGCCGGCGGTGAACATCACGACCGGCAGGGACCCGGCGCGGGCCACCTCGGCCACGAGCTCGTACGGCGCCTGCAGCTCCTTGGCCTTGACGTACAGGGCGTCCGGGGCAGCGGTGTACAGCGCCTGCAACTCCGCGATCTGCGCTCGGATGGTGCGGATGTGCTTGGTGGCCTCGGAGACGTCGCCCGTGCCGGCCTCGCCCTTGGAGCGGATCATGGCCGCGCCCTCGGTGATCCGGCGCAACGCCTCACCCAGGTTGGTGGCGCCGCACACGAACGGGACGTCGAAGCGGTGCTTGTCGATGTGGTTGGCGTAGTCCGCGGGAGAGAGCACCTCGGACTCGTCGATGTAGTCCACTTTGAGGTGCTGCAGCACCTGCGCCTCCACGAAGTGCCCGATCCGCGCCTTTGCCATCACGGGGATGGAGACGGTGTCGATGATGGATTCGATGAGGTCCGGATCGCTCATCCGGGCCACACCGCCCTGGGAGCGGATGTCCGCGGGCACACGTTCCAGTGCCATGACGGCCACGGCACCGGCGTCCTCGGCGATCCGTGCCTGCTCCGCGGTGACCACGTCCATGATCACGCCGCCCTTGAGCATGTCTGCGAGACCGCGCTTCACGAGGCGCGAGCCGGTCACAGGGGTGGGGTTCTGGGCGGAGGTCTGGGTGGCTTCAGTCATGCCCACCATCGTGGCCCGGAAAGTGGTCCAATGGTAGGACCAGAATTTGAGAGATTGACTGGTCCACTCTGAAGGACGCGCGGTGCGTCCGCCACCGAGCCCGAGGAGAGCCCGTGCGCCATCCCCGCGAGATCGACCTGCCGCTCACGCTGGACCGCACCCCGGGTGCGCCCCTGGGCGAGCAGCTCGTCCGGCAGGTCCGCGAGCTCGTGGCCCGGGGCGTGCTGCACCCCGGTGATCCCCTGCCGTCCTCGCGTGCGCTCGCAGCCCGGCTCGGCATCTCGCGCGGGACCGTCACGGCCGCGTGGGATGTTCTGAACGGCGAGGGCTATCTGGTGGCCGACCGCGGCGCCACGCGGATCACACCCTCCCTCGCGCCGGTCGTGCGGTCGGCTCCGAGCCTCCGCACGACCTCGCCGGGGGAGCAGCGCAACGCCGCCGCGCGGCGTGGGGGTTCGGGTACGACGTCGCCCGGCGATCCTTCCAAGGCATCGGCGGGGTGGACGCCGGCACGGCGGGGCGCGGCAGGTTCCGTGCGGAACCGGGTCGCTCGGTCCGGCTCCCACCTCGATCTCCGCCCGGGCGCAGGCCCCGTGGTTGCCCTGGACACCCCCGCCTGGCGCGGTGCGTGGCGGGACGCCGCGGGAGCCACGGCCTTGGGCGACAGCGCGGAAACATCCCTGCGGGGGCATCTGTCCGACCATCTGCGGCTGAACCGGGGGATTGTCCGCGCGCCCGAAGAGATCCTCGTGACCGCCGGAGTGCGGGACGGGCTGCAGCTGGTGCTGCGCGTGCTGGGTACCGCGCGTCGTCGTCCCCTGCGCGTGGCGGTGGAGAATCCCGGCTACCCGGCCCTGCGCCGCGTGGTCGAGGCCACCGGGCACACCGCGCTGCCCGTGCGGGTGGACCAGCACGGGCTGGACCCTGCGGTGCTGCCCGCCGGTCGTTGGGGCGGGGCCGGCAGGTGGGACGTGGCCGCACTCCCGGACGTCCTGGTGGTCACACCCGGGCACCAGTATCCGCTGGGCGGCACCATGACGGTGGATCGCCGGGTGGAGCTGCTCGGCTGGGCCCGTGAGCACGGCACGGTGGTGGTCGAGGACGACTACGACTCCGAGCTGCGCCACACCGGCCAGCCGCTGCCCGCGCTCGGGGCCCTGGACACCCCCGCGGACACCGTGGTCACCCTGGGCAGCTTCTCCAAGGTCCTGGGCGGCTCGGTGGCACTCGGGCACCTGGTGGCCCCCGCACCGCTGCTGCCCGGGCTGCTCACCGCCCGCGCAGACCTGGGCTCGCCCGTCTCGCTCGTGGGTCAGGACGCGCTGGCCCGTTTCATGGGCTCGGGCGAGTTCCAGCGGCACACGGCCAGGATGCGCCGATCCTTCCGACGACGCCGCTCGCTCGTCTCCGCCGCCCTCGCCGGCATCCCCGGTGTGGCCGTGGCGCCCATGGCCGGCGGGGCCCACGCGGTGGTGGAGGTGGCGGACGAGTCCCGGGTGCTCGCGCTCGCCCGGGAGCGCGGTGTGCTGGTGAGCGGGCTGCGGGAGTACTGGACCGCGCGCCCCGGCGAGGACGGCGTGGGAGGGGGCACGGCGGCGGTGTCCTCCGCGGAAGGGCTTGTCCTGGGACTCACGGCATCGGACGAGGATCTCACGCGCGGAACCGCGGTGCTGCGCCGGATCCTGAGGGAGGCGGGCGGCTCCTAGGCAACTCCCCGGGGCGCCCTCGTTAGACTGGCCGGAACAACCACGGCAGATCAGGAGTTTCGGCGTGCCCCAGCAGATTTCCGCCCCGCACGGTGGACAGAGCCGCCCCGGCACCAGCGCGGCGGACGTGCGCCACGACCTGTGGGCGCCCGTGCTGCTGCGCGCCGTGGTTGCGCTGGTCTTCGCGGCGGTGACCGTGTTCTGGCAGCAGCCGTCCCTGACCACCGGCCGGTGGCTCATGGCGTTCTTCCTGGTGGGCACCGGGATCTCCGCAATCTTCCTGCAGGTGCGCCTGAACCGCCGGGAGGACGTGGACCTTGGGGCGAGCCGCAGCATCCCCCAGTCCTACGGCGTGCTCTACGTGCTCGGCGGAGCGCTCACCGCCGTGGTCGCCAACAGCGACTGGCTGCTCGTCCTGCTCTGCGCCGTGATCATGGGGCTGTGCGGCATTACAGAGCTCGTCCTGGGCATGCGCTTCCGCCGCGAGTTCCCCCTGGGGCGGGACTGGAGCCTGTGCGGCGTCGTGACCGTGTTCGCGGCCATGGGCATGGTGCTCGTGGAGAACCTGGGGACCAAGGCGGAGCTCGGGGTCGCGGGCGGCGCCGCTATCATCCTCGGCGTGAGCCAGCTGGTTGCCGCACTGAGCCTGCGCCACGATGCGCGGGCGGCGGACGGCACCGGCCGGGGCCCGGAGCGCGTGGCCTGACCGCGTAGACTGACATGTCGGGTTGATGGGCGTGACCCACCCCCGAACCACACCCAGAGCATCGCCAGGAGGAATCACGTGGCCCAGCGCAGTGAGCACGACGGCCGGCGCAAAACCGACATCAAGGGGCCCCTGGTCATCTCCGTGGTCCTGGCGGTCGTGGCGTTCGTGGTCGTCTCCACGGTGGCCGCCGGTGGCACCGACAACGCCGCACGCGTGGGCCTCGGCCTGATCGCGGCGGGCATCGCGTTCATTGCCTCCGTGGTCGTGTGCGCCACCCTCATGCTGCTCGAGAAGCCCAACGCCGAGGAGCTGGGACAGGGCACCGGGGTGAACCGTTCCTCCGCCAGGATCTTCGCCGAGAGCCAGGCTCGGCGGGAGGCGGAGCGCGTCCGCACCGAGGCGACCGACGGGGCGGCCGAGGGGAAGACCTCCGGCGAGCCTGAGTTCGGCCAGCGCGTGCGCCCCGACACCACGGGCGAGGAACCGGGTTCGAGCGCCCGCTGACAGATCTTTGGTGCGCGGCCGTGGCGACGCCGCCACGACGCCGTCGCGTCCCGTGACGAAGGGCCCCGGAGAACCGTTCTGGTTCTCCGGGGCCCCTCCCATGTGCCGGTGGGTTCAATCGGGTGCACCGGTTTCCTCGGCGTCCGTGGTCCCACTGGGGTCGCCCGGGGTGTCGTGCCGGGCCCCGTGCTCAGCGGGCGAAGCCCCGCAGCCGCAACGAGTTGAGGACCACGAACACTGAGCTGAAGGCCATGGCCGCACCCGCGACCATCGGGTTCAGCAGGCCCAGCGCAGCCACCGGAATGGCCACCGTGTTGTAGGCGAAGGCCCAGAACAGGTTGGACTTGATGGTGGCCAGCGTCCTGCGGGACAGCCTGATGGCCAGGGGGATCGCGGTCAGCTCGCTGCGCACCACGGTGATGTCCGCGGCCTGCATGGCGGCGTCCGTGCCGGAGCCCATGGCGATGCCCAGGTCTGCGCGGGTGAGCGCGGGGGCGTCGTTGACGCCGTCGCCCACCATGGCCACCACGCGGCCCTGCGACTGCAGCTTTTCCACGGCCTCGACCTTGCCGTCCGGGGTGACGTCCGCGACCACGTCCTGCGGGTCGATCCCCACGGCGGCGGCAACGGAGCGTGCCACCGCGGCGTTGTCACCGGTGAGCAGCATGGGGCGCAGACCCAGACGACGCAGCTCGGCAATGGCCTCCGGCGCCTCCTCCTTGATCGTGTCCTGCAGGTCCACGAATCCGGCCAGCCGCCCGTCGACCGCCACGAGGATGGTGGTGGCGCCGTTCTGTCGGGCGCGGCTCAGGGCCGTGGCCTCCTCGGAGTCGAGCTTCACGCCGTTCTTCGCGAGCCACGACTCCCGCCCGACGACGACCGCCCGGGCGTTCATGCCGTCCGGGACGTATCCGCGCACCCCGCCGCCGGGGGCGGACTCGAAGCGGGTGACGTCGTAGCGGTGCGGGGTCGCCGCGGCGATGGCCTGGGCGATCGGGTGCTCCGAGTAGCGCTCCACGGCCGCCGCGAAGTCCAGGACCTGGTCCTTCGACCACGAGTTCAGCGGGGCTACCTCGCTCACGGCCATGCTTCCGTGGGTCACCGTGCCGGTCTTGTCGAGCACCACGGTGTCCACGGAGCGGGTGTCCTCGAGAACTTCCGCGGAGGTGATGAGGATGCCCAGTTGGGCGCCGCGCCCGGTGCCCGTGAGCATGGCGGTGGGGGTCGCCAGGCCCAGGGCGCACGGGCAGGCGATCACCAGTACGGAGACGGCCGCGACGAACGCGCGGTTGAGGTCTCCGGTGACGACCAGCCACACCACCAGGGTCAGCAGGGCGACCCCCATGACTACGGGTACGAACACGGAAGAGATGCGATCCGCAAGCCGGGCCACGGGGGCCTTGGTCGCCTGGGCGCGGGCCACTGTGCGGCCCATCGAGGCGAGGACGGTGTCCGCACCAACGTGGGTGGCGCGGGCCAGGAGCCGTCCGGTGGTGTTGACGGTGGCGCCGGTCAGTTCGTCCCCGGGGCCCACCTCCACCGGGACGGATTCCCCGGTCAGCATGGAGGCGTCCACGGCGGACTCACCCTCCACCACCACGGCATCCGTGGCGATCTTCTCCCCCGGGCGCACCAAGAAGGTGTCACCCACGGCGAGCTCGGACACGGGGACGGTGCGCTCGGTGCCGTCCTGGTCGACCACGGTCGCCTGCTGCGCGCCGAGGTCCAGCAGCGCCCTGAGCGCCTCGCCGGAACGGGACTTGGCGCGTGCCTCGAGCCAGCGGCCGAGTAGGAGGAAGGTGGTCACGAGTGCTGCGGATTCGAAGTACAGCTGGTGGCTGGACATGTCCATGGGCGTGCCCGGGTGGGCATGGGCGGTCATGCCGGGGTCCACCACCAGGTGCCACACCGAGAACAGGTAGGCCGCCGCCACGCCCAGGGACACGAGGGTGTCCATGGTGGTGGAGAGGTGGCGTGCGCCCACTGCGGTGGCCCGGTGGAACGGCCAGGCCGCCCATGTGACCACGGGCAGGGCGAGCAGCGCGGCCACCCAGCCCCAGTGCGGGAACTGCGCGCCGGGGACCATCGACATCACGAGCACCGGCACGGAGAACGCGGCGGCCACCCAGAACCGCTTCCGCAGGTCGGCCATCCGCCGCTGGGCGGGGGTGGTCTCGAGAGCGGGGTCGCGGTGCTCGTTCGCCTCGCGGTCGCCGGGGTCCTGGCGCGGTGCGGCGCCCGGGGACGGCGACGACGTCGTGCCCCGCGCGCCTGCCGCGCGGACACCGGGTGCCCCGCCGGAGTCTGACGACGAACCGGAGAGTCGCGCGGTCCTGGAACCGGCGGCGTCGGAACCCGAGTTGTCGGAACCCGCCGCGCCGGGGGACGTCGCCTCGGCGCTCTCCCCGCGCGACGTCGTCGGCTGCCCGCCTCCAGTGATGGTGGCCTGGTAGCCGGCGCGCTTGACGGTGTCGAGGATCTGCTGGTCGCTGACATCCGCCGGCACCTGGACCGCGGCGGACTCGAGCGCAAGGTTGACCGCGGGCTGCACCCCCTCGATCTTGCGCAGCTTCCGCTCGATCCGGCCCACGCAGGACGCGCAGGTCATGCCGGTGATCTCCAGGTCCAGCTCGCGAAGGGGTCCGTGGACCTGGGGGTCCACGGTGGCTGTGCGGGAGGTGTCGGGGTCAGACAACGCTGTACCCGGCTTCCGCCACGGCCTCGGTGACAGCCTGCAGGTCCAGGTCCCCGGTGCTCTCGATGGTCACGGGGGAGATCCCGCCGGAGTTCAGGTCCACGTCCACGGCGGTGACGCCGGGGACCTCGGCGAGTTCTTCCTTCACGGACGAGACGCAGTGCCCGCAGGTCATTCCGGAAACGTTCACGGTGGTGGTCATGGTGTTCTCCTTGGTTCTCGAGGGTTCTCGGGGGGGGGGGGGCTGACGGCCCCGTGTGGTCTGGGGCGCTCAGCTCTTGACCAGGCGTGCGATGGCCGCGTTGGCCTCCGCGAGCTTGCTGTCCATCTCGGAGGTGTCCCCGGTGTCGTGTGCGTGCTCCACGGCGTGCTTGACGCAGTGGCCCAGGTGCTCCTCCATGAGCCCGAGACTCACGGACTTCAGGGCGGACTGGATGGCGGAGATCTGGGTGAGGACGTCGATGCAGTACGCGTCCTCCTCGACCATGCGCTGGATGCCGCGCACCTGGCCCTCGATGCGCTTGAGGCGGCGGGCGTACGCGGTCTTGTCCTGGGTGTAGCCGGGGGACGGGGTCTCGGAAGCGCTCATGCCTCGAAGTTATACCCTAGGGGGGTATTGTCGCAATGTGGTGGTGGACATGTGCGGGTGCAGGACGGTGCGCATCGAGGCGCGCAGCAGGTCGGTCATCGCGGTCGTGCTGGCCGTGGCGGTGGCCGCGCGCGCCTGCCGCCCGAGCACGGTGGCGAGCCCACCGGCCACGAAGTAGGCGCGCGCCCGGCGCTCGGTGTCCAGGTCCTCGAGCGCGGTGCCGTAGGAGGCCAGGGAGATCCGTTCGGTGAGCCACTGCTCCACGATGGGCCGCACCCGTGAGGCCAGCTGCTGGTTGCTGATCATCACCACGGGGCCGGTGCCGCGGGCGTGCACGAACGTCACCAGGCGCTCCAGGGGGTCGTGGCCGGGCGTGCCCTCGAACTCCTCGAGATCCTTCGCGGTGCGGGCGAGTTCCTGGCGCACGATGTCCGCGTACACGTCGTCGAGCCCGCAGTGGTGCTGGTAGAAGGTGCCGCGGGAGATCCCTGCCTGCTTGCACAGCTGGCTGATGGTGATGCTGCGGGCGTCGTGCGCCTCCAGCAGCTCCAGGCACGCTTCGCGGATCGTACTGCGCGTGTGGGTCACACGGATGTCCTGCGGGCGGTCCGGGTGGGGGTCGGCGGGGTCGTCCATGACGTCCAGGGTACGGCGACGCCGCGGGCGCGCTCCGCGCGCCCGGCAGGTCTCAGGGCGGGCGGGGTCCTTGGGGGCTGTTGGGTGGCGGGCGTGAGGGTCTTTGGCGCGACCGCGGATTGCAGGGAGGTGCGCCGAACCAGGGCGGGATCCGGGCCGAAGGGTTCGTCGCGATGAGGAGGCGGCTGGAGCAGTGGAAGAGCGCGCCCCGATGATGCGCAGCACGATGCCAACCGTTGTCCGTTCCGCTTCTCACTTCCCTTCCGAGGAGCCGGAGGGGCTCGGTATGAAGCCCCCCCGTTACCGGGGGGGGGCAACGGTGCCGATGTGCAGTGGGGGCCGCCCGGGCCGACGTCGAGGCTCCCGTGTTCTGGGAGGCCGGGCCTCTGCGCGCCTCGGTGCCATGGGGCTTCACGGTGCGGGCGGCGGCGTCATCCACTCGCAGATCCGGACGCGCGGTCGGCGGACCGGATGGCTGGAGATCGTGGCGACCCAGGGCTTTCGTCCTGCCCGGTGTTGTCGGCGGGTGAAGCGCGCTAGTGTGACCCAAATCATAGCCTAGCCACATCAGGGAGTGACATGACTCAGACCCACGACCGTGCAACCGATCCCGGCGAGAGCTCCGCAGTGAGTGACGACCCGCAGGCGGCCAGCAGCGCCGTCGAGACGTGGCTCGCCGCCTTCGACCGGGCACTCCGTGCGCCCGACGAGGACGCGTTGCGGGAACTCTTCGTCGAGGACTGCTACTGGCGTGACTTCGTGGCATTCACGTGGAACCTCAAGACGCTCGAAGGCATCGATGAGATCGCGGCGATGCTCCAGGCCCAGCTGCCGACGGTCGATCCGCACGATTGGCAGCTCGCCGAGCCCGCATCGGGCACGGCCGAGAACGCAGAGGCATGGCTCAACTTCATGACCGCCGCCGGGCGTGGCTGGGCTCACCTGAGGCTCGTGGACGGACGTTGCTGGACACTGCTGACCACCCTGCAGGAACTGACGGGGCACGAGGAGAAGAAGGGCCCCCGCCGTGAGCTCGGCGTCACCCACGAGATCACCCGGGGGCGCAAGACGTGGAAGGAGTCCCGGGCGGAGCGGGACGCCCGGCTCGGTTTCGATGAGCAGCCGTACGTGCTGATCATCGGCGGGGGTCAGGGTGGCATCGGGCTCGCCGCACGGCTGCGACGTCTCGGCGTGCCGACGATTGTCGTCGAGAAGAACGAGCGGGCGGGTGACTCGTGGCGCAAACGCTACAAGTCGCTGCACCTGCACGACCCGGTCTGGTACGACCACATGCCCTACCTGCCCTTCCCCGACGACTGGCCGATCTTCCCGTCGAAGGACAAGATGGGGGACTGGCTCGAGCACTACGTGGACATCATGGAACTCGACTACTGGGCTGGCACACGGTGCCTGGGCGCGCAGTTCGACCAGGGCACGGGCACGTGGACCGTGCGGGTGGACCGCCGTGGCGAGGAGGTCGTCCTGCACCCCACCCAGCTCGTCTTCGCACTGGGTGTCTCCGGTTACCCGAACACCCCCCGTTTCGAAGGTGCCGATGACTTCGCCGGATGGCAGGGTCACTCCTCCGAGTTCACGGGTGGGGAAGAAGATCTCGAGGGCAGGCGAGCTGTGGTCATCGGGTCGAACAACTCGGCCCACGACATCGCGGCGACCCTGTGGGAGAAGGGCGCCGAGGTCACGATGATCCAGCGTTCCTCCACGCACATCTCCCGCAGCGACTCCCTGCGGGAGCTGGCGCTGGGCGCGCTTTACTCGGAGGAGGCCCTGGAGAACGGGGTGACCACGGAGAAGGCCGACATGCTCTTCGCCTCGTGGCCGTACCGGCTGCTGCCGGCTGCGCAGATTCCCGTGTACGAGCAGATGGCTGAGCGGGATGCGGACTTCTACCGTGCGCTCACCGATGCCGGTTTCGAGTTGGACTTCGGCGAGGACGGTTCAGGCCTGTTCTTGAAGTACCTGCGACGGGGATCCGGGTATTACATCGACGTGGGAGCATCGCAGCTGATCATCGACGGCCGGATCCAGCTGGAGCGCGGTCAGGTCACCAAGGTCGTGCCGGAGGGGGTGGTCATCGACGGCGACCGGCTGGTCCCCGTGGACCTGCTCGTCTATGCGACCGGGTACGGGTCGATGAATGCGTGGCTCGCGGATCTCGTCTCGCCGGAGGTTGCCGACGCAGTGGGCAAGTGCTGGGGGTACGGCTCGGACACGACCCGCGACCCCGGTCCCTGGGAAGGGGAGCTGCGCAACATGTGGAAGCCCACAGCGGTGCCGCAGTTGTGGATTCACGGCGGCAATCTGCACCAGTCCCGCCACTACTCGAAGTACCTCGCGCTGCAGCTCAAGGCCCGGGAGCTGGGGATGGACACGCCCGTCTATCAGCTGCAGGAATCGCACCATGTGCGGTGACCGCGAGAGAAGGGTCGAAGGGCGGCTCCCGCCGCCCCGTCAGGCGGCGGTCTCGGGTGCCGGGGTGAAGGCGGGTGCTGCATCCGTGTAGTCCAGCGTCACCCGGGCGAACGGGGCGCCGATGATGACTTCCAGCCCCGGGATGAGTTCGTAGCGGATCTCGTCCTTGATCCGCTGGTTCTTCAGGGCGGGAGTGAAGACCAGCGTGACCGTGAGCTCGGGAGCCAGAGGGCTGCCCGTGATGCTGAACTGCGCGGAGGCCACGGAGGGGTAGATCTGGATGCCCCTCGTGGCGGCGCGGGCCACGGCGTCGAGCGGCACGCCTGGTACGCGGGCGGGAACGGGAGAAGAGGGCTCGGCTGCGGTCGTCCCGAGGGGGCTCGACGTCGGTTCATGAGGGGGCAGCACGGCAGCCCCTCCCCTCCACCTGTAAACCGCCTGGCGGGGCGGTGGCAGGTTAGTGTGACTTCCACCCAAGCGGGTGGTCTACCGGAGTGTATGCGCACGACATGAACTTCCCGCACCAGGACGCGCCGTGGAGCGCCTGCATGACGTCTGGTTGCTCGGTGCGAGGTTCTCTGCCTTGCTAGAGTCTCCCACCATGTCGGTCGCAAAGCTCTCGGTGAGCCACCAGAACTACCTGAGGGCCATCTGGAACCTGGGGGAGTGGTCCGCGGAGCCCATCAGCACATCGGCGCTGGCCGCGAAGGTCGGTCTGCGGCTGTCCACCGTCTCGGATGCGCTCAAGAAGCTCACGGAGCAGGGTCTCGTGGCGCACAGCCCGTACGGCGCCATCGAGCTCACCGAGCAGGGCCGGGCGCTCGCGGTGGAGATGGTGCGCAGGCACCGGCTGATCGAGACGTTCCTGGTGGAGATGCTCGGCTACCGCTGGGACCAGGTGCACGACGAGGCGGAGCACCTGGAGCACGCCGTCTCGGACTTCATGATCGACCGCCTGGACGACCTCCTGCGGCACCCCTCGCGCGACCCGCACGGCGATCCGATCCCCGCCAAGGACGGCACCATCACCCCTCCCGACGCCGTCTCCCTCACCACCGTCCCGGACGGTTCCCGCGTGCGCGTGGAACGGATCTCGGACCGGGACTCGGGACTGCTGCGCTTCTTCGCCGAGCAGGGCATCGGCGTGGGGGTCCCCCTGGACATCCGCTCCGGCGGCCCCTACTCGGGTTCGGTCCAGGCCGTACTGGACGACGGCGCTCGCAGCGTCCCCCTCGGGCAGACCGCCACCGACGCGGTCTGGGTCTCGCTGGGCGAGGTCGGTTCCTGACAGGACCGGGGCCGTCGAGGCGAGCCCGGCAAGCCCAACGACAGAGAGAGGGGTGCGAGGGCGGAGACTTTCTGTCCCCTGGCCCTCGGGCGCCACCCTGCGCCAGGCCGCGGGTCAGAGGATGCAGAACTCGTTGCCCTCGGGGTCCGCCATGACGGCCCAGCCCAGGTCGTGGCGGCGGTCGTCGACCATGACTGCCCCCAGTCGAAGTGCCCGCGCGACCTCCTCCTCCTGGGAGGCTCCCTGGGGAATGAGGTCCATGTGGGCCCGGTTCTTCACCTTCTTGGCGTCCGGGACCCGGAAGAAGAGCACGATGTAGCCGTCGGGGGTCACCAGGTAGCACTCGTCGGAGCCCGGGTGGTAGCAGTCGGGTTCGTGGATCGCCCAGTTCGTGAGCTCGCGCCAGAACTCGGCGACGGCGTGCGGGTCGATGGCGTCCCAGGTGGTGTGCGACAGGCGGAGCGACATGAGGGGCCTCTTTTCTCGAGTGGTCGGCCGGTGCGTGGCTCTCACGGGTGAAATTGATGTTGCTTGTGAGAGTCAAACCCGGATCCCCCTCACATGCAAGACTTGACCTGTCTGTGAGGAGGGTGCATGGCGGCGTTCAGCCACATTTCGGGCGACCGGATGCTCGACCTGGTCAATACCGTGGAGTGGCGGCTCGGCGGCCCCGCGCGGGAGGAGGATCTGACCTCCTACGACCGCGTGCTCACGTGGTGCCGGGAGTCCGGGCTGCTCGATGCGACTGAGCAGGAACAGCTCCGGGTTCTTGCCGGAGAGGATCCGTGCACCGCCGCCGCTGAACTGGATCGGGTCGTTGCGCTGCGCGAGCGGCTCTACGAGGCCCTGTTCCACGGTGACGAGCACGCCGCAGAGACCATTGCCACTGCCTTCCGGGACACCTTGGGCCACTCCCACCTGTCCCGGCGCGGTGCGGGCTGGTGCTGGTCCGACAACGAGCTCACGCTGGCGACCGTCCGCCACCGCATCACGCGCGGCCTGGTGGAACTCATGAACCGGGACGACCTCGACCGCCTCCACCAGTGCGAGGACGCCACCTGCGGATGGGTCTACCTCGACACGTCCCCCCGGCGGAACCGGCGCTGGTGCGTCACGAGAGATTGCGGGGACCGGAACCGCTCCCGCGCCTACTACGCTCGGCAGCAGGAACGGAAGCGAGCCGCCCGGGCCAGGGACCGGAGCTCATAGCGCTGCCGCCCGGGCAACCTTGGCCCGGCGGGGATCGACGCCTGCCCGACGCGCACACGCAGGTCTCGTGTCGCAGGGGAAGGGCACGGGACGCCCCGACCCCGCCCGGGCGCGGAGGCGACCTACCCCGCCACCGCCCGCCGGCGACGTCGTGCCGCCAGCCTGCTGCCCAGCACCCCGTGCGCGGGGCTGAGCAGGTACGCGAGCGCGAAGACCGCCGCGTGGACGAGCACCACCAGCCCGCCGGGGGAGGCGTTGAGCCAGTAGCTGAGGTAGATGCCCAGCACCGCGGACGTGGCCGAGACGCACGGCGCGATCACCAGCATGACCCCGAACCGGTCGGTGAGCAGGTGCGCGGTGGCGCCCGGGATGATGAGCATGGCCACCACGAGCACCACCCCCACCACCTGCAGGGCGGCCACGGAGGTGACCGCGAGCAGCCCCAGCAGCAGCCCGCCCAGGAACCGGGGGGAGAGGCCGATCGCGTGCGCGTGCTGGGGGTCGAACGCGTAGAGGGTGAGGTCCCGCCGCTTGAGCACCATCACCGCCAGCGCCACCACTGCCAGCGCGCAGATCTGCAGCTGCTCCGCCGCGGAGATGCCCAGCACGTTGCCGAAGACGATGTGGCTGAGGTTCGTCTGGCTCGGCGTGACGGAGATGAGCACGAGCCCCAGTGCGAACAGGGACGTGAACACGATCCCGATGGACGCGTCCTCCTTGACCCTGCTGGTCCCGCGCAGCCCGCCGATCAGCACCACGGCCAGTACGCCCGCGACCAGTGCCCCCACGGTGAACGGGATGCCCAGGATGTAAGCGAGCACCACGCCGGGCAGCACCGCGTGGGACACGGCGTCCCCCATGAGCGACCACCCCACGAGCACCAGCCAGCACGAGAGCACCGCGCACACGGACGCCGCCGCCACGGTGGTGACCAGCGCGCGCAGCATGAACTCGTACTCCAGCGGCTGGGTGAACAGCTCCAGGGCGCTCATGCGCGGCCTCCTCGGTGCGTGGTGGGTGCGCCGGGTCCCGTCACGGCGGCGGATCCGTTGCGCGGGGGCACGACGCCGCCCGGGGCCGTGACGGCGCCCGGCGCCGGGGTGTCCCCCGCGGCAGGGCCCGGTGGCGGACCCTCGTGGGCCGCGCCCGCGGTGAGCGGCGTGCGGTCCGCGGGAGCGGCGTCGTCGTCCCCCGGGGACCGCGTGGAGGACGGGTCGGAGAGCACGTCCATGCCGAACGCGCGCACGAGGTGCTCGGGTGTGAGCCCCTCCGCGACCGGCCCGTGGAAGAGCACATGGCGGCGCAGCAGGACCACGCTCTCGGCGAGCTGCGGCAGTGCGTGCAGGTCGTGGGTGGCCACCACCACCGCGCAGCCCTGTGCGGCGAGCTCGTGCAGCAGCCTCACGATGGTCGCCTCGCTGCGCTTGTCCACGCCCGCGAACGGTTCGTCCAGGAGCAGGGTCCGCGCGCCCTGGGCGATCGCCCGGGCCACGAACACGCGCTTGCGCTGCCCGCCGGACAGCCGCCCGATCTGCCGCCCGGCCAGCTCCGTGAGCTCCACCCGTTCCAGCGCGTCCGCCACGGCGGTCCGGTCCGCGGGACGCGCCCGCCGGGTGGGGCCCATGTGCCCGTAGCGCCCGGTCATGACCACGTCCCGCACGGACAGTGGGAACGTCCAGTCCACGTCCTCGCTCTGCGGCACGTACCCCACCACGCCCTGCTTCCGCGCGGTGCGGGGATCCAGCCCGTCCAGCCGCACCTCGCCGGCCTCCAGGCGCACGGTGCCCATGAGCGCCTTGAACAGCGTGGACTTCCCGGAGCCGTTCATGCCCACCAGCCCGGTGACCTGCCCGTGGGCGATCTCCAGGTCCACGCCGTCCAGGGCGCGCACGCGGCCGTAGTCGACGACGACGCCGCTCGCCCGGATCGCGGGCGTCACCGCGCCCTCCCGGACAGGCCGTTGGCAATGGTGTCCGCGTCGTGGCGCAACAGGTCCAGGTAGGTGGGCACCGGGCCGTCCTGCTCCGAGAGGGAGTCCACGTAGAGGGTGCCGCCGTAGCGGGCGCCGGTGGCCTCCGCGACCTGCTGCATGGGCTTGTCCGAGACGGTGGACTCGCAGAACACCGCGGGCACCCTGTGCCGGTCCACGAACTCGATGGCGGAGCTGACCTGCTGCGGGGTGGCCTCCTGCTCCGCGTTGACGGGCCAGATGTACTTCTCAGTGAGCCCGGTGTCCCGCGCCAGATAGGAGAACGCGCCCTCGCACGTGACCAGCGCGCGCTCGTTGCGGGGCAGGGCCTCCAGCTTCCGGGTCAGGTCCGTGCCGATCGCGCGGATCTGCTCCTTGTACTTCTCCCCGTTGTCCCGGAACTGCTGGGCGTGCTCTCCGTCCAGCTCGCTGAGTGCGGTGACGATGTTGTCCACGTAGCGCTCGCCGTTGCGCGGGCTCATCCACGCGTGGGGGTTGGGGGTTCCGGGGGTGTCGGCGATGTCCAGGGCTTCCACGCCCTCGGAGACCACCTTGTGGGCCACGTTGGCGGACGAGGTGAACTGCTCGAGCCACTGCTCCAGGTGCAGGCCGTTGTCCAGCACCAGGTCCGCGCGGGAGGCCTTGGTGACGTCCTGTGGAGTGGGTTCGTAGTCGTGGATCTCCGCGCCCGGTTTGGTGATGGACTCCACGCTCACGTGGTCACCGGCCACCGCGGCGGTCATGTCCTGCAGCACCGTGAACGTAGTCAGCACGGTGGGCTTCTCGGAGCTGCCGCCGCCGGGCTCGGCCCCCGCGCAGCCTCCCAGCACCAGCACACCCGCGGCTGCGGTAGCCGCCACTGCCCATCCCGGACGACGTCCCATCCCAATTCCTCGCTCCCGTGGATCCTAAAGTTCGGTGTACCGAACTTTAGACCGGGGAGGTGGCCCGGGCAAGGAGCGACGTGGTCCTACCTCCCGGCGGGCATGACGGTCCCGGGGGCGGGCTGGGCGTCGAAGCGCACGCCCCGCGGGTCCGGGGGCAGGGCGGCCATGATCAGCAGGGCGATGCTGCCCAGGAACGGCACGAGGATCAGCAGGAACCACAGCCCGGAGAGGTTGCAGTTGTGCAGGCGTCGCACGGACAGGGCGGCGGTGAAAATGGCCAGCAGTACCACCGCGAGCAGCAGGACCAGAGACAGCAGCAGCAGAGCGATCGCGAATCCGCCGTCCACGTCCGGCCAGGCCAGGTAGCCGCGGTCCTCCGCGAGCACGTAGGCCCCCGAGAGCAGGACCGTGTACAGCGCGATCCACCAGTACTCGGAACGGGAAGCCCGCCCGGAGAACGTGGTGCCCCTGCGGACGAAGTTCTTGACGGCCTGCCACGGACCCACGGGTTCGCCGGGCTGGGTGTCGTAGTACACGGGCTGAGGGGGCAAGCTCATGGGTGGTGTCCTCCTGCGGGGTTATCGGATGCGCGCGGTCCGCCGGCCGGCCCGGAACGAACCCGACCGGCACGGGGTGAACCACCCACCGTATCGAGGAACCACCCAGCCCACATCGGCCGCACGGCCAGTGTCCCGTGCGAGGTGAGCCGCCCGCGCGTTCGTGAGATTCTGGGGGCATGGCTTCAAAGATCGAGGACTACGCCCTGCTGTCCAACATGCGCAGCGGGCCGCTGGTCTCCCGGCACGGGTCGGTGGACTGGTGGTGCGTGCCGCGCTTCGACTCCCCGGCACTGTTCGCGGCTTTGTTGGGCACCCCGGACCACGGACGCTGGCTGCTCGCGCCGTACTGCGCGGTGGACGACGACGCCGCGGTGGACATGTCCCTGCCCGGTGTGATCGCGGTGGAGCGCTTCTACGCGGAGAACACGTTCGTGCTGCACACGGTGTGGTCCACGGACACCGGCACGGTGCGCGTCACGGACTTCATGCCGCTCAACGCCCGCACCGAGCTGATCCGCCGGGTGGAGGGCCTCACGGGTGAGGTGGAGATGTTCCAGGACCTCCGGCTGCGCTTCAACTACGGCTCGTCCGTGCCGTGGCTGAGCCGCTTCGACGTGCTCGAGGACGAGTCGGAGGACGCCGAGGCCGAGTCCGTGCTGGTGGGCATGGCCGGTCCGGACTCCGTGGTCTTCCACGGCGATCCGCTGCCGGAGGCGGATCCGGACAAGACCAAGCGCCGCCACGCGGGCTCGTTCACGGTGGCGGCCGGTCAGACCCGGGACTTCACGCTCACGTGGTTCCCGTCCCACGGCGTGCCCCCGGAGGCGATGGACGTGAACGAGACGCTGACGGCCACCGTGAACCTGTGGCAGGAGTGGACAGAGCGCTACGAGCCCTACGACCCCCTCACGGATCCCGCGGCCATGAACCACACGGACCCGGACGAGCAGCCGCCCGCGCTGCACGCCTCCGGTGCGGGCGCCGGGGACCTCGACACCTCCGAGCGCCCCTCGGCACGGGACGTGGGTCGTCACGGGGACCGCCCCCACCACGAGGGCGCCGCCCTGGGCGGGTTCACGCTCACGGCCACGGACGACGAGCCCGCGGACCTCGTCCGGCGCAGCCTGCTGGTGGTGCGCGGACTGATGCACCAGGCCACGGGCGGGCTGATCGGCGCCCCCACCACGTCACTGCCGGAGGTCGTGGGTGCGGAGCGCAACTGGGACCACCGGCTTTCGTGGCCCCGGGATGCCGCGTCCGCGCTGGAGGTCATGCTGGACCACGGCCACGACCGCGAGGCCGCCCAGCTGCGCAACTGGCTGCTGCGCGCGGTGGCCGGGGACGTCAACAACCCCTCCAACATCTACACCCTGGACGGCTCACCCCAGATCCGTGAGCGCCTGGTGGACCTGCCGGGCTACGAGCGCTCGCGGCCCGTGCGCGACGGCAACTCCTCCGGCAGCCACTACCAGTCGGACGTGGCCGGGCACGTGCTGCGCGTGTTCGAGATGCTGCGCCGGCGCGGTGTGCAGGAGGACCACCTCTCGTGGCCGCTGCAGCAGGCGCTGCTGCGCGCCGTGGTGGCCAACTACGAGGAGAAGGACCAGGGAATCTGGGAGATGCGCGGTGAGCCCCAGTACTACACGCACTCGCGCGTGATGATGTGGGCCGCCATGCAGGCGGGTGTGGACGCCGTGCGCATCCACGGCCTGCCCGGGGACGTGGAGACCTGGGAGGAGCACCGCGACCAGCTCGCGCACGAGATCTGGACCAGCGGCTACGACCCCCAGGTGGGCTCGTTCGTGCAGTACTACGGCTCCACGGACGTGGACGCCTCCCTGCTGCAGCTGCCCATGGTGGGTTTCGTGGCCTACGACGACGAGCGCATGCTCGGCACCGTGGAACGCATCCGCACCGAGCTCACCGATAGCTCGGGGCTGCTGCACCGTTACCGCAACCTGCCGCAGCTCACGGACCTGGACGACGCCGAGGCGTTCGCGTCCTCGATCGGCCAGGACGGCTTCGCGGGGCAGTCCGCCCCGTCCATCTCCGCCACGCTGCAGCTCGCGGAGCAGCTGGCCATGTGCGGGCACACGGAGGAGGCCGTGCGGGTCACGGATCTCGTGCTCTCCACGGCCAACGATCTGGGTCTGCTGGCCTCCACCTACTCGCCGTCCCAGCACCGCGCCACGGGCAACTTCCCGCAGGCCGAGGCGCACCTGCACCTGATCCGCGTGATCGACATTCTGCAGGCGGAGCTCGGCTGAGCGCGGTGGTTCCAGGGCGCGCCGCCGGGGTCGACGACGCCGCGTGGCCCGCTGCCGGACGACGGGCCGGGGAGATGCGCGGGCGGCGTCGTGCGAAGCGTGAGGTGTGTTGCACGGCGCCGTGAGGGAGATTACTGGCGATGCCGCGCGCCACGGTAGCGTGGTGAGACCAGCCACGCCGGGCCCGGTGAGACTTGGCTGGTGGCCGAGGGAATGCCTCGGCACCTTCCCCGGGCCGAGACTCTTGGAGGCGCTGCAATGGCACGCACCGTCAATACCGGATCCGATCCCCATTCGCTCGCAGATCCCGCCGTGGATCTCGTGCGCACGTGGCTGCAGAAGGCTCAGGACAACGAGCGCAAGAGCAGGCAGAAGAACCCTGCCGAGGACCGCCTCGCCGCCGTGCTGCAGGACCCCAACGGGCTGGAGTTCACGGTGGGTTTCGTGGACCGCGTGATCCGCACGGAGGACACGAAGGCTGCGGCAAAGGCGCTGCAGGACATCGCCAAGCTGACCCCGCAGTCCATGCCGGCCGCGGACCGGGCCCAGATCCAGGCGGGCGTCGTGCTCTCCGGCGCGCTGCCCTCCGTGGTGGTCCCCGCGGCGCGCACCCGTCTGCGTCAGATGGTCGGCCACATGGTCGTGGACGCCCGCCCGGGCCCGTTCGGCAAGTCCGTGAAGGGCCTCAAGCAGCACGGTCACCGGCTGAACATCAACCTCCTGGGCGAGGAGGTGCTCGGCGAGGACGAGGCGAAGAAGCACCTCGCGGACGCCGAGGGCCTGTTGCGCCGCGAGGATGTGGACTACGTCTCCCTGAAGGTTTCCTCCGTGGTGCCGCAGCTGTCCCACTGGGGCTTCGAACGCACCGCCGAGCGCGTCGTCGAGCGCTTGCTGCCGCTGTATGAAACGGCCGCCACCAAGGGCACCGGCAAGATGTTCATCAACCTGGACATGGAGGTCTACTCGGACCTCGAACTGACCATCGAGGTGTTCCAGCGGCTGCTGAACAAGCCCCAGCTGAAGAACCTCGAGGCCGGCATCGTCATCCAGGCCTATCTCCCGGACGCCCTCGGCGCCATCCAGCGGCTCTCCGAGTGGTCCGGGCAGCGCGTCGCGGACGGCGGCGCACAGATCAAGGTCCGCCTGGTCAAGGGCGCGAACCTCGCCATGGAGAACGTGGACGCGGAAATGCACGGCTGGCCGCTGGCCACCACGGAGTCCAAACAGGCCACGGACACCAACTACAAGCGCGTGCTCACCTGGCTGTTTCAGCTCGAGCGCATGAAGGGCATGCGGCTGGGCGTGGCCGGTCACAACCTCTTCGACATCGCCTTCGCCCACCTGCTGGCCGGGCAGCGCGGCGTCACCGACCGCATCGAGTTCGAGATGCTCCAGGGCATGGCCACCTCCCAGAGCGAGGCCGTGTCCACGGACGTGGGCCAGCTGCTGCTGTACGTGCCGGCCGTGAAGCCCGCGGAGTTCGACGTCGCCGTGTCCTACCTGGTGCGCCGCCTCGAGGAGAACTCCGCGAACGAGAACTTCATGTCCGGGATCTTCGAGCTGGGTCCGGACAACTGGGTGTTCCAGCGCGAGGAGGGCCGCTTCCGGGCCGCGCTCGCCGAGCTGGAGACAGAGCCGCAGGCCCCGGGTCCGCGCCGCGTGCAGGACCGCACCACGGAGACCGCGGGGGAGCAGGCCACCCTGCCGCTGGACGAGCCGTTCCGCAACGAGCCGGACACGGACGTCTCCGTGCCCGCCAACCAGCGCTGGGCCGGGGGCCTGGCCGAGAAGATCGGCAGCAGCGAATGGTACGCCTCCGTGGCCGTGCCCGAGCTGCTGAAGGACATGGACCAGGACTCGGACGAGGCGATGCAGGCCGTGAACGACGTCGTGGCCACCGCCAAGGCCGCCGGCAAGCACTGGGCAGCCACCCCCGCCCGTGAGCGCGCCGAGATCCTCAACCGCGCCGCGGACATTCTCGCCGCGCGCCGTGGCCACCTCATGGCCGTGGCCGGTGCGGAGACCGGCAAGGTTCTGGAGCAGAGCGATCCCGAGGTCTCCGAGGCCGTGGACTTCTGCCGCTACTACGCCCGCCGCGCGCTGGAGCTGGAGTTCGTGGACGGCGGGGACTTCGTGCCGCACGCCGTGACCGTGGTGACCCCGCCGTGGAACTTCCCGCTGGCCATCCCCACGGGCACCACCGTGGCGCCTCTGGCCACAGGTTCGGCCGTGATCCACAAGCCGTCCCCCGAGTCTCGCCGCTGCTCCACCGCGGTGTGCGAGGCGCTGTGGGAAGCCGGTGTGCCGCGCGATGTGCTGCAGCTCGTGGACGCCGTGGAGGGTGAGGCCGGCAAGGCGCTGATCTCCCACCCGGACGTGGAGCGCGTGGTGCTCACCGGCGCGTACGAGACCGCGCAGCTGTTCGCCTCGTGGGACCCGGAGCGTCCGCTCACCGCGGAGACCTCCGGCAAGAACTCCCTGGTGATCACCCCCAGCGCGGACCGTGACCAGGCGGTGTGGGACCTCGTCTCCAGCGCCTTCGGCCACGCGGGGCAGAAGTGCTCCGCGGCGTCGCTCGGCATCCTGGTGGGCTCCGTGGCGAAGTCCGAGCGCTTCCGCCGCCAGCTCGTGGACGCGGCGTCGTCGATGGTCGTGGACTGGCCCGAGAACCTGCAGGCCACCGTGGGCCCCACGGTGCAGCAGCCCTCCGGCAAGCTGCTGAAGGCGCTCACCGAGCTGGAGCCCGGCGAGGAGTGGCTGATCGAGCCCAAGCAGCTGGACGACTCCGGCCGCCTGTGGCGCCCCGGGATCCTCACCGGCGTGAAGCCCGGGTCCTTCTTCCACCTGACCGAGTGCTTCGGCCCCGTCCTGGGGCTCATGTCCGCGGACAGTCTTGACGAGGCCGTGAAGCTGCAGAACGCCACGGACTACGGGCTCACGGCGGGCATCCACTCGCTCGACGCGGACGAGATCCTGCGCTGGATCGACACCGTGCAGGCCGGCAACCTCTACGTGAACCGCGGCATCACGGGCGCGATCGTGCAGCGCCAGCCCTTCGGCGGCTGGAAGCGCTCCTCCGTGGGCCTCGGCGCCAAGGCCGGCGGTCCGAACTACCTGGCCTTCCTGGGCCGGTGGACGCGGGCACCGTTCTCGGACTCGAGCACGGACCGCGGCGCGGCCGGCGCATGGGTCCTGGACCCGCGCGTGCACCGTGCGCTGGACGCCGTGACCCCGCTGATCTCGGACAATGACCTCGTGTGGCTGCGCCGTGCCGCGCAGTCCGACCAGTCCGAGTGGCAGCGTGAGTTCGGCCAGGTCAAGGACCCCACGGCTCTGCGCAGCGAGGCCAACCTGTTCCGCTACCGCCCCCGGACCGTGACGGTGCGCGCCCGTGAGGGTGCGTCCCTCACGGACGTCCTGCGCGTGGGCCTCGCGGCGGTGCGCTCCGGCTCGCAGGTGGTGCTCAGCGCCGCCGAGTCCCTGCCGGAGGCCGTGAACGGGCTGTTCGCCACCGTGCTGAACCCGGCCACGGACGCCGAGTTCGCGCACGCCCTGGACAGCGGCTCCCTGGGTGCGCTCGGCCAGCTCTCGGACCTGCGCGTCCTCGGCGACGACGCCCTGGACGTCCGCCACGGCGCCCGCGTCCGCGTGATCTCCCCGTGGGGCGGTTCCGAGGAGGACCTCAAGGACCTCTATGCGGTGCGCGCCGAGCACCCGGACATAGCCCTGATCACCGAGGACGTGGTGGGCACCGGGCGCGTGGAGATGATGTACATGCTGGCTGAGCAGGCCGTGTCCATCACCATGCACCGCTTCGGCAACCACAGCCAGTCCATGCAGCGGGTGGTGGACGAGATGGTGCGGTGACCGGGCGGCGTCATGCCTGCCGCCCGGCGGCCTGCGGGTCGCGGGCGCCTGGCGCTCCAGGGCGGACCGGCTGCTGACCCCGGACTCTCGAGGTCTGGCATCGGAACGGACGCGAGCCGCGCTCCCGGGGGACCGGGGGCGCCGCTCGTGCTGTGCCCGGACTCGGCAGGGGCGATGCGATACCGCGAAGCACGGGGCGTTTCGCGGGCCTCAGATCCGGTGGGTGTGCCTCCGTTGCTGACCGCGCCGGATCCCGCCACTCACCACCAGGAGCAGCGTCACCAGCAGCGGCCAGCCGATGAAGCCGCGCCAGGCCAGGTCGGTGAACGCGATCGGAGCCGCCGTCACGACGGCCACGAGGGCGCGCAGCCAGGGAAGTGGGATGTCGTTGTGGTAGCCATCCCACCGCGCTAGAAGGACACGTGACGGCGGCACCATGGTCGCTCGGCCAGTTGTTGGCGGCTTGCACCATGGACCCATGACGGGATTCGGGACTGCTACCTGTCACCTATCCGTGCAGCAGACCCGTTCGGCCACGAGAACATGGGGGAGGTCGTCGAGGTCGGTAGTGGCGTGGAGAAGGTCAGGGTCGGAGACCGGGTTGTGCTGCCGTTCAATATCTCGTGCGGATTCTGTAAGAACTGCGAACGCGGGCTCACGAACTATTGCCTGACGACGCAACCCGACCCGTCGACCGCCGGTGCGGCCTACGGGTTCGCCGCAATGGACCCGTACGGCGGTGGCCAAGCGGAACTGCTCCGGGTGCCTTTCGGTGATCACAACGCGCTGCGCCTGGGTGAAGATGCGGAGGAGAAGGAGAACGACTACGTCATGCTCTCCGACATCTTCCCCACCGACTACCACGCCACCGAGATGGCCGGCGTGATCCCGGGCGACAGTGTTGTTATCGCCGGGGCGGGTCTGGTCGGGCTGATGGCCGCCCTGTTCGCGATGATCAAGGGCGCCGCGAAGGTGATGGTGGTCGATCGTCACCCTGACCGGCTCGCGTTGGCCGAGCAGATCGGCGCGATCGCCATCGATGACTCCAAGGTCGATCCCGTGCAAACCGTTCTCGACGAGACGATGGGGCTGGGAGCCGACCGGGGCTGCGAATGCGTGGGTTACCAGGCCCACGATCCCCAGGGAAACGAAGACACGGCCGCTACCCTGAACATGCTCATCAACGCGGTGCGCTTCACCGGACGAATCGGCACCGTCGGCGTGTTCGTCCCCCAGGGCCCCGGAAGCAAGGATGACCTGCGCCAAGCAGGGAAAGGCGGCCATCGACTTCGGCACGCATTGGTTCACGGGTCAGACCATGGGTAGCGGTCAGGCCCCGGTCAAGCGGTACAACCGCCAGCTGCGGGACTTGATCGCCGCCGGCAAGGCGACCCCCTCGTGGATCGTCTCCCACGAGGGGGTCGCTGGACCAGGCCGCCGATGCCTACAAGAACTTCGACGCCAGGTCCGAGGGTTGGACGAAGGTCCTCATCAAGCCCGGGATGTCGACGGAGAAGAAGGCGAGCTGATATGTCCGAGACGCTATAGGGCATGAGAGTCGCCATCCTCGCCGCGGACGGGGTCGAGCGAGTCGAGCTCGAACAGCCCCGCGAGGCACTGGAGCGGGCCGGCGCACAGACCGAGGTGCTGTCGATCCATGACGGTGAGATTCAGACGCGTGAGAACGATCTGGATGCAGCAGGCACGTTCACCGTTGACGGGTTGGTCGCGGACGCCTCTGTCACCCACTATGACGCCCTGCTTCTCCCGGGCGGCACGGTGAACCCCGACCACCTCCGGGTTGACCCCGACGCGGTCTCCTTCGTCCGCGAGGTCGTCGAAAGCGGTAAGCCCGTTGCGGCGATCTGTCACGGGCCGTGGACGCTGATCGAGGCCGGTGTGGTCGAAGGCCGCACCTTGACGTCCTTCCCGAGCATCCGCACGGACCTGCGCAACGCCGGTGCTGACGTCGTCGACCAGGACGTCGTGGTGGACGGGAACCTGATCACCAGCCGCTCGCCCGATGACCTGCCTGTGTTCTGCGATACAATCGTGACGCAATTTGCGAGCAATTCGACCCAGGAAGAGGTGATGTCATGAGCGTGACCAAGGGACTGCTTGTCAGGCTGGAGGCCCTGCCCGGCAAGGAAGACGAGGTCCAGGAATTCCTCGGCATCGGGCGAGGGCTCGTTGAGGAGGAACCGGCCACCGTCGCGTGGTTCGCGATCCGTCTCGGTCCGTCCTCCTTCGGAATTTTCGACGTGTTCCCCGATGACGCCGGCCGCGACGCGCACCTGTCCGGCGCAGTTGCGACCGCTCTCGGCGAGCAGACCGGCAAACTGTTCAGCGAGCCCACGATCGAGAAGCTCGACGTCCTGGGCTCCAAGCTCCCCGCCTGACACCACAGACCGGGAGTACTGGCCCAGAGAGGAAGGGTCGCTGCGCGCGGTGACTTCGGGCTTACACAGCCCGCTGACGTCGTGGCAGCGGCCCCTTCTCTTGCGGCCTATCGCTAATCACCAACAGATCGAGGAACCGCGATGACAGGAACTGACGACGGCGCTGCCACGACGCGTTCACCCGAGGTAGCAGTGATCGGGGGCGGGATCATCGGTCTGTCGACGGCGTACGCGCTGCAGGAGCAGGGCGTGCCGGTGCGCTTGTACGAGGCTGGTCTGCCCGGGACGGGTCAGTCCGCAGGCGAGTCGCGGATCTTCCGGCATGCCCACGACGACCCGCGACTCGTCGCTTTCGCGCGCGAAAGCCGCGGGGTATGGGATGAGTGGGCCGAACACTTCGACGTCGAGCTGGTCTCATCAGACGGTGTCCTGGCGATCGGAGACAGCGCCCTGGCGCGGCTGCGGGTGCTCGACCAGGTCGGCGGCGTGGAAGCGCACGAGATCGACGCGGCCGAGGTCGCCCAGCGGATGCCGCTGCTCGCTGGGTACTCGGGGCCAGCGGTGCTCGACGAGTCGGGCGGCGCGATCCGCACCCGCGCCGCGATCAAGGCACTCACGGGTGCCCTCGCAGATGCGGTCACCACCGGTGAGGTCATCTCCATCGATCCCCTCGCCGACGGGACGGTCGAGGTGCGCAGCGTCACCGACCGGGCTGTCTACTCCAAGGTGGTCGTGTGCGCCGGCCGCGAAACCGCCCGCCTGGCACGCAGCGTCGGCCTGTCGCTGCCGGTTCGCCTCGCCGCACACGTACGGCTGACCTTCGACGTGAAAGCCGCCGCCCCGGCACGAGTCGCGTGCCTGCAGGACAGCAGCGGCGTCTTCGGCGAAGTCGGCGTCTACGCGACACCGCTACCGGGCAACAGCAGCTATTCGGTTGGACTCAGCGACACCGTCGGCGTCCGCGACGACGGAACTTTCATCGACCCGGCGGCGATTCGATCGCTGGACGAACGCGCACGCGAATACGTGACACGGGCGCTGCCCGGTCTCCACCCAGAGCCGCGCGACTTCCTCCACTGCTGGGTGACCGACCTCCCGTGGAGTGAGGACGGCGTGGCCGTGTGGGAGGCAGACTCTGTCTTCTTCGTGGCCGGTCACAATTTGTTCAAGCAGGCACCTGCACTGGGTCGCGCTCTTGCCCGGGCTGCGACCGGCGGCGGTCTCCGCGCCGAGCTCACGCCCGAAGCGCGCCTCGGCGAGGCCCAGGGCTAGCCCCCGGTCTTTCATGACGGCGGTCGGGATCGTGTCGGAGCCGTGTGGTCGAGTGCGCCCGTGTG
>NZ_DGYR01000013.1:84449-165403 GCF_002398425.1 Kocuria sp. UBA5001
GCGGTTGCCCAGGGCCATGACTCCGGGATCTTGAGGCGACGTCGGCGTTGCCTGCCTGCAGCTTGGCGGCGAGGAACTCACTGGTGTTGTCGCACCAAACCCCGATCGGGTGGTAGCCGAAGGGCCGTTTGAACGTGGCGGCCGCGTTCTCCTTCTGGCTGTGCGCGATCACGCTCGTGGCGTCGATCTCTAGCACGATGACGTCGGCGAGGTTGGTCCCGGCGACCTTGGAGGCCGGGATGCCGCCGGGCAGTTGGGCCCACATGTGGCGCCGGACCCGAGCACGGGCGGCCGCGATCTTATTCCGTCGACCGGGCGTCATCGACTTCAGCGTGCGCCACACCGTCGGCCGTCACGGACAGGCCCGTCTTCCACGAAGTACGCTTCACCTACGGAGTGCCTTCCAACGCGGAGAACTTGGGACATCGCAATCACAAGTTTCCCCTGCTGTGCAGGCGCTTCCGTGCTTCTACGCGCCGATCACTCCGCGGCGTCGTGAACGATCCGGGCTAGCAGTTTAGTTGCGGTGGCAGCTCCAGCTCCTCCTGCAAAGAGGCCTCCGAAGCACTGCACCGTAGCCGCGTGCTCGTCAGGGGAGGGGCCTTGACCTCGAAATTTGGACCCGTGAGCCATGCATGCCCTGCATCGGGGTGCGATCAGCCGGTCAAGGGCAGGGGGTACTGCTCATCCCACTACGACAAGTGGCAACGGCAGCGTCCGAAGGAACAGTAATAGGCCTACAAGAAATCGCCCCCGGCCTAAGGATTCTGGCCGGGAGCGATCGGGTTCAACTCAAATGCTGCGATTTTCTGGCCCAGTACGATGTTACCGAAATCGCAATGATTGCTGTAGCTATCAACAGGACCACAAACGGCCCCCCATTTGAAAGCGTCAGAGCCAAGGCGAGGGCAACGCTGACCCAAGCTGCGATGATTGCATACATGCCAGTTCTTTGCTGGTTCACTTGCAGTCCTTCCAGGTCATCAGCAGGATGCAGCAGCGCCCACAGCGCCCACAGCGCCACCGCCAACGGCCCCGCCAATGGCGGTGCCAGTGGCCCATCCTGCAGCAGTTCCGGCCCCGGGCACGACGCTGCCGATGGTAGCCCCGGCAGTGCCACCTGCGATGTCCCCGGTCCCAGCACCCCCGCCGGTGCCGAGTGCGCACTTCCAGCCTCTGCTCACGGCTGCAGTCGCCATCGGATTATTGGTTGCCCTCGTCTTGGGATTCCACTGCAGGACGTTGATTGTCACAACGCCGTCTTTTTCCGCGCACTTCAAGGCGACGGTCTTGCCATTCTCGTCCTTCTCCTGAGAGGGAAGCGCCTGCTTGGTACCGTCCTTGGCGACCACAGCAGAGCCATCCTGGGCAGGCTTGTCGCCCTTGGAAAGACGGAACGCCATGTTGGAGTCATCAACCTTCTTGATGTTCCCCTGAACCTTTGCCACGTCGGCCTGGCTCGCTTGCTGTGCCTGAGGGGCAGATGCTTCGGCCGCCATTGACGCAGCGGCCATACCGCCAAGTAGTCCCAAGGAGAGAGCCGCTCCTGGTGGCGCGGTGATTAGTGTGCATCACGAGAACTTACGGAGGAGGCCGTGGTGATCGCAAACACAGGAGGGTCACCGCTGCCAAATAGTTACATAAATTGGCCGTTTGGCTAGACTTCAGAAATTTTGAAATGACCAACCGGTTTGACTTCATCCTCAAACGGGCTTACGGCTTGCAAAGCCGATACATCTTTGGTGGTGGCACGATAGCCATCATCTCGCGGGATGAGGGTGGGTGGGGGGGGCGGAAAAACGCTCATAACAGACATGATGTTAAATATGGGGCGTGAGGTGCAGCTCCACACCCCCCCCCCGGAATGGCCGATAATCGGGGCAGAACCTCTCCTTATGCGCTGCGCACGCGCCCGGCGGCGCCCCCTCACGCCCCCGTCAACGCGTCCACGAACACCTTCTGGATGTCCTGCGGCGTACGCGCCACATGGGACGAGCCACCGGTGGCTTCCGCGATCTGCTGCAGCACCGTGGCGTCCGCGTCCTTCGAGACCCCCACGGTGATGATCCGCACCGGGTTCTCGGTGTCCTGCTCGGCCTTCAGCGTGCTCAGCAGCTCGTCCAGCGCAATGGAACCGGGGTCGTGGTTCATGCCGTCGGAGAGCACGATCACCGTGCGCAGGTGATCTGGGGCGTCGTCGTGGAGTACCTGGCGGTAGGCAGCCAGGGTGGTGTCGTACAGCCCCGTGTAGCCGTCCGGGGAGAACGTCAGGGACTGCGCGTCCCGGGAGAGCTGGTCCCGCTGGGTACCGCCGCCCACCGGTGCGGAGAGCTCGCGCACGGGGGTCACCGACCGGTAGTCCTTGTCTCCGTCCAGGTGCCGCTCGAACGTCCAGAGCCCAAGCGCATCGTGCTCGGGGAACAGCCCCACGGCAGTGGCGGCTGCGGCCTTGGTGAGGTCCATGCGCGTGGAGCCGTCGGGCAGTGCCGTGGTGCCCATGGAACCTGAGATGTCGATGGCCACGAGCGCGTGGAAAGGCTCCGCGAGGTGCTGCCACTGCTCCAGGGCATGCGTCAGAGCGGCGTCATCCGCGGTGGGAGCCTCCGAGACGGGGCGGCTGCCCGGGGTGCTGGCCACGAGCGAGGTGTCCGCGTGCTGGGCGCGGTAGTCCTGCCACTCGCCGCGCGTGACCACGGTGGCCGAGGGGTGCTCTGCACCCGCGGCGTAGGCGGGGGCGCTCGGGTCTGCAGGCGCCGGAGAGCTCGGTGCAGGGTCCTCCGCGATCTGCTGCAGGCGCTGTGCTGCGTCCTGGACGGGGGCGGCGTCCCCCTCGGAGCGGGCCCGCCGTTTCAGTGCCTGCTCGGTGACCGACCGGTCCGCCTGGCCGACCTGCACCTCGCCCAGCGCGCGCGAGATCAGCTCGCGGGTCCCGGTGTCCTCGCCCGGGGCGCCCAGCTCCACGGCAGGGTCCTGCAGCACGGCGGACCAGGTCTTCGCGTCCGTCTCGGAGCCGGCGACGACGACGGGCTCGTCACCGCCCCCACTCGTCTCCCCGGAGGCGCCGGACGCCGTCGGAGAGCCGCCGTCCGTGGGATCGCCGCTCGCGTCGTTGTCCCCCCGTGGGATCAAGAAGATCGCGGCGAGCAGGAGCAGCACGGCCACCACCCCGAGGGCCAGCCAGATCAGCAGTGTGCGGCTCAGCCCCCGGCGTTCGGCGCGGTGCGCCCCGCGGTCTCGGTGCATTCCAGGCTCGGTCATCGTCTCGGTCCCCCATCCCAGGCGGCAGGCCTGCGCCGAGGCGCTACCGGGCCCCGACACCCACTCGGAAACCACACTACGTGGCCGGGACCCGGTGCGGGGTCATCCGGGTATCGGCACAGATGGGGACAACGCGTCGGCCACCTGCGGTCCCGGGTCCGCGAGACGGATCAGCTCCGTCATGAGCCGTGACCCGATGCCCTCCCACTGCCGCTCGGGTGCGACCGAGACCGGTCCGATCCCGCGCACGGGGGTTTACCCGCATGCCCCTCCCCGTGGCCTTGAGGCGGACCATGAATTCCGGGCCGTCGTCGTCGGGGAGCGCGCGGCGGATGTCGAGGTTCATGGCGCCACTGCGCGCAGGGTGGCGCAGGGTTCGCCCAACGTTCATTCGAGGGTGCGATGAGAATCGTTCACAGCGCGCTGGGGAATGGTTCTCACCGAGGCGGCCGTTCCGACGAATGCTGGCGCTCTCCTTGGTTTTTGCGAATATGAGCGCGGTGCTACCGATTGGCGGCACCGTCACCTATGGCCTGCGTGCTCTACGATGCGGCAGGCCCAAAGGAGCTAAGACGATGGCAAATGGCAATCGCGCAGTGGTGTTCCACGGCACCGGCAACATGCAGGTGGACACGGTGGAGTACCCAAAGCTCGTCATGCCGAATGGGAAGAAGGCCCCGCACGGCGTCATCCTCAGGATCGTGGCCACGAACATTTGCGGTAGCGACCTGCACATCTACCGCGGCTCGTTCCCCGTGCCTGAGGGCATGCGCATGGGCCACGAGATGACCGGGGAGGTCGTGGAAGTAGGCTCGGACGTCGAGTTCTTGAGCGAGGGGGACCTCGTCTCCGTGCCGTTCAACGTGGCGTGCGGCCGTTGCCGTAACTGTCGTGCCGGACGCACCGAAGTGTGCGAGACCACCAACCCGGACACCGCGTGCGCCGCGTACGGGTTCAACCTGGGCAACTGGGACGGCGGACAGTCTGAGTACATGTTCGTGCCGTACGCGGACTTCCAGCTGCTGCGCTTCCCGGACCGGGACCAGGCCATGGAGAAGATCCGGGACCTCGCTCTCCTCTCCGACATCCTGCCCACCGCATTCCACGGCCTCATGGAGGCGGGCGCCAAGCCCGGTTCTACGGTCTACATCGCGGGCGCCGGGCCCGTGGGCCGCTGCGGGGCCGCCGCGGCACGGCTGCTCGGGGCGTCCTGCATCATTGTGGGCGACTACAGCAAGGAGCGGCTGGATCTCGTGCGGCAGAACGGCTGCGAGACCATCGACCTCTCCGAAGACGTCCCGCTGACCGAGCAGATCGAGGCGATCCTGGGCGAGCCCATGGTCGACTGCGCGGTGGACTACGTGGGCACCGAGGCCCACGGCATCGGCTCCGAGGCGGAGAAGACGGATCCCGCATATGCCGTGAACCAGGTCCTGGACGCCACCCGCGCGGGCGGTGCCACGGGTATCATCGGCGTCTACGGCCCGGATCCGCTGGCGTCCTCGAAGGCGGAGCAGGAGGGTACGTACCCCATCGACTTCGGCAAGGCATGGATCAAGTCCCCGCGCATCTCTGCTGGCCAGGCGCCCATCATGCACTACAACCGTGAGCTCATGATGTCGATCCTCTGGGACCGCATGCCGTACCTGAGCAAGATGCTCAACACCAAGGTCATCAGCCTCGACGAGGTGCCTGAGGCCTACGCGGCCTTCGACGCGGGCTCGGATGACAAGTACATCATCGACCCGCACGGCATGATCAAGGCCTGAGCAGCCACCGTCTGACCGGACCGAGTCCGGACAGACGGAGGAACCGCGGACGACGACGAGCCCCACCGTACGGCACTCACGGTGGGGCTCGTCGCTGCTTGAGAAGGTCTCCGTCAGGCCATGACGGCCTTCAGGTACGGTGCCGTGGCGCTGTCCGCGTGCGCGGCGACGTCGTGCGGCGTGCCCGCCGCGACCACATGGCCGCCGTCGGCTCCCGCACCGGGGCCCATGTCCACCACGTGGTCCGCCTGGGCAACCACGCGCATGTCCAACTCGGCCATGACCACCGTGTTGCCTGCGTCCGCCAGGCCCTGCAGATGGTTCATGAGCCGGTCGCTGTCCGAGGGATGCAACCCGGCGGTGGGCTCGTCCAGCACGTAGAGGGTGTCCCCGCGCGAGGCCCGCTGCAGCTCGGAGGCGAGCTTGACCCGCTGCGCCTCACCGCCGGAGAGCTCCGTGGCGGGCTGGCCCAGCCGGAGGTAGCCGAGTCCCACGTCCCGAAGCACGCCCAGGGTGTGGTGGATGGCGTCCTCGCCCTCGAAGAACGTGTGCGCCTCGTCCACGCTCATGGCCAGCACATCCGCCACGGAGCGCTCCCGCCACAGCACCTCCAGAGTCTCGGCCTTGTAGCGGGTGCCGTGGCAGTCCGGGCAGGGTGCGTAGATGCTCGGCAGGAACAGCAGCTCCACCATCACGCTGCCCTCGCCCTCGCACGTGGGGCAGCGACCGCCGGCCACGTTGAACGAGAACCGCCCGGCCTTGTAGCCGCGCCGTTTCGCCTCGTCGGTTGCCGCGTAGAGCTTGCGGACGGCGTCGAACAGCCCGGTGTAGGTGGCCACGTTGGAGCGCGGGGTGCGCCCGATGGGCTTCTGGTCGATCACGACGACGCGCCGCACGCTCCCCGGCAGGGAGACGACGTGCCCGCGCACCTCGTCCGCGGCGTCGTCGGCGGTCAGCAGGTCCGCCTCCGGGTCCCCGGTGATCTCCGTGTCCTCCTGGCCGCCGTGGCCCAGCCGCTCGCGCACCAGCACCGGCAGCGCCTGACTGACCAGGCTGGACTTGCCCGAGCCGGAGATGCCGGTGACGGCGGTGAGGCACCCAGCGGGGAGGCTCACGTCCAGGCCGCGCAGGTTGTTGCGCGTGACGCCTTCGAGCTGCAGCCACCCCTGCGGCGTGCGGGGCTCGCGCGCCTCGGCCGACGGCGCATGCTCGGCGAAGAGGTAGCGGCGTGTCGCGGACTCGGGAACGTCCGCGAGACCGCTCGGCTTACCGCTGTAGAGCACCCGCCCGCCGCGCTCGCCGGCGTCCGGGCCGATGTCCACGAGCCAGTCCGCCTCGTGGATCACGGTCAGGGAGTGCTCCACCACGAACAGACTGTTGCCGCGATCCTTGAGCCCGTGCAGGATCCCGATGAGCGCGTCCAGATCCCGGGGGTGCAGGCCCGCGGAGGGCTCGTCGAGCACGTAGACCACCCCGAAGAGCTGGGAGGAGAGCTGGGTGGCCAGCCGCAACCGCTGCCGCTCACCACCGGAGAGTGTGGGTGTGGTGCGGTCCAGGGAGAGGTAGCCCAGGCCCAGGTCGATCATGGGCTCCAGCCGCGCCACGAGGTCCGCCGCGAGGCGCTGCGCGGCGGCACGTTTCTCCACCGAGAGGTTCGGGGTGCGCCGGACGTCCGGTGCGGCGTCGTGCGAGGCACCTCCCTCCGCGACCCGCGAGGCGGTGGAGGCGGCGCGGGCCTCGGCGTCGAGCAGGTGGTCCTCCAGGTGCTGGGCCTCACCCGGGGTCCAGTCCTCCGCGGTCACCGAGCGCGCGATCTCCGCCACGCGCGCGAGCGGCAGGTGCGAGAACTCCGCGATGTCCAGGCCCTCGAACGTCACGGACAGGGACTCGTGCTTGATCTTCTTGCCGTGGCACTCCGGGCACAGTTCGCTCGTGAGGTACTGGGCCGCGCGCTTCTTGGTGCTCGGGCTCTTCGCGTTGGCGAAGGTGTCCAGCACGTAGCGCCGCGCCCCGATGAACGTGCCCTGGTACGTGGCCTCCGCACCTTCCTCCTGGGCCTTGCGCGTCTGGTTCGGGGTGAGCCCGCGGTACACGCCCACCGTGGGACGGTCCTCGGTGTAGAGGATCCAGTCCCGGTCCTTCTTCGGCAGGTCCTTCCAGGGAGTGTCCACGTCGTAGCCCAGGGAGACCAGGATGTCCCGCTGGTTCTGCCCCGCCCACGCCACGGGCCAGGAGGCGACAGCGCGCTCGCGGATGGTCAGCGACGGGTCCGGGACCATGGTGTCCTCGGTAACCTCGTAGACCCGCCCGATCCCGTGGCAGGTGGGGCAGGCGCCCTGCACGGTGTTCGCGGAGAAGTCCTCCGCGTAGAGCATGGCCTGATCCGGCGGGTACCAGCCGGCGCGGGAGTACAGCATCCGGACCAGGCTCGACAGCGTGGTCACCGTGGCCACGTCCGAGCGCGCTCCACCCCCGCCGCGCTGCTGCTGGAGCGCGACGGCGGGCGGCAGCCCCTCAATCACGTCAACGTCCGGGACACCCGCCTGGTCGATCAGCCGGCGCGCGTACGGCGCCACGGACTCCAGGTAGCGTCGCTGCGACTCCGCGAACAGCGTGCCGAAGGCGAGGGAGGACTTCCCCGAGCCGGACACCCCCGTGAACACCACGATGGCGTCCCGGGGGAGGTCCAGAGAGACGTCCCGGAGGTTGTTCTGGCGCGCGCCGCGCACCACTACGCCGTGCTGCCAGGATGCGGTGTCGTTCTGTTCAGTAGTCACCTGGTCCACGCTACCCGGGGGTGCCGTCAGACGGAGCGGACCTGCCGTTCGGAGGTGTCCGGCATGGGGGACAACCAGCCATACAGCGTCCTCGGCACCGTCGACATCCCCGCGGGCGCCGCACGACCGCCGACCACGGGGCGCAGTCGAGTGCTGCTCGAACGCCCCGCAGAGCGACCCGGACCGGGGCCGCGCTCGCCCCGATTGAGCACCATGGGAAGGACGTGGAATTCGAGCGCACGGGTAATCTCAACCTGGCCGGGGAGCCTCACCGGGTGCGGTGGCTGAACGAGCCCACTGCCGAGGACGGTTCCAGCGTCTTCCTGGATGAGCGCGCAGTGCGTGGGCAGGTTCGCCCCCACGCACCCCGCCGGCGGTGGAGGAAGCGAACGTGTGCCATGGTCCACCCCGCCAAACTGGCCCGGGTGGTCACGGAGCTGGGTGGCGAGATCCACGAATACAGCCGCGCGACCGACCTGGGCACCTCGGTGACGGCGTGGTGGCCCACACCGACGCCGGGCTCGTGCGGGCGCCTCGCGCCGTGCTGGCCACCAACGTGTTCTCGTCCTGCTCAAGCACAACAGGCTCAAGTCCGCACCGGTCTACGACTACGCGCTGATGACCGAGCCGCTCACCGACGGGCAGCTGGACCCGATCGGGGGGCGCAACAGGCAGGGCCTGGCGGATCTGGTCAACCTACCGGCTCAGCGGGGACAACGGGGTCCTCTTCGGCGGCTACACCCCCGCTGCTCAAGACCCTGGGCGCCATGGGCCTCGGCCTCGACTCCTGAGCCCGGCGGGGGGCGGTCCTACCGCGGTCAGAACAGCAGCACCAGCACCACGATGACCGCCACGATCACTGCGAACACGATGGCCCAGTTGCGGGCCACGTGGCGGTCCTCGGCCCGGGTCTGCTCGCTGTCCGGGTCCCGGTCCGCGTACCGGTCGCTGCCCACGCCGTAGTACAGCTCGTTGGTGGACGGTTCGCGCGGGGGCGCCGGCGGTCCGTGGCGGTCGGACGAGCCCGAGGGACTGGACGGGTGGGCGGCGTCGTTCCCGTCCTGGGACTCGCCGCTGGTGGGACGTCCCGAGAGGCTGCCCGGCTCCCAGGTCTGCAGCGGTGCGTTGACGCCAGGGCCTGCGATCGAGTCGCGCACGGGCACGCCCTCACCCGGGTAGCGGTGTCCGGGCCGGGAGGGCTCGTCCAGCTCGTCCTCGCCCAGCATCTCGGAGGCCGGGATGCCGGTGGTCGTGACCGCGGGGCCCTGCGAGCCGACGGGAGCCTGCGGCGTCGGCATCGAACCGGGCGCGGACGCCGCCGCCCCACCGTCCCGGGGGTTGTGCGCCGCCGCGCGCAGCACCTCCGAGAAACGGGCCAGTGGCTCCCGCTGTGCGGGTGCCACGTCGTGGGCGACCTGGTCCGCGCGATCCGCGACGGAACGCAGCACTGCAGCGTCGGACAGCCCGAGATCCCGGGCCGCCATGGCGAGTTCGAGGGGCGGGTGAGAAGGGTCCGCGGTGGTGGCCCACTCCAGCAGGCCGGTGCGGACGAGGGAGGACAGGGATTCCCGCAGGGCGGGCTGGAGCGCCGGGACGTCCGCGAGCGCGAGCAGTTCGAGTGGCGGGGTGCTGCCGTAGCCGTGGGCGGCCTGGTCCAGCGGGCCGCGGTGGCCGAAGAGGGCTGCGAGCATGGCGGCCGCCGCGTACCGGTCCTCCACAGTGCGCACGTCCGAAACGCGGCGCATCAGTTCCGCCTGGGCAGGGGAACCCGCCTGGCGGACCGTGTCCAGCAGTGCGGGGTCCGCGCGCACCAGCCGCGCCGGTTCCTGCAGGGCCCGGGCGAGCTCCGGATCCAGTGAGTCACTCATGGCGTCCGCCTTTCTCAGTCGTGGAGAAAGCCTACGGGAGGTCGAGGGCGCGGTGCGGGTCTAGGGTGATCGACTGTGACCCGCACCCCATCTTCGCCGACGCGCAATGCCCCCGGAATCCTGCTGGCGGTGCTCATGGCCGCAATGGCCGCCGGGCCGGTGTTCAACTACGGGGTGGGTGCGCTGAGCGCCACCATCGTGGAGAGCTACGGGATCACCGAGGGGCAGTATGGGTTCATCATCACGGCGGTGTTCGTGGTAGCGGGTCTCGCGGCGCCACTGCTGGGAGTGCTCGCGGACCGCATCGACACCCGCGTGCAGCTCACCCTGATCTTCGGGGGTGTGCTGGTGGCGTTCCTGCTCAGCGCCACGTGGCAGTCCTACGCCATGCTGCTGGTTGCGGCCCTGATTGCGGGTCTCGCGCAGTCCTTCTCCAACCCGGTGACCAACCGCATCGTCGCGCAGCGCGTGCCGCTGGCCCAGCGCTCCGCGTGGATGGGGTGGAAGCAGTCCGGGGTGCAGGTGGGTCTGCTGGTCGCGGGCCTCACGTTCCCGGTGGCGGGCGCGGCGTTCGGCTGGCGGGGTGCCGCACTGTTCGGCGCGCTGCTGTGCGTTCCCCTGCTCGTCACGGGGTGGACCGTGGTCACCCGGCTGCAGCGCCGCGCCCGCGAGAACACCCCGACGACGCCGCCCGCTCCCTCTCCCGCCGCACCCTCCGCCACGGCGTCGTCGGGGGCGCTGCCGCCCGCGGTGTGGCTGCTGACGCTGACGTCCTTCCTCAACGCGGTGGGCACGCAGGGCGTGAACGTGTACGCGTCCCTGTTCGCGGTGCGTGCCATGGGGTACACCGTCACGGTGGCCGGGCTCCTTCTGGGCGCGATGGGAGTGATCGGGATCGGAAGCCGGATCGGGTGGGGCCGGGTGAGCGGCAGGCTCGGCAGACCCGCACCGCTGATCCAGGTCATGAGCCTGGGCGGGATCGTGGGGCTCGGGCTGCTCGTGCTCGCGGAGACGACGCAGCAGCACTGGCTCATGTGGCTGGGCGTCGCCTTCCACGCCGCGCTGCCGCTGGCCGCAAACGTTGTGATCAACTCGGGAATCGTCGCCGCCGTGTCCGGGGAACGGATCGGTGTGGCGTCCGGACTGGTGGCCACCGGGATGTACCTGGGCTTCGCGCTGGGGCCCGTGGTGGTGGGCCAGCTCGTGGACCTCACGGAGGCGTTCACCGCCGGATGGGCCGCCGTCGCTGGGGCATACGTGCTGTGCTTTGTGGCCGCGCTGGTGCTCGGGCGGGTGCAGGCACGCAGAGCCTGAGATGTGAACGGGGCCCGGGGCGCGCAGCGCTCGCTTGGGCCTGGTCCCCCGGCCCGTTGCTTGTGGGAAACCGCACGGGGAGGCGGCCCTGCCGCGTGCCCCGGCCCCCGCACATGTGGTGCGATGGACCCATGAGCACACCTCGCACGGACCTCTCGCAGACCCTCCCCCGCCTGGATGGCAGCAGCTACAGCGCGTACAAGCAGCTCAAGGGTTTGTGGCGGCTCGGGGAGGTGGAGCTCGTCCTGGACCGCGTGCAGTCGGACCCGTACGCCCCGCCGTCCCTCGCGCGCGTGCGGCTGCCCCTGCGCAGCACGGGGATCCCGAGTGGGCTGATCGCCTCGAAGGACCGACGCGTGGCGGCCGGGGACTTCCTCACCCGGCAGTTCTCCCGTGCCGCCCGTGAGCTGGGCCCGCGCGGTGGCAAGGACTCGGGCGGGATCTCCATCCAGAGCACTGGCCAGGAGATCCTCGAGCGCTCGTCCGTCCTGGTGCCGGACCCCGCGGCCACGGATGCGCACGTGGAGGTGCGCTGCGAGATCGCCCTGCCCGCCGCGGGCCGCCGCATCAGGGGCCATGCCGCGCACCGGCTGCTCACCGAGGTGCTGCCGGGCGTCGTCGAGCGCGCGCTGCGGTACGAGAACCTGGACGCCCACGCCCTGCAGGCCCACGTGACCTCCCACCTGGACGCCCAGCACCTGCGGAAGCAGCTGCCGCAGCGTGGACTCGTGGCGTTCGTCGCGGACAGCGCCGTGCTGCCGCGCGCCTCGGGGCACCGGGACGAACCGCTGGCCCGGGGCGCCGTCCCGTTCGAGACGCCTCCGGAGCTGCGCGTGGAGCTCGAGCTCGAAGACGGGTCGACCGTGAGCGGCATGGGGATCCCCGAGGGCGTCACGGTGGTCGTGGGTGGCGGCTACCACGGCAAGTCCACGCTGCTGCAGGCCCTGGAGCGCGGGGTCTACAGCCACGTGCCTGGCGACGGCCGCGAACGCGTGGTCACCCTGCCGAGCGCCATGTCCGTGCGCGCGGAGGACGGCCGGGCCGTGAACCACACGGACGTCTCGCCGTTCATCAACAACCTGCCCACCGGCGCGGACACCCGCGACTTCAGCACGTCCAACGCCTCCGGCTCCACGTCCCAGGCGGCCGCCACTGTGGAGGCCGTCGAGGCACAGGCGGCGGTGCTCCTGCTGGACGAGGACACGTGCGCCACCAACCTCATGGTGCGGGACGAGCGGATGAGGGCCATGGTTCCGGGCGAACGCGAGCCCATCACCCCGTTCGTGGACCGCGTGGGCGCCCTCTACACGGAGCGTGGGGTGTCTTCCATCCTGGTCACGGGGGGCTCCGGGGCGTTCCTGGACGTCGCGGACCTGGTGGTGGCCATGGACGCCTACCGCGCCGTGGATGTCACCGACCGCGCCCGGCAGGTGGTGCGGGACTTCCCGCGCCCCGAGGACATTTGTCCTGCGGCATCCTTCGGGGAGATCCGCCCGCACGTTCCTGGCGGTGCCTCGGAAGCACCCGGCACGGTCCCGGCCGAACGCGGTGCCACCCCGTCCGGACCAGGTGCCGCGGGGCACGACGCCTCCCGGCCCGGTCCGCGCCATGGCGCCACCCAGCGGGGCGGCAGGGACAAACCCGCTCGCGCTCGCGGTCTCGACACCATCCAGTGGGGCCGCGAGGACGTGGACCTCTCCGCTCTGAGCCAGCTCGTGGACCCTTCGCAGACGGAAGCGATTGCGCGGCTTCTGGAGGAGGTCGAGCGCACGGCCGACGGCCGCACTCCTCTGACCGAGCTGGTGGACGCGGCACTGGAGCGGGTGGTGCGGGACGGACTGGACGCCCTGGCCCACCACCGCGGCCACCCGGGCCATCTGGCCCTGCCCCGTGCGCAGGACGTGGTGGCGGCCTACCACCGGGTGCGCCGATGAGGGGCAGCGCGTGATCCCGGCAGCGGTGTGCGTCCCCTCGTACGGCTGCTCCCTCGGGGCAGAGGAGGGGCAGAAACCCGCGGCGGTGGAGCGCCGGCGGTGCACAGGCCGAGACTCGCGGAGGAGAAGGGGAGGAGAGACGCGCAGGTGGGGAGCGACGTCTTCCGGGGTTAGTTATCCACCGCGCGGCGAATGTCCTCCAGCGAAGTCAGCTCGCCCGCGTTGATGCGTTCGCGCACCGACTCGTACTGCTCCTGGGAGGACGCGAACGGGATCTCCCGCCCCTGGGCGTCCAGCAGGCGACCGTCCACGAACTGGTCGCCGTCCTGCAGTGCGCCGGCCTCGCGCGGGGAGAGCACCCGCAGCCCCACGGTGTTCATGCCCATGGCCTCGGTGGTGCGCCGGCTGCGGCCCACCTCGTTGAAGAAGAAGTTCAGGAGCAGCGCGGCCACGGCGGCGGACGAGATACCGGAGGAGAAGATGATGCCCACCCAGTCGGGGAACGCGTCGTAGAAGGTGGGGACCACGATTGGGACCATGCCGAAGGACAGGGAGACGGCCACGATGATCAGGTTCATGCCGCCCCGGTAGTCCACGCGGGCCAGCGTGCGGATGCCCGAGGACATCACGGTGCCGAAGAGCACAAAGCCCGCACCGCCCATCACCGGCAGGGGGATGGCGGCGATGACCTGGCCGAGCACGGGCAGCATGCCCAGTAGCACCATGAACACGCCGCCCAGTGCCACCACGTAGCGGCTCTTGACCTTGGTGATCGCCACCAGCCCCACGTTCTGCACGAACGCCGTCTGCGTGAACGAGTTGAACACGGGTGCTACGGCGGAGGAGAGCATGTCCGCGCGCAGCCCGTCCGCGATGCGTGCGGAGTCGATCCGCGAGCCCGTGATCTCGGACAGGGCCAGGATGTCAGCGGTGGTCTCCGCCATGTTCACCAGGATCACAATGCCCATGGCCACGATCGCCGCCATGTGGAACGTGGGCGCACCGAAGTGGAACGGCGAGGGCAGTGCGACCCACGGCCCCTGACCCACCTGCGAAAAGTCCGCCATCCCCGTGGCCCACGCGAGCACTGTGCCGGCCACGATGGCCACAAGGATGGCCAGACGCGAGAGCACGGCACCCCCGAACTTCGAGAGCAGCAGCACGGCGAGCAGGGTGAACCCGGCCAGGCCGATGTTGGCGAGGGAGCCGTAGTCCGGTGCGGCGGCGTCGTCGCCCATGGACCACCCGGCCGCCACCGGGACCAGGGTGACGCCGATGGTCGTGATGATGGAGCCCGTGACCACGGGTGGGAAGAAGCGCAGCACGCGGGCGAAGAACGGTGCCACCAGGAAGCCGAACGCGGAGGCCACCATGATGGAGCCCATCACCGACTGCATCCCGCCACCGGTGGCCAGCACGGAGAGCATCGTGGCGATGCCCGTGAAGGACACCCCCTGCACGAGCGGCAGCTGCGAACCCACCCGCGGCAGCCCCCACGACTGCAGGAACGTGGCGAAACCGCCCACGAACAGGGCGGCAGCCACCAGCAGGGCTGTGGTCGAGGCGTCGTACCCGGCGGCACTGGCCACCACGAGCGGAACAGCGATCAGTCCGCCGTACATGGTCAGGATGTGCTGCACCGCGTACGCCACGGTTCGTCCGGCTCCCAGCCGCTCGTCCTCCGGGCGGGCGACCCGCTCGCCGGGCAGGGTGGACGGTGCTGAACTGGCCATGGGGATCCTCGATCAGGAAGGGCAGGAGGGGACAGGGAAAGTGTAGGCGCGGTGGGACCGGGTTCCGATCTGGGGCAGGGAGGGCAGAGCGACCGGGCGGCACCGTGGGCCGGACGGCTGCACGTGCGGGCCGTGAAAACCGACTAACCTACGGGAATGGCCTTTCACGCGGACTCCACAGAACTGGACAACAAGGAAATCCTGACCTGGGAGGGGTTCGGCGCCGCCAGCCGTGAGCTCGCCCAGCAGATCGTGGACTCGGAGTTCGCCCCGGACATCATCATCGCCGTCGCGCGCGGTGGTCTGCTGCCCGCTGGCGCCCTGTCCTACGCGATGGGAGTGAAGCTCTCGGACGCCGTGAACGTCGAGTTCTACACGGACGTCCACGAGACCCTCCCGGACCCGGTGCTGCTCGCCCCCATGCTGGACACGGACTCCATCAGCGACAAGAAGGTGCTGGTGGTGGACGACGTCGTGGACTCCGGCCGCACCCTCGCCCTCGTGCTGGAGCTGCTGCGCGGCTACGGTGCCGAGTGCCGCTCCGCCGTGGTCTACGAGAAGCCCCGCTCGGAGGTCCGCCCGGACTTCTCCTGGAAGTCCACCGACGAGTGGATCGTCTTCCCGTGGTCCGCGCAGGAGCCGGTGACCAAGCAGGGCTGACCCGCCCGCGCCCGGCCCGCGCCGCGCCGTCGCCCCCTCGGGCCCGGGCTCCGGCGCACATGAAGTGCAGAAAACGACGCCTACCAGGCGGCAGACGTCGTTTTCTGCACTATTTTCGTACGGGCCGGGGCGCCCGCCCGCTACTTTTTGACCCGCTCCCACACCAGTGCGGCGGTGGCCTCCGCGATGGCCCGCTCCTCGTCCGTGGCCACCACGAGGACCTCGATCGCGGAGGTCTCCGCGCTGATGCGGGCCACGTCCCCCTGCGGGTCCTCGTTGAGCGCGGGGTCCAGGGTGATGCCGAGTGCCCCCAGCTGGTCGCACACCAGGGCCCGGAACTCGGGGGAGTTCTCCCCGATGCCGGCGGTGAAGATCAGCGCCTGCGCCCCGCCGACCGCCACGTGGTACCCGCCCACGTACTTCGCCAGGCGGTAGGCGGCCATGTCCAGTGCGAGCTGCGCCCGCTGGTCCCCGGCGTCGGCCCGCTGCTGCACGGCGCGCATGTCCGAGTCCCCGCAGATGCCCTCCAGGCCGGACTCGTTGTTGAGGACCCGGTTCATCTCCTGTGTGCCCATGGCGGGGTTGCGGTCCATCATGGCGGTGACCACGGAGGGGTCCAGGTCCCCGCTGCGGGTGCCCATGACGAGCCCTGCCAGGGGGGTGTAGCCCATGGAGGTGTCGAACGAGCGCCCGCCGCGGATCGCGGTGGCGGACGCGCCGTTGCCCAGGTGGGCGACCACCGCGTTGAACTGCTCGCGGGGGATGCCCAGGCACTCGCAGGCCTTGCCCGTCACGTAGTCGTGGGAGGTGCCGTGGAAGCCGTAGCGGCGCATGCCGTGCATCTCGTACCAGTCGTCCGGGATGGCGTAGCGCCAGGCCTTCTCGGGCATGGAGCGGTGGAACGCGGTGTCGAACACGCACACCTGGGGCATGCCCGGGTAGGTCTTCTGGATGGCGCGCAGCCCGAGCGCGTGGGCGGGGTTGTGCAGCGGGGCGAGCGGGGCGAGGCGCTCGATCGCGCGGATGATCTCGTTGTTGACCAGCACGGGCGCGGAGAAGCGCTCGCCGCCGTGGACCACGCGGTGCCCGGCGGCGTCGATCGTGCGCCCGCCGAGCTCCTCGTCCAGGCGCCGCGAGAGGATCTCGAGGGCCTGGGTGTGGTCCTGGACGTCCGAGGTGCCGATGTTCTCGATGAGGCCCTTGGTGATGACCTCCCCACCCTCCACGCCGGCGGTGGCCCGGTCCAGGGTCACGTTCTCGTTGATGGCGGGCATCGAGGAGGTGTACGCCTGCGGCTCCTCACCGGCCGTGGTGACCTCGCGGACCTGGTACTTGATGGAGGACGAACCGCAGTTGACGACGAGTACGAGCATGGTGCTGTCCCTTCAGCGGCACGGTGGCCGCGGGTTGTGGCGGAGCCGGTTCGAGTCGGGTGGGGCAGGTGGTACAGGCGGTGCGGTGGGACGACGACGGCGCTCGCGGCGGCGTCGTCGTCCCTCGCGGTCCCTGCCCGCGCCCAGCCTGCCTGGAAAGCTCAGAGCGTCTGCGCCTGGATGGCCGTGATGGCCACCGTGTTGACGATGTCGTCCACGGTGCAGCCGCGGGAGAGGTCGTTCACGGGCTTGCGCAGTCCCTGCAGCACGGGGCCCACGGCCACCGCGCCCGCGGACTGCTGCACGGCCTTGTAGGTGTTGTTGCCGGTGTTCAGGTCCGGGAACACGAACACGGTGGCCTGCCCCGCGACGTGCGAGCCCGGCAGCTTGGACCTGGCTATCGAGGCGTCCACGGCAGCGTCGTACTGGATGGGGCCCTCCACCTCGAAGTCCGGGTTCGCGGCGCGCACGAGCTCGGTGGCCGCGCGCACCCGCTCCACGTCCTCGCCGGAGCCGGAACCGCCGGTGGAGTAGGAGAGCATGGCCACGCGGGGGTCCACGCCGAACTCGCGGGCGGTCTGCGCGGAGGCCAGGGCGATGTCCGCGAGCTGCCGCTCGTCCGGGTTCGGGTTTACAGCGCAGTCGCCGTAGACGAGCACGCGGTCTGCGAGCAGCATGAAGAACACCGAGGAGACGATGTTCACGCCCTCCCGGGTCTTCACAAACTCGAGGGCCGGGCGGATGGTGTTCGCGGTGGTGTGTGCGGCGCCGGAGACCATGCCGTCCACGTCCCCCATCTGGACCATCATGGTGCCGAAGTAGGAGCCGTCCATCATGCGCTCGAGCGCCTGCCCCGTGCTCACGCCCTTGTGGGAGCGCAGCCGCACGTACTCGTCCGCGTACTTCTCGCGCAGGGCGTCGTCGTGCTGGAAGTCCACGAGGTCCAGGCCGTCGGCGTCGAAGTCGAGCTCGATGCCCTCGGACTGCGCGAGCGATCGGACCGTCTCGGGATCGCCCAGCACGGTGAGGTCGCAGAAGTTGCGCCGGTGGATGAGCTCCGCGGCGCGCAGGATGCGGGGGTCGTCGCCCTCGGGCAGCACGATCCGCTTGCGGTCCGCCCGCGCGGACTCCACGAGCTCGTGCAGGAACCGCAGGGGGGTGCGCCGCACGGGCCGCGGCAGGGTGAGCCGCCCCGAGAGCTCGTCGCTGTCCACGTGCTCCGCCCACGCGCCGCGCGCGGCGGCGATCTTGCGGGAGTGCGCGCCGGCCAGGGTGCCGCGCGTGCCGGCCACGGCCTGCGCGGTGGTGAAGGTGTCCCGCTCGGTGGTCAGCACGGGGAACGGAGCCGCGCCCAGCAGCGAGCCCACCGCGCCGGCGGGCCGGAAGCCTCCGGTCAGCAGCATCCCGGCGGGCACCGGCAGCGTGGGCGCCAACGACGACGCCAGGGTTGCCGAGACCACGTCCGTCCGGTCCCCGGGGGTGATCACCAGGTCCCCGTCCGCAATCTGGTCCAGGAAGTTCCCGGCGGTCATCGCGGCCACCTTCACGGCCTTGATGTCGCGGTCCAGGGGCGTGGAGTTGAAGTCCGTGCCGTAGCCCTGGGCATCCACGAGCTCGGCGACGGTGGGGTTCGAGATCGCGGGGATCTCCGGGATCACGTACGCGGGGAGGTTGTGGTTGCCGGGCTTGGCCTCCCGGCGGATCTGCTCCGCCTGCTCCGGGTCCGCGCGGTTGACGATCACGGCGTAGATGTCGCACCCGGCCTGGCGCAGCTCGGTGCGGGTCACGTCGATCGCGTTGAGCACGTCCTTCACACGCCCGGACTCGTGGGCTCCGATCACCGCGGCCACGGAGCAGCCCATGTTGTTGGCCAGGCGGGCGTTGAGGTCGAACTCGGCGGTGACAGCGTTGTGGGCCAGCAGGTCGGTGCCGTCCACGACGATCACATCGCACTCCAGCGCCATCTCGGAGTACACGGCCATGGCGGCGGAGTCGAGGTCGTCGTGCTCACCGGAGGCGAGGATCTCGCGGCAGCGCTCCAGAGACACCGCGCCCCGGCACCGGGAGTCCGGGAGGTCGAAGGTGCGCTTCATGAGCTGCAGGACGGAGTCGTCTTCCGGTGCCGCGCCGTCGAAGACCGGACGAAAGAAACCCAGGGCGTCCGTGCGCTTGAACATGGTGTCCGCGAGGCCCAGTGCCACCAGCGTCTTGCCGCTCCGCGGTGTCATGGCGGAAATGTAGATGCCCTGCGTCATGGAACGTGCTCCCTCGCGATCGGTCGGCTGTGCCTCCAGTCTATGGACCGGGGTGGGGGGGTCGCGCCCGCGCAGTGCCGGTGCCACACTGGTTACATGCTGGTTGCCTTCTCAGTCTCCCCGAGCGGTGGGGACAATCCCGATGCCTCCGTCCACGACGCCGTCGCCGCGGCCGTCCACGTGGTGCGCGAGTCGGGACTGCCCAACCGCACCGACTCCATGTTCACCACCATCGAGGGTGAGTGGGACGAGTGCATGGCGGTGGTCAAGGAGGCCACCGCCGCCGTGGCCGAGTACGGCCCGCGCGTCTCGCTCGTGCTCAAGGCGGACATCCGCCCCGGCCACACCGGTGAGCTCACGGGCAAGCTCGAGCGCCTGGAGTCCGCGCTGCACAGCCACGAACTTGGCCGCTCGAAGGAGCGCCGAGGGATCACCGCAGGGGGTTTCGACGGCGCCGCCGGGCAGGATTCCGACGGCCAGGATTCGGCGGCTCGACGCACTGCAGGCAAGCACGCCGCCGAGCGGAACGAACCGTCCGCGGACGGCCGGCAGTGACCCCTCGCCGCGCTCTGTGAGCAGGAAGGGCCAGAAGAAGAACCGGAAGCAGGCTGCTGAACCCGCGCGGGTGACGTCGTCGGACGCCCCCGGTCTCGTGGAGCGCACCTGGGTCACGGACACCGGCACTGTGGAGCTGCAGCAGGACACGTACGTGCCTGGCGCGTGGGTGCTGCGCGTGAACGGGGTGCCGTCCTCGCACATCGTTCCGGACCACCCGGAGCAGCTGGAGTTCGAGTACATGCGCTGGTTCTCCGCGGTGGCCGAGGAGCACGTCTCTTCCCGCCTGGATCCCACCGCGCTACGCGTGCTGCACCTGGGCGGTGGCGCGTGCTCGATGGCCCGCTACCTCGCGTGGCGCTACCCGCAGGCGCGGCAGGTGGTCGTGGAGCTCGACGCCGCCCTCGCCCGCCTGGTGCGCGAGTGGCTGGACCTGCCCCGCGCGCCCCTGCTGCGGATCCGGGCGGGGGAGGCCCGCGCGGTGACCGAGTCCCTCTCTGAGGGGTCACGGGACCTGGTGATCCGCGATGTCTTCGCCGGTGAGCAGACGCCTGGGCACCTGCGCACACTGGAGTTCGCGCACCACGTGGACCGGGTGATGGCCCCGGCCGGTCTCTACCTGCTCAACGTGGGGGACACCCGCAACCTCAAGGGGACGCGCGCGGAGATCGCGGCGCTGCTGGAGGTCTTCGAGCACGTGGCCGCCGTGGCGGACGCCGCGATGCTCAAGGGCCGCCGCTACGGCAACGTGGTGCTCGCCGCTTCCCACGCACCGCTGCCGCAGGCCGGTTCCGCCGACGCCGCCGCGCTGGCCCGCGAGCTGCTCGTCGGTTCCCTGCCGGCCCAGTACAAGGACACCGCGTGGTGCCGCGAACTGGCCGCCGGCACCCAGCCGTGGCACGACAAGCCGGCGGACCCGGTGCCCGAGGGGCCGGTGGCGGGCGGGGACGACGCCGCGTAGCGCCGTCGTCGTCAGGGAACGGGCGTCAGGCCGCCCAGCCCTCGATGACGCCCACGCCGAAGAACATCACGAAGGCCAGCGCCACCACGTACATCAGCGGGTGGATGTCTTTTGCGCGGCCCTGGACGAGACGGATGAAGACGTAGGAGACGAAGCCCGCGCCGATGCCGTCCGCGATGGAGTAGGTGAACGGCATGACGGCGAAGGTGAGGAAAGAGGGCACGGCCACGCCCCAGTCCTGCCAGTCGATGTCGACGACGTTGCGGGCCATCAGGAAGCCCACGACGACCATGGCGGGGGCCACGGCCTCGAACGGGACCAGGCTGACCAGTGGCGTCAGGAACATCGCAGCCAGGAACAGTGCGCCCGTGACGACGTTCGCGAGACCCGTGCGGGCGCCGTCGGCGATGCCCGTGGAGGACTCCACGAAGATCTGGTTGGAGGACGCGGACCCGGCGCCACCGGCAACGGCACCCAGCGCGTCCACGAGCAGCACACGGTCCACGTGCTCGATCTGGCCGTCCTCGGCCACAAGACCGGCCTGCTGGGAGAGCCCGACCATCGTGCCCATCGCGTCGAAGAACACGGACAGCAGGATGGTGAAGATCAGCAGCAGGCAGGAGATCGCCCCGAGCTGCTGGAACGCCTCCAGGGGCGCCGCCGAGCCGATCAGGGAGAGGTCCGGGAGGCCGAAGAACCCGTCCGGAGTGGCGGGCACCACGAGCGACCAGCCGTGCGGGTTCTCGGTGGAGGATCCCGAGGGTGCCACCGCCTCCAGCACGTGCGCCAGGACGGTGGTGAGCACCACCGAGATCAGGATTCCGCCCTTCACGTTGCGCACCATCAGCGCCACGGTCAGCAGCAGCCCCACCACGAAGGTCAGAGTGGGCCACCCGAAGAGCTGGCCCCCGCTGCCCAGCTGCACGGGCACGGTGGTCCCGGCGGCGTCCGGCATGCGGCGCACGAACCCGGCGTTGACGAAGCCGATCAGGGCGATGAACAGCCCGATGCCCACCACGATGGCCGTCTTCAGCGACGCCGGCACCGCGTTGAACACGGCGGTGCGGAAGCCGGTGAGCACCAGCACCACCATGATCACGCCGGCCCAGATCACCAGGCCCATCACCTCGGGCCACGTGAGCCCTGGGTTGGTGGCGATGGTGACGGCGAGGAACGCGTTTACGCCCAGCCCCGCGGCCATGCCGAACGGGGACCGGGCCCACACGCCCATGACGATGGTCATCACGCCGGCCACCAGGGCCGTCACGGCGGCCACCCGCGCGCCACCCAGGGTGTTGCCCGCCGCGTCCTGGCCGTAGCCGAGTACCAGCGGGTTGAGCACCACGATGTAGCTCATGGCGATGAACGTGGCCACGCCACCGCGGACCTCCCGGCCCACAGTGGAACCGCGCCGGGTGATGGAGAAGAAGCGGTCCAGCCCGCCTCGGGGCTCGCTGCGCTGAGCGGGCGGGGTGGATGACGACATAGGGATCCTCACGGGTGGGCGCGTTCGGGCGCCGAACGGGACGGGTGGGGGATGTTTGTGTAGAAATACTACGACGACGCCGCCCGCGTACCGTGCTGCCCCGCCGGTTCCGCAGGGCGGGGCGCGCATGTGGTGCGGGCGGCCACGCGAGCTCCTCCGCGTGGTTAGGCAAGACTGACCCGCGTTCACTACCGTTGATCCCAGTCCCTGCCAGCACGCGGGATCCGTGTGCGCGTCGAAAGGAGTCACCACCGTGACAACCCCCAGCTCCCGCCCGCTCCGCGTGGCCGTGATCGGTGCAGGCCCCGCCGGCATCTACGCCGCGGACATGATCACCAAGACCGAGGCGGTGCGCGAGGGTGAGCTCGAGGTGAGCGTTGACCTCTTCGACCGCTACCCCACTCCCTTCGGCCTCATCCGCTACGGGGTGGCCCCGGACCACCCCCGCATCAAGGGGATCGTCACCGCGCTGCGCTCGATCCTCAGCCGCGGGGACATCCGTTTCTTCGGCAACGTGGAGTACGGCCGGGACATCACCCTGGGTGAGTTCCTGACCCACTACGATGCCGTCATCTTCGCCACCGGTGCCGTCAACGACGCTCCGCTGGACATCCCCGGCGCGGACCTGGACGGCTCCTACGGCGCCGCCCGCTTCGTCGCCTGGTACGACGGGCACCCGGACTACCCCCGCACCTGGCCTCTGGAGGCCAAGGAGATCGCGGTCATCGGCAACGGCAACGTGGCCCTGGACGTTGCGCGTGTGCTGTCCAAGCACGCCGAGGACATGCTTGTCACCGAGATCCCGGAGAACGTGTACGAGGGGCTGCGGAAGTCCCCGGTCACGGACGTGCACATCTTCGGACGCCGCGGCCCCGCCCAGATCAAGTTCACGCCCCTGGAGCTGCGCGAGCTGGCGAAGTCCCGGGACGTCGACATCGTGGTCTACGACGAGGACTTCGAGTTCGACGAGGCCTCCGAGAAAGCCATGGCGGAGAACAACCAGACCAAGGTCATGATGAAGACCCTGCAGAAGTGGCGCGAGGACGACTCGCCCAAGACGGCCTCCCGCCGGCTGCACCTGCACTTCCTGCAGACCCCGGAGGAGATCCTCGGGGACGAGAACGGCAAGGTGCGGGCCATCCGCATGGAGCGCACCCGCCTCAACGGGGACGCCTCCGTCACGGGCACCGGAGAGTACACGCAGTACCCGGTGCAGGCCGTCTACCACGCGATCGGCTACCTGGGCTCGCCGCTGCCCGAGCTGCCCTTCGACCCCGAGCGCGGGGTGATCCTCAACGAGGAGGGCCGCGTGGTGGACGCCGACGGCGCCCCGCTGCCCGGCGTGTACGCCACCGGCTGGATCAAGCGCGGACCGGTGGGCCTGATCGGTGCCACCAAGTCGGACGCGCTGGAGACCGTGAACCACCTGATCGAGGACCACGCCTCCCTGGCGGACCCCGAGAACCCCGAGCCCGAGGCCGTGGTGGCGCTGCTCAAGGAGAAGGGCGTGCCCTACACCACGTGGGAGGGCTGGCTCACCCTCGACGAGCACGAGCAGGGCCTCGGCCAGGCCTCGCAGGACGCCCAGGGCAACCCGCGCGAGCGCGTGAAGGTCGTGGAGCGGGACGAGATGGTGGCGGTCTCCCGCGGAGCTGTCCAGCAGTAGCGCCCATCGGGTCGTCCTCCCCTCCCCTGCACGCCGTTGGGCCGCCGCCTGCCCAGGCGCGCAGTGGGATCGGGTTGTGTGTCCTTGAGTGACGTGACGCATAGGCCTCAGCTCCCTCAGCCGTAGCGTGGCCTGGACCGGACAGCTACGACAGGAGTGTTTCCCATGGCCCCGATTTCCCTCCACTGGTTCCTCCCCACCGCGTCGGATTCCCGCGGCATTGTGGGCGGAGGCCACGGGGCGAGCATTCAGGCCACGGAGACCCTGCGTGAACCGCGTCTGCCCTATTTGGTGCAGGTGGCGCAGGCGGCGGAATACAACGGTTTCGAATCCGTGCTCTCGCCCACGGGCCTGTGGTGCCAGGACGCCTGGTTGACCACGGCCGCCATCTCCCAGCACACGGAAAGACTCAAGTTCCTCGTGGCGTTGCGTCCCGGAGCCATGTCCCCCACCCTGGCGGCCCAGATGGCGGCCACGTACCAGGACCTCACGGGGGGACGGCTCAACGTCAACGTGGTGGCCGGTGGGGAGTCCACCGAGCAGCGCGCCTTCGGAGACTTCCTGGACAAAGACGGTCGCTACGCTCGGACCGGAGAGTTCCTGGACATCGTGTCCCGCCTGTGGGATCACGAGCCACCCTTCGACTACCGAGGTGAGCACCTCGCCGTGGAGCAGGCCAGGCTGGACTTCCCGCCTGCGCCCCGTCCGCAGGTGTACTTCGGGGGTTCCTCCGCAGCTGCGGCCACCGTGGCTGCGGAACACGCGGATGTCTTCCTCACGTGGGGTGAACCACCGCAACAGGCAAAGGAGAAGATCGACCGGATCCGTGAACTCGCAAGGGCACGCGGACGCAGCGTGCGCTTTGGCATCCGTCTGCACACCATTTCGCGGGAGACGTCGGCTCAGGCATGGGCGGTGGCCGAGGGCATGCTCGCGGGCGTGGACGAACGGATGATCCAGGAGCAGCAGGAAGCGCTGCGCCGTTCAGAGTCCGAGGGGCAGCGCCGGATGCTGGATCTGCACGGTGGTTCCGCAACCAAGTTGCAGGTCCACCCCGGCCTGTGGGCAGGAGTGGGCCTGCTGCGTGGTGGAGCGGGGACGGCCATGGTGGGGTCCCACCGGGAGGTGGCCGACCTCATCGCGGAGTATGTTGCCGCGGGCATCGACGAGTTCGTGCTCTCCGGATACCCGTGCCTCGAGGAGGCCTACTGGTTCGGCGAGGGCGTCCGTCCGCTCCTCCAAGCCGACGGTCTGCTCTGAGCAGTGCAGGCTCCGCGCAGGGGCGGAACGAGCGGGCATCAGAGTCCCAGCAGCCTCCGGAGGTGGGGGTTGAGCAGGGTGCCCTGGGGGTCCATGGCGGCGCGCAGGGTGAGGAACTCGTCCCACTGGGTGTAGAGGGGCGCGAGTTCCTCGGCGGTGCGGGTGTGCAGCGTGCCCCAGTGGGGGCGGCCGCCGTGGTCCACGAGGATCTGCTCGGCGGCGGTGAGGAAGGTCTGGCTGGGGCGCCGGCCGCACTGGCGCAGGTTGATCCACCCCGTGTACCGGCCTCCCGCGGGGGAGAGGTGCCCCTGGTCCGGCGGGGAGCAGCGCACGGTCATGGGGAACGCGAGGTCGTACACGTGCGCGTCCACCAGGGTGCGCAGCTCCCGCACCGCGGAGGCGGTGGCCTCCAGCGGCAGGGCGTACTCGGTGGCCACGTAGCGCACCGGGCGGGCCACCGTGAACACGCGGTAGGACACGTCCGTGTAGCGCCGGGAGCTCTCCGCGAGGGACTCGATCCGGTTGAGCCGGCTCACCGCGCGCGGGATCAGGTTCCCGACGCGGCCCAGCCCGGCGGTCAGGGAGGTGCGCAGGACGGCGTCGTCCGCGCGGCGCAGCGCGCGGGAGATGGGCGAGGCGGGGCGCGTGTAGGTGTCCGGGAGGCGGTGCAGCCGGCTCAGGATGCGGGTGTGGGCCACGGTGGTGCCCGGCATCCACGAGAACTCGAAGTGGTCCGCGCCGGACATCCGCTCCTGCATGGTGTCCAGCAGGGATCCGATCGGCTCGCGGAACTCGGCGCAGTGCAGCCGGAAGGCGTTGACGCACTGGAACGTCACGGAGACCACCACGCCCAGCACGCCCAGGTTCACCCGGGCGGCGTCGAGCAGCTCGGGGCTGTGGGTCTCGGAGCAGGAGATCAGCTCGCCCTCCGGGGTCGCGAGGCTCAGCCCGATCACCTGCCCACCCAGGGACGGCTGGCCCAGCCCGGTGCCGTGGGTGCCCGTGGCCAGCGCCCCGCCCACGCTCATGTGCGAGGAGTCCGGGAGGTTGGCCAGCGCCAGCCCGTGCTGCTCCAGGACCACGTTCAGCTCCTGCAGGGTGGTCCCGGCGAACACGGTGACCTGCTGGCGGTCCTCGTCCACGGACACCAGACCCTTGAGCGCGGAGGTGTCCAGCAGCACGCCCCCGGTGGGGACCAGCGGGGAGCAGCTGTGCCCGGACCCGGCGGGGCGCACCGCCACGCCCTGCGAGGCGGCCTCCTGGAGAACCTCCAGCACCTGGTCCGAGTCCGTGGGGCGCACGGTCACGGCCGGCTCGATGCTGAGGTTGCCGCCCCACGACCGCCACGTGCCGCCCCTGACCTGCGCCGTCATGGTGGGGTGCTCGGATCTTGCGCTCACGGTTCGCCTCCGTTCCGGGGGGTTCGGCCCCTCGATGTCGTCCTCCGGGACGCGCTGCGTGGAGCACGCCCGGGGCGCGTCCATCATCTCACCGCCTCCGCGGTGCGGGGGAGCACGCGACTAGGCTGGAACCAGGACATCCTGCCCAGGGAGGGAGCACCATGAACGCACGTGAGGCCGAGATCGTCGTGGGTGTGGACGGTTCCGAGCAGAGCCTGGCCGCCCTGCACTGGGCCGCCCGGGAGGCCCACCGCCGCGGGGCGCCGCTGCACGTGGTGACCGCCTACTCGGTGCCGATGGTCGGGGGCTCCACCTTCGACGTCGGCTACGCCGCGTTCGACGACGCCGCCATGAACCGCGCCGTGCAGGAGCTCGTGGACGACGCCCGACGCCGCGTGGCAGAGCTGGACGTGGACGTCCGGTCCACGGTCGAGGCCGGGGACCCCTCCGGCGTGCTCGTGGAGCTGAGCAGGGACGCGCAGCTGCTGGTGCTGGGCTCCCGAGGCCGGGGCGGTCTGATCGGACGTCTACTGGGCTCGGTCTCAACGGCCGTTCCCGCGCACGCGCACTGCCCCGTGGGGATCATCCCCCTCCAGTGGGGCACCGAGTACCGGCTCCACGAGAACGTGAGCCGTCACGGAGCTTTCGTGGACGGTGTGACCGTGGGCTCCGACGGCTCCGAGCGGGCCAGTGCCGCCATGCTGTGGGCCGCGGAGGAGGCCGAGCAGCTCGGTGTGCCGCTGACCGTGGTGTGCGCCGCACCCTCCGAGTCCGGGTCCTCGGTGTGGCTGCCCTCCCCGGTGGACTTCGACGACCTCCGCGGACAGGTCCAGAACGCGCTGGACGCCAGTGTCGAGTGGTTGCGCGGGCACTTCCCGGACCTGGAGATCACCGGCGTGCTCGCAGACGGGTCCCCCATCCACGTGCTCGTGGAGCGTTCCGCGCAGAACCAGCTGGTGGTCACCGGAACCCGCGGGCGCGGCGGTTTCACCGGGATGCTGCTGGGCTCCACGTCCCAGGGCGTGCTGCACAACTGCGTGGGCCCGGCCATGATCGTCCCGTGCTTCGAGGACCCCCGGTTGGAGGACCGCCCGGACCTGGGCATCTGAGAGTCGCCGCCGGCCGGGCAGAGAGCCGGCGTGCGCGGCCGTCTCAGGGCCCCGCTGCGGTTTCCGCAGGCTCACGGCCCGTTTGTGAAAGAGGGCACCTTCCCTCTAAGCTACTGACGGTCCATCGTCCGAGGGGTGTCGTGTCACCGCTCGGAGGAGGTTCTGGCCCCCATCGTCTAGCGGCCTAGGACACCGCCCTTTCACGGCGGCGGCACGGGTTCGAATCCCGTTGGGGGTACGTTTTCCCACGGGGCTCCTGCGGGGGCGCCGATTTGCACAGTGAGTCGGTTGTCCTGGTAAGATCTTCTCTCGTTGGAAACAATCAAGGCCCTGTAGCGCAGTTGGTTAGCGCGCCGCCCTGTCACGGCGGAGGTCGCGGGTTCAAGTCCCGTCAGGGTCGCTCAGGCGGCGATGAAAAGGCAACTTTTCGCGCCGTCGCGGCATATCACCGAGGGTTTCACCCCGGCGTGTGCCTGGCTCTGTAGCTCAGTTGGTAGAGCGTACGACTGAAAATCGTAAGGTCACCGGATCGACGCCGGTCGGAGCCACTGAACCCTCGCGTGGCTTCTACACGCGGGGGTTCTTCTCATTCCCGGCCACATCTGCCAGCCACCCCACCCTCAGCCTGCGCGGAGGTTCGCGCCCTAGCGTGTGGTTCACCGGACCCGCCCCGTCGCCGAACCTGGCGGACGCGCATGGGCGGGCTTCTGGGCAGCGGGAACGTGGGAAAGGACCGGGCATGGACCAGCGAGCGCGAGCGCTGTGCGCGGGTGCGGCGGCACTCGTCGTCGCCGCCCTGGTGAGCGGGTGCAGCGTCCACAGGGACCAGGCCACGACCATCGATCTGGTCCCTGCATCCTCCTCGCCCTCTCCCTCCGCCGCGGCGGCGACCCCCCAGGGGCACGCGGACACCACCGCCTGCTTCGACGTGGCCGAGGCCTACAGCGGGCTGGAGCTGCTACCACTCACGGACCAGGACGGCGACGGGGACGACAGGGACGACGACGCCCTCGTCCAGGCTAGAGATTCCCTCACCTCGGCGCGGGCGCACCTCCCGGGGGCCGTGCGCCCGGCGTTCGACGACGTCCAATCCATCCTCGGCGACGCTGGCAACACCCTCCAGCCCCGCGAGGCCGTGCGGCTGCACCGGGCCCTGGAACCCGCGGAGTCATGGCTGCAGGCCAACTGCGCGAGCACGCCGTCCGGCTGAGCCGCGCCCCTGCCCTCCGCTCGCCGCCTTCGAGACGCCGCACCCGGCTTGGGCGCAGGTCTGCCGCGCATGCGAACGGCCGGGCGGAGGGGACACCTCCTGCCCGGCCGTGCGCGCCGCGTCAGCCGCTCAGAGCTTGAGCCACACTGCGCTGTCCACGCTCAGGCGGTCACCCACCACGGCGTCCTGACCGCTCGCGAGCAGCAGCTCGCCGCGGGAGAGCTCCTCGAAGCCCACGGCGGACTCGCCCAGGTTGGCGGCCACCAGGACGTCCCCATCAGCGCGAGGGAGCACGTACGCGAGAACGCCCTGCTCGTCCTCGCTCAGCGGATGCCATGCGAAGCCGGTGGCGCCCAGACCCAGCTCGTGACGCAGCCGCAGGGCCCTCCGGTAGAGGTTCAGGGTGGATTGCGGATCACCGAGCTGGTGGTCCACCGTGATCTCGGCGAAGGACTCCGGCTGGGGCAGCCACGGAGCGGGGCCGAAACCCAGCCCCTCGCCCACGGGAGACCAGGGGAGAGGCACGCGAGCGCCGTCGCGACCCAGCTCCGCGCCCAGGCTGCGGTGGAACGTGGGGTCCTGGCGGGCGTCGTCGGGCAGCTCGGTGTGCTCCGGCAGGCCCAGCTCGTCCCCCTGGTACACGTACGCCGACCCCGGCAGGGACAGCTCCACGAGCGCGGCGGCCCGGGCCCTGCGCAGGCCCTGCCCGTGGTGGGGCTGCTCGTCCTGCGCGCCGATGCCGTTCGGGTACGCGGTGCGCGAGCTCAGGCCGTAGCGGGAGGGGTGACGGACCGTGTCGTGGTTGGACAGCACCCACGTGCACGGCGCACCCACCTCGGCGTTCGCGCGCAGGGAGGTCTCGATGGTGTCCCGCATGCGGTCCCGGTGCCACCCGGCCACCAGGAAGTCGAAGTTGAACGCCTGCTGCGCCTCGTCCTCCCGCACGTAGCGGGCCAGCCGCGACGCCGGGCCCACCCACGCCTCCACCACCAGCATCCGCTCACCCGGGTACTCCTGCAGCACACGGTTCCAGTCCCGGTATATCTCGTGCACACCGTCCTGGTCGAAGTACGGGCCGGTGTCCATGGTCTTGGTGGGGGCGGCCTCCTCGGCGTCGGCTGCGGGGGCGGCGGCGCCCTCGGCGCTTCCGGCCGCGAGGTCACCCTGCTCGACCCCGACCGTCTCAGGGCCGAGCGCCGCGGCATCGTCGTTCCCGGAATCCACGGTCGACGCCGAGGCGACGTCTGTGGGGCGGGTGGCCGCGGCGTCGTCGTCCTCGGCGGCGTCCGTGCCCTCGACCATGTGGACCTGCTCGTCCCAGTCCGGCAGGCCATCCGCCTTGATCATTCCGTGGGCCACATCCACCCGGAAGCCGTCCGCACCGCGGTCCAGCCAGAAGCGCAGGATCGCGCGGAACTCCTCCCAGACCTCCGGGTTCTCCCAGTTCAGGTCCGGCTGCGAAGAGTCGAAGAGGTGCAGGTACCACTGCCCGTCCGGCACGCGGGACCACGCGGCGCCGCCGAAGAGGGACTTCCAGTTGTTGGGCGGCAGCTCGCCGTTCTCGCCGGTGCCCTCGCGGAACATGTAGCGCTCGCGCTCGGGTGAGCCCGGGCCGGCGGCGAGAGCGGCCTGGAACCACTCGTGGTCCTCGGAGGTGTGGTTGGGGACCAGGTCCACGATGATCTTCAGGCCCAGCCGGTGGGCCTCCTCGCGCATGCGGTCGAAGTCCTCGAGGGAGCCGAAGCGCGGATCGACGGTGCGGTAGTCCGCGACGTCGTACCCGGCGTCGTGCTGCGGCGAGAGGTAGAAGGGGGAGAGCCAGACGGCGTCCACGCCCAGGTCCTTGAGGTACGGCAGCTTCTCGGTGACACCGCCGAGGTCACCCATGCCGTCCCCGTTGGAGTCCTTGAAGGAGCGGGGATACACCTGGTAGATGACGGCGTCGCGCCACCACTCGGAACCGGCCGGGGCTGAGAAAACTGTTTGCGAAGAAGACACGTCCCCCAGGCTACGCCGCGGCCCCGCCCACCCTCACGTGCATGTGCTCCGCTGATGCAGATCGAGGGGTCTCAAAGCGCATTTGCTCCGTCAAAGCAGCGGGTGGGGTGCGGGTGGCGGGCGACGGCGGCTGTGGACCACGTCTCCTGTCTCCCCTTGCGAGCATCTACAGTCCGAGCACGGGGCCGTGCCAGCAGCATCTCGTGGGGTTCCCCGTCGAGCGTCATGTGGTCACCACCGCGGAGACGGGCAGCCGGGCCTCGCAATTCGTGAAGAATCCTCAGATCCAGCGCCTCGCGCGGGGGCTCTGGATGCTTCGAAGGGAACCGTTGACGCTTTCTGAGGGGGCGCTGCTGCGGCAGAAGCACCTCGCGGGGCCGGATTCGGGGCCTCTGGTGAGCGGTGTGAGCGCACTCGATCTGATGCGCATGCCGGTGGGCGGAACGGATCCGTGGGTGGAGGTGGCACTCGGACGTGGCCGTTCTGCGAGTGTTCTGACCCGGAGGAGCGCGAACAGCGAGGGGCTCGCGGCGACCGGGCAGCGGGTGGAGCTGCTCTGGACCACACACCGGATCCAGTCCCAGCGGGACAGCGTGCGGATCGCGGAGTCCCGTTGGTTCGCCGCTCTTCCCGGACCGTGGGAAACGCAGATCGTGCATCCGCTGGAGGTCCTGGCGCGCCTGGCAGGACGCGCGTGTGGCGGTGGAGTTCAACGGCGCCGTCCACGCCAGGGAGGTCGCGCAGTACCGTGGCGAGATGCACCGGATCTCGCTGCTGCGGGATGCAGGGTGGGACGTCTCGCTGCTCACCGGGGACGACCTGCGCTCACCAGCCCGCCGGGACACATGGGTGAATCGTGTGCGACGGGGCCTGTCCTGGAGCAGAAGCACCCCAGCCCGTGCGACGCGTCACCCCTCCTCCCCATGTGCCCGCCGCCGGCCTCCTGCAAAAACTGAGCTAATGCCAATTTCCGGGCCGGATTTTGCACTAGGGGAGCAAACGCGGGGGGGGGGGCGACGGCGCCGTCGCCCCCGCCGCGTGTCAGTTCGCCTGCTGCAGGTGGGCCAGCGGAGCCCAGCGCACGAAGATGCGGCGCAGCGCCGCGGTGGCGGAGCCGAAGTCGCCCTCGCGCAGCAGCTCCACGGCGTCGGACACGTCCCGGGGGCTCTCGTCGGGCTGGATCCGGTCCGCCACCGAACCGTAGTCCAGGCAGAGCAGGGAGTCGGGGCTGAACGCATCCAGCCAGCGTCCGAGGCGGGTGAGGTCCTGCGCGAACGCGGCGGCCTGCTGCGCCTCTTCGGGGACGTCTCCGACCTCGTCGGACGGGCCCGCCCCGGAAGGATTCTCACCGGACGGATCCTCCCTGGACAGGTCCTCGCCGGCCGGGCCCCGGGCGGCCCCGGAGGAGCGTGACATCCGCGTGACGGATCGGGCGGCGTCCTCCACGGCCCGGGCGGCCCCAGCCACCCGGGCCGCGGCGGTGTCCGCGGGGACTATCAACCGGTGCACCTCGTGGCCCGAGTGGTGGGAGGACACGTGGTCCTCGGGCTCGAACGCGGCGAACCACGCGAGGGGCACCACGTAGGCGGACTCCCGCGTGTAGACGGGCAGGAACGCCTCACGAGAAGTGGCCTTGGCGGCCGCCTCAACCTGTTTCTCGGGAACGAGCAGGGGGAGCAGCTGGGCGCTGTTCTCGTCCTCGGCGGCGGTGAACAGGCGCAGGGAGCGTCGAAGCCGCTGGGCGGGGTGGAAGACCGGGAAGTCCCCCCCACGGCCCGAGGCCACACGCCGCGCCCCGGCCGGTGCGGTGGAGAACGGCATGGTCCACAGCGGTTCGTGTGCGGGCGGAAGCAGGGGCTGGGTGGTGTCGGCGAGCCGGGCGAGCTGCTCGGAGAACTCGTGCACCCCGGCCGTGAACGGGTCCATGGCGCGGGGGATGCCAGGGGCGTAGGCCGCGTCGAGCTCCTGCTGGGGCACGTAGATCCGCAGGGCGAAGCGGATGGGTGAACCGGTGACGCTGCGGTACGCGCTGCCCACGTTGAGGAGGGGCACGGTCAGTCGATCTCGATCACGACGGGTGCGTGGTCGGACGCGCCCTTGCCCTTGCGCTCGTCACGGTCGATCCACGCGTCCGTCACCCGAGCGGCCAGGGCGGGGGAGCACAGCTGGAAGTCGATGCGCATGCCCTCTTTCTTGGGGAAGCGCAGCTGTGTGTAGTCCCAGTAGGTGTAGACACCGGGGCCGGGATGGCGGGGCCGGACTACGTCCTGGTAGCCGGCGTCCTCGACAAACGCGTTGAACGCCGCGCGTTCCGGCTCGCTGACGTGCGTGTATCCGCCGTCCTTGAAGAGCTGGATGTCCCACACGTCCTCGTCCCGCGGGGCCACGTTCCAGTCGCCCACCAGGGCGATCTGCGCGTCCGGATCGTCCTGCACCCACTGCCTGGCGTGGCCCTCGAGCACCCGCAGCCACTCGAGCTTGTACGGCATGTGGGGATCCTCCAGCCCGCGCCCGTTGGGCACGTAGAGGGACCAGATCCGCACGCCGTCGCACGTGGCGGCGATCGCCCGGGCCTCCTGGGCGGGCTCCTGGCCGGGCTTGCCGAACGTGGGCTGGTCAGGGAAGGTTCGCTCCACGTCCTTGAGCCCCACGCGGGAGGCGATGGCGACGCCGTTCCACTGGTTCACGCCGAAGTGCGCCACCTCGTAGCCCGCGAACTCGAAGAGCTCCCACGGGAAGTTCTCGTCCTTGGCCTTGGTCTCCTGGATGGCCAGGACGTCCACGTCCGAACGGTCGAGCCACGCCTCGATGCGGTCGGCGCGGGCACGGATGGAGTTCACGTTCCACGTGGCGATTCTCATGCTCCCCACGGTAGCCACCCGCGCGGGCCCTGAGAAACCAGCCGTGCGACGTCGTCGTCGGGAGGGCCGCGCACCCTCGGATCCAGGACGACTCCCAGGCGGCGCCCCCGAAACCGTGGTGGCTGCGGGGTGAGCGGCACTACTGTGGCGTCATGAACGCAATGCGGGCGCTAGCCGAGATCAGGGAACGTCGGATCATCCTCAAGGCCGCGGGAGTGGGGGCGGCCTCGCTGCTCGGGGCGCAGGCCGTGGTGGTTGCGTCCCTCGTGGGCGTCGACTGGTGGAAGCAGCGCGGGCGCAAGCAGCGTGATGCTCCTCGCCCGGGCACGTACACCGCGCAGGTGCAGGACTCCGCAATGACCGTCTACACCTCCGGTGAGGACGTGTACGAGGACATGCTCGAGGCGATCGACGGTGCCGAGCGCTCGATCCACATGGAGACGTTCATCTGGAAGGGCGACGAGATCGGGCAGCGCTTCCTCGACGGCATGAACCGTGCGGCCGAGCGGGGCGTGAAGGTCTTCGTGATCTACGACGGGTTCGCGAACACCGTGGTGCCGCACTCGTTCTACCGGTTCTCCGAGAAGGTGGACGTCTTCCGCGTCCCCGCGGTGCGGCGTCCGTTCTGGAAGGGCCCCCTGCGCTTCTCGGGGCTGTGCCACTCGAAGATCCTGGTGGTGGACGACAACATCGGCTTCGTGGGCGGCTTCAACATCGGCTCGATGTACTCCCGGCACTGGCGCGACACCCACATCCGGGAGATCGGCCCGGCGGTGTGGGGACTGCGCAACGCCATCGCTGCCGTGTGGAACGAGCACCGCGCCCCGGAGCACGCGATCGAGTGGATCCCGCCCAAGAACTGGGATCCGGAGGTGCGCGTCTCGCCGAACCTCCCCATCCAGCTGGTGTATCCCATCCGCGGCATGTACTTGAGCGCGATCGAGCGGGCCAGGGACCACATCTGGATCAACACCCCGTACTTCGTGCCGGACCAGCAGATCCTGGACACGCTCCTGGCCGCCGCCCGCCGCGGTGTGGACGTGCGGATCATGGTGCCCAAGGACTCGAACCACATCGTGGCGGACTGGGTCTCCCGGGGCTTCTACGGCCAGCTGCTGGAGGCCGGGGTGACCATCCTGCTGTATGCGGCGTGCATGATCCACTCCAAGACCGCCACGATCGACGGCGAGTGGTCCACCGTGGGCACCGCCAACCTGGACCGGCTCTCCCTGTCCTTCAACTACGAGACCAACGTGGAGATCGTGGACAAGGACTTCGCCGCGGAGATGGAGAAGGTCTTCCTCTCGGACAGCACACACTGCGACGAGCTGACCTCGCCGGCGTGGCGTGACCGCCACCCCATGGCGCGGGTGGCCGAGGTGGTGCTCGCGCCGCTGCGGCCCCTGATGTGATCCGGGAGACCTGAGGGGACGACGCCGCCGCGTTCCGGCACCCACGCCGGTCGCCTCGTCGCCGGGGCCCGATCTGCGCCTCCACCCGGGCCTCCACCCGGAGCCAGGATCCGCCTGCTCGTCTCCGCACGACGCCGCCGCGCCCCACGAACGGGGCGCGGCGGCGTCGTCCTGCCCGGCTCAGACCTGCGAGAGGTGACCGCGCAGCGTGGTGGCGGTGTACTCGGTGCGGAACAGGCCGCGGCGCTGCAGCTCCGGGACCACGAGGTCCACGAAATCGGCGAGGGAGTCCGGCTGCACGGGCGGCATGAGGTTGAAGCCGTCCGCACCACCCTTCTCCAGCCACTCCTGCATCTGGTCGGCGATGCTCTGCGGCGTGCCCACCATGGTGCAGTGCCCGCCGCCGGCGGCCAGGCGCCCGAGCAGCTGCCGGACGGTGGGGTTCTCGGCCTCGACGATGCGCAGGATGGTGCCGTAGCGCCCCTGCGGACCGGTGAACTTCTCCAGGGGCGGCAGCGGGGGAACGGGCGCGTCCAGCTCCCGCTGGGAGCAGTCCTGCTCCACGAACGTGGAGAGCTGCGCGAGGGACTGCTCCACGGGCAGCAGCCGGTCCACGCGGTCCTGCTTGGCGAGGGCCTCCTCGTGGGTGCGGCCCACGTAGGTGACCAGCCCGGGCATCACGGCCACGGACTCCGGATCGCGGCCGGCCCGCGCGACCTCCGCCTTGACCGAGGAGTAGTACTCCTGGGCGGCCGGGAGGTCGTAGGCCACGGCGTAGATCCCCTCCGCGTAGTCCCCGGCCAGGGCCTTGCCGGGCCCGGACGCACCGGCCTGGAACAGCACCGGCTCGCCCTGCGGGGAGCGCGGGACCGTGAGGGGTCCGTCCACCAGGAAGTGGCGGCCCTCGTGGTCCAGGCGGTGCAGCTTGGAGGGGTCCGCCCACTGGCCCTCGGGGTCCGCGGTGACGGCGTCTTCGTCCCAGCTGGCCCACAGGGCGCGGGCCACCTGCACGAACTCGCGGGCGCGCTCGTAGCGCTCGTCCTTGGGCGGCATGGCCCGGTAGCCGTGGTTGCGGGCTTCCGCATCCCACATGGAGGTCACCACGTTCCAGCCCGCCCGGCCGCCCGAGATGTGGTCCAGGGATGCGAGCATCCGGGCCGCGTGGAACGGGGCGAAGAACGTGGAAGAGACCGTGCACACCAGGCCGATGCGCTCGGTGGCGCGCGCCATCGCGGACAGCGCCGTGAGCGGTTCCAGTGCCCAGACCGGACCGCCGGAGACGTCGCCCACGCTGTGGCCGTCCGCGAAGAACACGGCGTCGAACAGGCCACGCTCGGCGGTCTGCGCGAGTTCCTCGTAGTAGGTGATGTCCGTGAGGCGGTGCACCGAGGAGTTCGGGGCGCGCCACGCCGCCTGGTGGTGGCCGGCGCCGTAGAGGAACGCGTTGAGGTGGAGGCGGCGGGCCGGTGTCTTTGTTGTCGACGACGCCGCAGCGGCCGTCCCGAGCGTCGGCCCGGCTTCGGGGGTGGTTGCCGACGCCGCGCCCCCGGCAGGTGCCGTGCGCGCGGGACCGGGCTGGGCGGCGTCGTCGTGCGGGGAGGGGACGGCCATGTCAGTCCATCACCAGCCCGCCGTCGACCACCAGGTTCTGGCCGGTGACCCCGCGGGACCAGTCCGAGGCGAAGAACAGGGCGGTGTTCGCGAACTCCTCAGGGGTGGTCACGCGGCCCAGGGGGGTGCCGGCGGCGATGAAGTCGAAGACCTCGTCCGGGGTGGCGGCGCTCGCGTCCGTGGTGCGCAGCAGGCCACCGGAGATCATGTTCACGGTGATGCCCTGCGGGCCGAGGTCCTTGGCGGCGGTGCGGGTGAGCGCGAGCAGGGCGGCCTTCGCGGCGGTGTAGTCGTGGTAGGGGACCACCGGGTTCTGGAAGAGGTTGGTGCCGATGTTGATGATGCGCCCCTCACCGGCCTGGCCCATGCCCGGGGTGACCGCCTGCATCACGTTGAGGGCGCCCACCACGGCGCCGTGGAACTGCTGCGTGAGGTTCTCGGCGGTCAGGTGCTCCAGGGTGGGGCGGGCGTCCCCGTTGAAGCTGAAGTCCACCAGGGCGTTGTTCACGGCCACCGTGATCGGCGCGCCGAAGTGCTCCCGGGCCTGGGTGACCATGTCCCGCACCTGGTGGGCATCGGTCACGTCCGCCTGGACGGCGAGCGCCCTGTCCTCCCCGAGCTCACGGACCAGCGCCCGGGCGCGGTCCTCGCTCGCGTGGTAGTTCACGACGACGCGCGCACCCTCGCGCGCGAATGCCCGGCTGAGGTGCTCCCCGAGCCCACGGGCTCCGCCGGTGACCAGGACGATGGCGTTCTCGATCCGCATGCTCACTCCTGTGGCTCACGGCGAAGAAAGCGGTGCGCCACCTGCGCGGTGCGACCGTGACATCCCTTCGCCAGTACTAACTGGACAGGTTCGACGGGTGTCATCTCAGCCGCCTTGGCTTCACGCTCCGTGCGCCCGGTGGGGCTGGAGGGAAGGGTGGCGGCACCCCGTGTCACTGGTGGTCAGTGTAGTCAGGGAGGTTTGGCGAGGATCAAGTGAGCGGATTGACCGGGAAGGATGGGGTCGCAGGGAACCCTGATAGGAAAGTGGCGAGACCAAATAACCGGCAGCGCGCTCGGCGGAGGGGCACGGCAGCCAGAACGGAGACGGGCGAATGTCACACCGAACAGCCGCTTCGCGGGCAAGGAACGTTGGATGGGTGCTGTGGCTCGCAGCGGTACTCGCCTGGGTCGGAGGGCTTGTGGCGGAGCGACTCGTGTACTCCGGATCCCTGTCCTGCGAACTGGGCGACGGAAGCTCGATCTACGGTGAGCCGGAGTGGAGCTGGGTGCCACTGGGCCACACATGCACCTGGGAGAACGTGGGCGGCGTGACAGTCGTGGACGAGCCGTCCATGATGACTCTCGTACCGCTGCTGGTCCTGTTCCTGTGGGGAATCAGCCTGATGTTGGCTCGTGTTTCCAAGCCACAGCCGCACCGCAGTCCGGTATAACCGGTCCTGCCGGTGGCAGCTCGGTCAAGACAGGCCGTTGCTCGCGGGGCGGCGCGCCGCTCGACGGCGCTGTGCCGCGACTTCTGCACGCCGTTCTTGCACCGCCTTGGTGAAAAAGATGACGGCGAAAAGCAGTTCCAGGGTCATGAGCAGCCATGATTCCCGCGCTCCAATGAAAGTGATCAGGAAGAGGGCCACCATCGCGGACCCCTGGATCAGCAAGCCCACCGATTTCCGTTTCAGCATGCCCCCACCGTAGGCAGGTCACTGCCAGATCGTCTCGTGTCCCGGGTCGCAGCGACAGAGAAGCCGAGTGGGTTGCTGCGGGACCGCCTTTCTGAAAGCCGCCCCGGGTGCGCCACCCAAAAGCGCCCTGCTACTCTTGCTGGCTGGTGTGCCGGGAAGTCTGGTCGGCGGTAATGAGCGTGATGCCCGTCGACATTGGAGTAGTCCATGCCCCTGCACCACACGACCACCCCTGCCCACCGTGAGCCCGGATCCCCGGAGCCCGTGGTGCAGGAAGAGCCCTCCGGCTTCGTCTCGGAGCCCGGTTTCTTCAACCATCCTGAGCCCACGTGCGAGCCTGACCACCCCGCGGGCGGCGCCCTCTCCCGACTCCAGGACGTCCTGCGCCGCGAGACCGTGGCCGGCATCCTCCTGGTGGTCGCCGCCGTCATCGCCCTCGTCTGGGCCAACTCGCCCGCCGCCGACTCCTACTTCCAGCTGCGGGACCTCGAGGTCGGCTACGAGCCGTGGAACCTGAACCTCAGCCTCGGCACCTGGGCCGCGGACGGGCTGCTCGCCATCTTCTTCTTCCTCGTGGGCCTCGAGCTCAAGCGCGAGTTCGTCGCGGGTGACCTGCGGGACCTCGGGAAGGCGGCGGTGCCGATCGCGGCGGCCGTGGGCGGCGTCGTCGTCCCCGCGCTGATCTACGCGGCGGTCAACGCGACGAACCCCGAGACCCTGGGCGGCTGGGCGATCCCCACCGCCACCGATATCGCGTTTGCAGTGGCGGTGCTCGCGATCGTGGGCTCGCACCTGCCCAGCGCGCTCCGCCTCTTCCTGCTCACGCTTGCCGTGGTGGACGACCTGCTGGCCATCACGATCATCGCGGTCTTCTACACCGACGAGGTGCACGTGCTCCCGCTGCTCCTCGCGCTCGTCCCGCTGGCCGTGTTCGGGCTCCTGGCGCACCGCTTCCCCCGCTTCTTCGCGCACCGCACGTGGGCCGCCTGGGCGATCCTGGTGCCGCTGGCCGTGATCACGTGGGCCCTGGTCCACGAGGCGGGGATCCACGCCACGGTCGCGGGCGTGCTGCTCGGTTTCGCCGTCCCCGTCCTCGCGGGGAAGGCCTCCGGGGAGCCCGTGGAGCTCGCCGAGCACCTGGAGCACCGCGTCCGGCCCCTGTCCGCCGGGTTCGCGGTGCCGGTCTTCGCGTTCTTCTCCGCGGGCGTCGCGGTGGGCGGCTGGGACGGATTGACGACGGCGCTCGCCGCCCCCGTCACGCTCGGCACCATCGCGGGCCTCGTCCTGGGCAAGCCGCTGGGCATCATTGCCGCCACGTGGCTCACCACCGTGCTCACCGGGCGGAAGCTGGATCCGTCCTACCGGTGGATCGACCTGGTGGGGATCGCGCTGCTGGCCGGCATCGGGTTCACGGTGTCTCTGCTGATCTCGGAGCTCAGCTTCGACCCGTCCGCGGCCGCCGGTGACCAGGCCAAGGTGGCCGTGCTGACCGCCTCGGTCCTGGCGGCCGTGCTGGCCGGCGGTGTGCTGGCGGTCCGCAACCGCCGCTACCGCAGCGCGTCACCCCGGGTGTTCGGGAACGACGCCGCAGAGGCGTAGGGACCGGGGGCTTCCGTCCCCTGCGGTGGTCGTTGCGGAGGGCATGTGCCGGGCGCTTCCCGGGGCCGAAACTGTGTCAGTCGCGAGGTCGGATCGCGTGGAACGGAGCCGTGCCATGGCACTCCACGACGCGCTGAGGGCCCGCATCACCGGGGCCCCCAGTGAGTGACGCCGCCGGGCACAACCCGCTCGGCGTCGTCGGCGCTGAACGGGAGCGGGCTCAGCCCTCCCGCCACCACGCATCCGCCGGGGTCACTGGCACGGTGCGCTTGTGGCGGGAGCGCAGGAAGATCTGCTCCAGCTTCTCCGCGACCTCCACGTGGACGTCCTTGCCCTCGAGGTAGTCGTCGATGTCCTCGTACGTGAGGCCCAGCTCGTCCTCGTCCGTGCGGCCGGGGTTGTCGTTGAGCAGGTCCGCGGTGGGGACCTTCCCGACCAGCTGCTCCGAGGCTCCCAGGTACTCCAGCAGCTGCCGGTTCTGCCGCTTGTTCAGCCCGGCCAGCGGCAGGAGGTCCGCGCCGCCGTCCCCGAACTTGGTGAAGAACCCGGTGATGGACTCCGCCGCGTGGTCCGTGCCGATCACCAGCAGGTTGTGGTCCCCGCCCACCGCGTACTGCGCGGTCATGCGCACGCGGGCCTTGGTGTTGCCGCGTGTGAAGTCGCTGAGCTGCTCACCGGTGGCGGCGGCGTAGGCGGCCTCGAACCCGTCGACGGCCGGCGCGACGTCATACGTGACCACCCGGTCCGGCTCGATGAAGGCGAGGGCGGCCTGGGCGTCGTCCTCGTCCTGCTGGGTGCGGTACGGCAGGCGCATGGCCACGAACTCCGCAGGGATCTCGTCCTCGCGCAGCTTCTCCACGGCCAGCTGCGCGAGCCGACCCGCGAGCGTGGAGTCCACGCCGCCGCTGATGCCCAGCACGAAGCCCCTGGTGTGCGTCGCCTGGAGGTAGTCGCACAGGAAGTCGACGCGCCGCGCTGCCTCCGTCTCCGGGTCGATCCGCGGGGCCACCCCGAGTTCGGCGATGATCTGTGCCTGAAATTCACGCATGCCGCCATGCTAGCGACCGCGTGTTTCCGGCACGTCACGTCCCACTCCCCCCCCCCCCGCAGATGACGACGACGCCGCACGTGCGCCTGCTCCGACGCGCGCCAGGCACGGGGCGGTGTGAGGCGGGGCACGGCGGGGTCGTGAGATGCTGGTCACATGACTGAGAACACCTACGACACCATCCTGGTCCGCCGCGAGGGACGCGTGGGCGTGATTGCGCTGAACCGCCCCAAGGCGCTGAACGCGCTGAACGAGCAGACCATGACCGAGCTCGTGGCGGCCGCCACCGACCTGGACCGCGATCCGGAGATCGGCGCGATCGTCCTCACCGGCTCCGAGAAGGCGTTCGCCGCGGGTGCTGACATCAAGGAGATGGGCTCCAAGACCGGTTCGGACATGTACCGCGAGGACTTCTTCTCCGCGTGGGACACCTTCGCCCGGCTGCGCACGCCGAAGATCGCGGCGGTCGCGGGCTACGCCCTGGGCGGTGGCTGCGAGGCGGCCATGATGTGCGACATGATCATCGCCGCGGACACCGCCAAGTTCGGGCAGCCGGAGATCACCCTGGGCGTCATCCCCGGTATGGGCGGCACGCAGCGGCTCACCCGTGCGGTGGGCAAGGCCAAGGCGATGGACCTCATTCTCACCGGCCGCCAGATGGACGCCGAGGAGGCGGAACGCTCCGGACTCGTCTCCCGAGTGGTCCCCGCCGACTCCCTCATGGACACCGCGCTCGAGGTCGCCACGACGATCGCCGGCATGTCCAAGCCGGTGGCACAGCACGCCGTGGAGACGGTGAACACCGCGTACGAGACCACCCTGGCCGCCGGCCTGCAGTACGAGCGCCGCGTGTTCCACGGGCTGTTCTCCACTGCGGACCAGAAGGAGGGCATGGCGGCCTTCACGGAGAAGCGGAAGCCGAACTTCTCCCACGAGTGAGCACCAGAGGTGCACCGCGCGGGGTGGTGCACCACCCGGTGACACTCATCGACGGCGCCGTTCCGGGGGAGGCCCGGGAGCGGCGCCGTCGTGCTGCCCGGCGGCGGTCGCAACAACGGAGCAGATGCAGAAATTGAGCGGTTCTGGTGCGTTTGCTCCGTTCTTGCGCGGGGGTGGAGGCGAGATGTGGGCGGTTTTCCGGGGGCGTGCACCAACGGAGCAAACGTCGACATCCGGGCCGTTGCGTGCACTTGCTCCGCCAGTCAGCATCGGAAGGGCGCCAGGCCGACTCCGTGAGCCCGTGACCACGGACTGTCCCCGCATCTGCGGTCCTCTTCGTACCTATGACCCGCAGCTGCGGATAGGGTGTGTCCATGACCTTCCTCCGCGTGGCCCGGGCGGCCACCTTCCTGGGCGTCAGCGACGACACCGTGCGGCGGTGGATCGAGCAGGGCGCGCTCACCGGGCACAAGAACTCTGCGGGGCACACCGTGGTGGACGGGGCGCAGCTCGCGCAGCTTGCCCGCCGCAATGCCGTGAGCCCCGAGGACCCCGCGAAGGTGGGCAGCTCGGCCCGGAACAGGCTGGTGGGGCTGGTGACCGCGGTGAAGTCCGACCCCGTGATGTCCCAGGTGGAGCTGCAGTGCGGTCCGCACCGGATCGTGTCCCTCATGAGCACGGAGGCGGTGGAGGACCTCGGGCTCGAACCGGGATCCGTGGCCACTGCCGTGGTGAAGTCCACCGCAGTGATCGTGGAGACGGAGGGGCGCAAGTGATGGCGCGCGCAGAGCGGAAGACACCGGGCACCGCGGGTAAACGCCGACTCACGGCCCTCGTGGCCGCTGCGGGTCTGGGTGCCCTGGTGCTCACCGGCTGCGGTGGGCAGAGCGGGGCAGGTGACGCATCGGCGTCGTCCTCGAAGGCCGGGGGCGGGGACAAGACCCTGCGGGTGTCCGCGGCGGCGTCCCTGACCCAGTCCTTCGACCAGTTGTCCGACGAGTTCGAGAAGGACCACCCCGGCGTGCACGTGGACGTGAACTACGGCGGATCCTCGGGGCTCGTGCAGCAGCTCACCGAGGGCGCACCCGCGGACGTGTTCGCCTCCGCGGACCAGAAGAACATGAAGAAGCTCACGGACGCGGACCTCGCCCAGGGGGAGCCGAAGATCTTCGCGACCAACGTGCTGACCCTCGTGGTGCCCAAGGACAACCCGGCGGGGATCACGAGCGTCCAGGACGTGCTGGATAAGAAGGTCAAGCTCGTCACGTGCGCGCCCGAGGTGCCGTGCGGCGCCGCCACGCAGAAGGTGGAGAAGGCCAACGGTGTGGAGCTCAAGCCCGTGAGCCAGGAGAACGCCGTGACGGACGTGCTCGGCAAGGTCACCAGCGGCCAGGCGGACGCCGGGATCGTGTACGTCACGGATGCCAAGGCTGCCGGGGACAAGGTCACCACTATCGAGATCCCCAAGACGGACGAGGCGATCAACAAGTACCCGATCGTGGCACTGAACAAGTCCGAGCAGCCGGAGCTCGCCGCGCAGTTCGTGGACCTGGTCACGGGTGAGCGCGGGCAGAAGGTGCTGAAGGACGCGGGCTTCGGCACCCCGTGACGCGCGGCTTCTCCGCCACCCCGCGGTGGGTGCTGCTCCCGGCGGGCGTGGGTGCCCTGCTCATCCTGCTGCCCCTGGTGGGGATGCTGCTGCGCATCGACTGGGCGCACCTGGGGGAGCTGCTCACGAGTGAGTCCTCGCTCGCCGCGCTGTGGCTGAGCCTGCGCACGGCGGTGGTCTCCACCGTGCTGTCCGTGGTCCTGGGTTGCCCGCTGGCCCTGGTGCTGGCGCGGTCCACGGCCCGGGGCCTCACCGTGTTCCGGTCGCTGGTGCTGCTTCCGCTCGTGCTGCCCCCGGTGGTGGGCGGCATCGCGCTGCTCTACACGTTCGGGCGCATGGGATTCCTGGGGCGTCCCCTGGGCGCACTGGGGGTGGACATCGCGTTCTCCACCACGGCGGTGGTGCTCGCGCAGACCTTCGTGGCACTTCCGTTCCTTGTGGTCTCACTGGAGGGCGCACTGCGCACCACGGGCACCCGCTACGAGCAGATCGCCGCTGGCCTGGGCGCCTCGCCCACGCGCACGCTCTTCCGCGTGACGCTGCCCGTCACCCTGCCCGCCGTGCTCTCCGGCGCCGCGCTGTCCTTCGCGCGCTGCCTGGGCGAGTTCGGCGCCACCCTCACGTTCGCGGGCAGTCTGGAAGGTGTCACCCGCACGCTCCCGCTGGAGATCTACCTGCAGCGCGAGACCGACCCCGACGCGGCCGTGGCCCTCTCACTGCTGCTCGTCCTGGTCGCGCTGCTGGTCGTGAGCCTCAGCGCCCCCGCACGACGACGCCGCGGCGCCGGCTTCCGCGCGAACCTCACCCGGTGGTTCGGGCGGGATGGCGCCGGTGCGCCGAACGGTAAGACCGATCCTGAGCCGCGCGCAGACGCCGCTGCAGCGGCCTCCGCCGAGGGGGTCCCTGCCGCGCCGGCCACGGTCGCAGCTGGCAGTCCGGCGCAGGGGTCCCACAACACCATCGGGCTGCGCGTGGACGTGCTTCACGAGCAACGGCATGCAGCTGCCGAGTTCACCGTGGAACCGGGCGCCACCGTGGCGCTGCTCGGGCCCAACGGGGTGGGGAAGTCCACGGTGCTCGGCGTGATCGCCGGAATGGTGGCACCGGACGGCGGTGCGGTCCACGTGGGGGAGCGGTGTGTGGTGCGGGCAGGCACCGGAAGCCGGCCCGTGTGGGTCCCGGCGCACCGCCGCGGGGTGGCCCTCATGGCGCAGGAGCCCCTCCTGTTCCCCCACCTGAGCGTGCTGGACAACGTGGCGTTCGGGCCGCGGGCGAGCGGGGAAGGGAGGGCGGAAGGGCGGCGTCGTGCGCGGGCGTGGCTGCGGGAGGTGGATGCAGAGGAGTTCGCGCAGCGGCACCCGGACGAGCTCTCGGGAGGCCAGGCGCAGCGCGTGGCGATCGCACGCGTGCTGGCCGCGGACCCGCGCGTGATTTTGCTGGACGAGCCCATGAGCGCACTGGACGTGGCCGCCCGCCCGCGGATGCGCGAGGTGCTGAAACGCGTGCTGGCCGGGCGCACCGCGGTGGTGGTCACGCATGACGACGCGGACGTCGCCGAGCTCGCGGACCGGGTGGTGCGGATGGATCGGGTCATCCGTGGTGGGAATGGCCGGTCGCACCAGGCTGAGACGACGTAATTTCACCATGACCGGCCCGCCTGTTCCACAGGTCAGGGCCGGTCCTCGTACGTACGGAGGACATCGATGTCCGCTGTGCCGGACAAGCCCTGGCCGTCAGCCCTGCGAGGGCTGATCTCCCCTTGCGATCACCCGCGGGGGTGCCGGGGCCCCTACTTCACTTCGCGGGTGAGCACCCGCCAGATGCCGATCAGCAGCGGCACCCCGATCCACAGCAGCGAGGACGTTCCCAGCTGACCCCACTCCGTGGCGGTGAGGTCCACTCCCTCCATGAGCGGGGCGGAGGCCGCGGTGATGCTCACCCACGCGCCGAGATCATGCAGCGCGGGCACCATCAGGGCAGCTGCCGAGTGCAGGATGGGCAGGACGAAGTACGCGACGATCGCCAGGGGCACGGACAGCAGCGCCAGCCCGAACGCCACACCCTGCAGGAGGGCGAGCATCTGGCTGAGCCACTGGCCCGCCAGCTGACCGGGAGCGAGGTCGATGTTCACCGGGCTGCCGGAGAGACCGGCGGAGATCAGGTGAGCGGTCAGCGCCAGGACCCACGCGGCCGCGAGGGCGATCGTCCCCAGGACGAGTGCCGCGAGGAGCTTGGCGAGCACCACACGGAGCCGGCGGGGTTCCTGCGTGAACGTGATCAGGGCGGTGCGCTGACTCCACTCGTTGCACGCCGTGATGATCCCCAGCACGGGCAGCAGCAGCCCCTGCGGCGTCAACGTCACGACGAACAGCCCGGGGAGGTCGGCGCCCTGCTCGCGGGTCAGCCAGGTGGCGAGCCCCAGCGCGAGGGCGGTGAGCACGCCGATGGCGATCAGCAGACCGCGCCCGGCGCGCGTGTCCACCTGTTTGCGCAGCTCGACGCGCAGCAGGGTGAGGAACGAGAGCCCGCGGCCCGTCGGTTCGGCGTGGCCCCACGGGGCCGTGGTGGTGGTTGCGGTGCTCATGCGGTGGGCTCCTCTCGGGCGGACAATCCCTGGGCGGGTGACGGCTGCGCGGGCGGTGTGGTGGCGGACGACGCCGCCGCGCCGGGTGCGGGCGTTCCGCGCCCCTGCTCGTCGCGGGCGGTGTCCGCGGTGAGCTGCAGGAACATGTCCTCCAGCCGGGTGCCGTCCGCGGGGCGCAGCAGGGTGAGGGGCACACCGGCGTCGAGCGCCACGCGACCCACGCGGGCGGCGTCGGCCTCGATCTCGGCGGCACCGTCCGCGCGTCCCGAGAAGGCGATGCCCGCGGCGCTGAGCGCGGTGGCGAAGGCCGGGCGGTCCTCGGCGTCGGCCACGCAGCCGGGGCGCGTGGTGAGCAGGTCCGCCATGCTGCCCTGGGCGACGATCCGGCCGTGGCCGATCATCACGAGGTCGTCCGCGACCTGCTCCACCTCGTGCAGCAGGTGCGAACTCAGCAGCACGGTGCCGCCCTGGTCCGCGAAGTCCCGGAGCAGGCCACGCATCCAGCGGATGCCGGCGGGGTCCAGGCCGTTGGCGGGTTCGTCGAGCACGAGCACCTGGGGTTTCCCCATCAGTGCGCCCGCGAGCCCGAGGCGCTGGCGCATGCCCAGGGAGTAGTTCTTCACGCGGCGGCGTGCCTCGGAGGGCTCCAGCCCCACGAGGTCCAGCATCTCGTCCACCCGTGCCTTACCCGCACCCGTGATGGTGGCGGCGAGCTGCAGCACCTCGCGGCCGGTGCGCCCGGGGTGCTGCGCGGCGGCGTCGAGCATCACGCCCACGTGCCGGCTGGGGTTGGGCAGCTCGGCGTAGCGGCGGCCGAGCACGAGCGCCTCGCCCGAGCTGGCCGGCGTGAGACCGGTGAGCATCCGCAGTGCCGTGGACTTCCCGGCGCCGTTGGGCCCAAGGAAACCGGTGACCCGGCCGGGCTGTGCCACGAACGAGATGTCGTGCACCGCGGTGAATCCGCCGTAGCGCTTGGTGAGGTGCTCGATGCGAATCATGCTCTCCATCCTGACGGCCGAACGGGGTGGGACGGCGGAGGTGGGGGATGAGGGCGAGTCTCGTAGAACGGTGCGTCAGGAGAGGAGTGTCGACGAACTCACGCAGACAGGGTTCTCAGGCACGCTCGGAGGGTGAGCGGACGACCCGCCTTCACCGAGGCAGACGTGGTTCGTCGACATGCACCTCCCACAGGTGCAGGTCGATGGTGACCTCTGGGCCCACCGCGTCTTGCACCCTCTCCGCGAGTCGTTCGCCCTCGCAGCGGCTGGCCTCCCGCTGCTCCGGCGTGGGCCAGCCCCTCTCGTGGTCGAAGTGCTGCTTGAAGTTCCGGGTCCACGCCAGGACGTCTCGGGTCAGTTCCGGCGGGAGGGGGAAGTTCTCCTGGTCCAGGAGACCTTCCTCTCCCCAGAACGGCCAGCTGCAGCCGTATTCGTTGAACATGCGAACGGTCGTCGGCGTGGACACGGGGTCGTTCCTCTTGGGGGGACGGCTGGTCCCACGATCTTCGCCCGCCTCGAGGTGTTCGACAAGGGGTGGAGACTGCGCCGGTCGGCGGCGTGATTGCAGAACGAGCCCCCGCCGTCCGGCGCCCGCCTCCGGGTCGGTAGCATGAGTCGGGCCGGTGACCGTCCGGCGTCAACATCGAGAGAGGACAACCCATGGCCTTCGTCTGCAGCGCCACCTGGACTGCGAAGCCCGGAGAGGAGGACACCGTGCGTGACGCGCTCTCCCACCTCTCCCCGGCCGCTCGCCAGGAGCCCGGGAACCTCTACTACCAGGCGTACCAGAGCCCGGAGGAGCCTGCCGTGTTCCGCATCTTCGAGGTGTACACGGACAAGGATGCGTTCACGGCCCATGTGAGCTCCGAGCACTTCGACCAGTGGGGAACAAGCCAGGCGATCCCCGCCCTGGCGGAGCGTGCGCACAAGACCTACGAGACGCTCGACTTCTGACCGCCACACGTGACCAACCACGAGGAGACAATGCCGCCGCGCCCGGATCCTGCCCCGGCTGAACGAGGGCCCGCGTGGGCCCTTGTCCTCAGCGAGGTCTTCCAGGCGCCGCTCGTGCTGGCCGCGCTGCTGGTGGTCCTGCCGTGGACCGTGCACAGGAGCCTCGGGGCACTGCTGTGGGGCGTGATGGCGGCGCTGGCGGTCTGCGGGGTCTCACTCGCCACGGTCACTGTGCTGGCGCGCCGGGGTGTGCTCACCGACCACCACGTGAGCGTCAAGGAGCACCGCCGCCCAGTGATGGTCGGAACGTTCCTGCTGGTGGCGGCGTTCCTCGCCGTGACTCTCGCGTTCCACGGGCCCGTGGAGATCACGGGCCTGCTCACCGCCACGCTCGCCGCGAGCGCGGTGGTAGCCCTGGTGAGCCCGTGGTGGAAGATCTCGGTGCACGGCATGATGATGGGCGGCACCGCGGTGATCCTGCCCGTCGCGTGGGGGCCGTGGGGCCTGCTCTTCATCCCCGTGGCGGTGGCCGTCTGCGTGAGCCGCCGCATCCTGGGCGCGCACACGTGGCCGCAGCTGGTGGCGGGTTCCGCCTACGGGGTGGTGTTCCTGGGCGGGATCTACGCGCTCGTCGCGGGGTGATCCTACGGCGCCGTTCCGGAGTACGACGCCGCCGCACCCCACCTGGACGGACCGCCCCAGATCACGGCTCTGCCGTGCTCGCGCGAGGAGCTCAACGCTGGAACTCAGGCGGCGCCGTCGGCACCCTTCTTGGCCGCGAGAACAGGGGTAACAGCCGCGGCCAGAATTGCTACCGACGGTATGACCCCGAGCCACGGAACCAGACTCGCGGGGCCCAGGAAGATCAAGGCCAGACACACCAGGTCGAGAACCAGGATCACAAGGCACGCGCTTCTGACCACGGGGAGGGCTGCGGCATGACCGGCGCGCCATGCGGCGTCACTGCGCTTCGTGGCCCTGGTGCGGATGCCCACGGCGCCGTTGCGCCCCATCTCCCCGCTGGCTCCCATGCGGGTGACCATGAAGAGGATCCCGAACACCACCACGGACATGACGATGCCAATGAGGGCTCCCCCGCTGGACTCGTCCATGGGAGGGAGGATATCCCAGCGAACTCGTGGCGGTCACCCACGACTGGGGATGCCGGTGATGTAAACCCTCCAGGGGCCACCTGGAGATTGCCGGGGCGATAAATTCGACCCATGACGACCTCACTTGCCCTCCGGCCTCTGAGCGCGACCGATGCCCCTGAGATGGCGTTGGTCCTGGCCGATCCCGCGCTGTACCGGTACACGGGCGGCGAACCTCCGAGCGTTGAGGGCCTGGAGGGGCAGTACGCGGTGCAGACCCGTGGCCGATCTTCAGACGGGACCGAGCTGTGGCTCAACCGCATCGTGGTGGTGGGACCGGGGGAACAGGCGGTGGGCTACGTGCAGGCCACCGTTCCGCTGGACGGCTCACCTGCGGAGATCGCCTGGGTCATCGGGGTCCCGTGGCAGGGGCGCGGATACGCGCGCCGAGCGGCGGCACTCCTGGTGGGGGAGCTGCGCGATCACGGCGTCGAGGGGATCGTGGCGCACATCCACCCGGACCATGCGGCCTCTCAACGGGTGGCGCGTGGTCTGGGAATGGCGCCCACTGGTCTTGCGGTGGAGGGCGAGGTCAGGTGGGTGGGGGCCACTGCCGAGGTAGCCGGAGCGAGCGGCGTCGTCAGCCCAGTGCCACCAGGAGCCCGGCCGCGATGAGGCCGCCCACCACAACCCACCCGGTGACGAGCAGGGTGGTGCGGATCCCGAAGTGGCGGGCGACCATCACGATGGACGGAATGCTCAGCCCGGGCAGCGTGATGAGCAGGACCCCGGCCACGCCGTAGCCGGCGCCTGCGGCGGTGAGACCCACGACCACGGGGATCTCGCCGCCCGTGGGGATCACCAGTGCCGCACCGATCACGCCCACCAGGAGCAGTGCGAGCGGCCCGGCGTGCTGGCTCAGGGCCGCGAAGTCCGAGAGCCATCCGGAGAAGAACCCGACGAGCACCACCAGGAGCACGTACTCCGGGACCAGGACCATCAGGTAGAGGCCAAGTGCCCTGCCGAAGCGGGAGAGCATCTCGCCCCACGTCCGCGGGTCGGAGGGCAGGGTCTCGGGGGTCTCGACCTGCACGGTGGAGAAGCGTCGGCTCACGAGCACGGCCGCAATCAGGACCACCACGATGCCCACGACCACGCGCGTGGTTACGAACGGCCAGGACATGGTGAGTCCCAGAAATACCAGCACTGCAGGATTGAGCAGCGGATTGGCCAGCCAGTACGCCACGGTGGCCCCCGCCGGCGCCCCGGAACGCCGCAGGCCGATGGCCACGGGGGCGGTGCAGCACGTGCACATCATGCTGGGCAGAGCGAGCAGCGCTCCCGAGATGCCCTGTCCCCAGGACGTTCTGCGGCTCAGCGCCCGCAGCAGCCAGCGGCGCGGCACCAGGGACTCCAGTGCGGCGGCCACCAGAAGGGCGACGAGCGCGGCCTTCCACACGGCCTTGAGGTAGACCACCGTGAAGTCGAACGCGCCCTGCAAGGACAGAGTGGAACCGGCCGCGCCGAAGATCGCCTCGCCGCCCCACACGCCGGTCTCGGCCAGCTTGTGGCCCTTGAGGTCGTACGGGAGCCACTTGGCCCACAGCAGCCCGGCCACCAGGATCACCAGAGTGAGGGCGAGTCCTGCCCAGCCCATGCGTTTCGCACGGGCGGGGGTGGCGGCCTCGGGGGGATCGAGGGGCGTGATGGTGGTGCTCACCGGGGAGCCTTTCGGGGCGGGGACTGGGCGCGATGTCGTCACCGGAGGCGACGCCGCCGGCTCAGCCTACGCCCGAGGCTCGCTTCCGCGCGGGCGGCCTCCTACAAGGGTGCGGGCGGGCTCACTCCCAGCTGGCAGTGTCGGGGTCAATTCCGTGGAGCCGTGCGCTCTCGTCGATGGCCTCTCGAAGCCACATCGCGAGGCCGGGGTGCAGCGCATCGTAGTGGGCAGCGAACGCCGGGTCTGACTCGTATACCCGCCCCAAGCAGACCTGCATCTGTCGTGTGAGGGGAAAGTACCGGCTGAACAGCTTGCGGTGCCGTTCCACGAGGTCGTTTGCCCGGGCGTCTCCAGGGACTGCGCCGTCATCTACGGCCCGAACGAGGTCGCCGTCGAGCTCCTCCGTTTCTCGGGTGAGTTCCGACCACCCCTCCGGCGCCCGTACGGCCGCCCGTTCGGCGTACTGCCGCCACTGCGCCGTGTGGCCCCAGCGAGCCCTGGCCTGTGCGGGCCAGTCGGGGTTCCACCCCTCGCCCAGCACCTCTTCCTGACGCTCAGGGCCCACGAGCGGCCCGCGTTCGTGCGCCTCGATCATGTTCCGCAGGCTGCCCTGCAGCTGCTGCAACCGGTGGATATGTTCCTCTGTCTGGGCGCTCTGCTCGTGCAGGGTGGCCACGGCGTCCATGTCGGGATCGTCGAGCAGGCCGCATATGGCGTTGAGCCCCAGGCCGAGCTCGCGGTAGAGCACCACCCGCTCCAACCTGTCGAGGTCCGCCTGCGTGTAGAGCCGGTACCCTGAGGCGGACCGCGCGGAGGGCTGGGCAAGACCCTCCGCGTCCCAGTGGTGCAGCGTCCGGACGGTCACGCCGAGGCGCTGCGCAGCCTGGCCCACTGTCAGCTGGTCATCCGTCATGCGGCTCATTGTGGTCTGCCTCGGAGCCCGGGGCGGTGATTCCCACGGCCCGGAGGTTCGCCGCTTCCTGGGTTGTGGGGTCATATGGCTTCGCCGCAGTGAAGACCACCCGAACCCGTTCGGGGGTCACGACCTCCACCTCGCGACTGTTCCAGGGCGTGTCCCGCGGACCGGTCACGGCGACGTCATCGAACCGTCTGCATGCCGTTACGAGCGGCTCGATCTGGTGCAACACGCACGAGAAGTTCACGACGGCGGGAGAGGCGGCTTCGCCCGCACGGGCGCCGGGAACCAGGAGCACGTCCTGGAACGCCCACCTCCGCAGATGAACCAGTTGTCCGGGGATCTCGAAAAGCGTGAAGAAGCCCAGCGCGTTGGTCCAGAATCTCACGGAGGCGGGCAGATCAGCGGTGCAAACGGTGGTGAACGCCGGCATGCCGTAGATGCCGTGGTAGTCCTCGGGCGGGGTGGCGTCCCAGGCGGGCGTGGGAACGGGGCTGAGGTCGAATGCGTCGAAGGGAGTGCTCATAACGGAGACTGTTCTTCCTCACGTCGCGTGAGGGTCAAGCGGGGAGCGATCTACACGGAACTGAGAAGGCCACCGTCTGGCTCATCGTCGGGGAAAATTCCTCGCAGCTCCTCCATGAAGCCCGTGGGGGTCAGACCGTCCCAGTAGGCGCTGCCACGTTGCGGTTCGACGGCCGGATCGAAGGGGAGGATCTCGAGCGACACGGGCCCGCGGTCCACGGCCACGATCTCGCAGCGGTACTCACGCCGCGCGGTGCCGTCCGAGACCACGACGTGCCCGTACCCCTCCTGCAGGTGCGCCGAGACGACCCGAAGGCCCGGGTGCAGGTCGTCGAGCACTGCAGGAGTCAGCGACAGGTCGTAGAGGAACCCCGCCCAGTTGCACCGCAGGTTCTCCGGGAACTCGCCGTACTCCAGTGCCACCCGTCCGTCCTCCGCCACGGTGATCCCCACGATGTTCTCCCCGGCGGCGACATCGCACGCCCGGTGGTAGAAGTTGTGGGTCTTTCCCATGGATGATTCTCCGTACTACGAGTGGGGGGGGCGGGGCGGAACGGTCGAGTCTTGGGCTCGTTGAGAAGTGCCTCACCGATGGGGCCTCACGATCCCTGAAGGAGTGTCCCATGAACCATCAATACCTCTCGTCGGTCCGACCTCTGTCGAGTCGGGACGTCGAGGCTCTCCGTGCGGCCACCCTGGGCAACGTGAACTGGCGCGGAGAACGCTTCTCGCGCGAGGAGGTTCTTGCCGATCCCGCAGTCGCCCACTACACGGTGTTCGAACCTGAGCGCGGAGACTTCGGCTTCATCATGGTGGACCCTTCGGGCGTCGTCGGCGTGGCCTGGGCGCAGTTCCTGGGCGTGGACAACCCCGGGTACGGGTTCGTTGCCGCTGACGTTCCGGAAGCCAGTCTGTGGGTGGCTCCCGAATGCCGGGGTGCCGGGCAGGGGCGTCGTCTGCTTCGAATGCTTCTCGTGGAGAGCGCCGCGCGCGGGCACGACCGCGTCAGCCTCTCCGTGGAGGACGGCAACCGCGCGAGAGACCTCTATGAGTCCGAAGGGTTCTCAGCGGTCCCCGAACGAGAGCATGACGGGGTCATGGTGTGGAAGGCGGGGTGATACGGACCGGTCGCTCCGCAGGAGCACTGCAGGAAGTCACCAGCAGCGACCTCGAAGGTCGACACTGCCCGGGGGCCAGGTGTCCACATCGCGCGTTCCAGTGCACACCATCACCGGGGCGCCTGTTTCTTCGACCGTTTGGCTGGAACCGTTGCGGGAACGGAATCGCTCGGTGACCTCAATGCGCTTGTACCCGCACGACTCGTAGAACGGGACTACCTCTTCTCGACAACCGAGGTATCCGTAATCGGCTGGTGCAATGGATCGGGCGGTGTGCTGCGCGGCAGCGAGCAGCCGCGCACCACAGCCTTGGCCCCGATGCGAGGGGGAGACCAGCACTCCGCCTGTTCCCGCAACCAGCACTTCGCGGTCACCCACGAAAATCATCCGCCGCTGGGTGCCCACGTGACCCACGACCCTCCCGCCCTCCACTTCCATGACGTGCAGCTCGGCGGGGGCGTAGCCGTAGGGTGCGTCAGGGTTCCACGGCCCCTCGTCGGTTCCGTACTCCGCATCGAAGAGCTGCCCCAGCTGGTCGGTCTGCTCAGTTGTCAGCTCCCGGTGCCACACCGAGCTGATGTCAGCCACCAGGCTCACTCACCCCGCAGCGACGGGAAGTCCGTGTCCGCATACTCCACGGAGTCGCCGGAACCGGCCCCGCCTGACGACTCGTCCGCTCCACCCGACGCCGCACCGGCGTCCCCCAGCGTGTCCGGGTGCAGCAACGCCTCCCGGCGGCGCAGCTCCACCCGGCGGATCTTGCCGGAGATGGTCTTGGGCAGGTCGAAGAACTCGAGGCGCCGGATTCGCTTGTACGGCGCGAGGTTCACGCGGCAGTGATGCAGGATGCTCTCCGCGGTCTCGGCGGTGGGCTCGTGACCCGCGGCGAGCACCACGTACGCCTTGGGAACGGCCAGGCGGATGGGATCCGGCGAAGGCACCACTGCCACCTCCACGACCGCGGGGTGTTCGATCACCACGGATTCCAGTTCGAAGGGAGAGAGCCGGTAGTCGGAAGCTTTGAAGACGTCGTCCGCGCGGCCCACGTAGGTGAAGACCCCGTTCTCGTCCCGCGAGACCACGTCCCCGGTGTGGTAGACGCCTTCCCGGAACGCCTCATCGGTCTTCGCGGCGTCCCCGTGGTAGCCGGGTGTCAGGCTCACGGGACGCGGGTCCAGACGCAAGCACAGTTCGCCCTCGGCCTCGCTCACCTCACCGGTCGTGGTGTCGATCAGCACGGTCTCGTACCCAGGTAGCGCACGGCCCATGGCCCCGGGCTTCACGGGGATCCCGGGGGTGTTGGCGATCTGCAGTGAGGACTCGGTCTGACCGTACCCGTCACGGATCTCGGTGCCCCACGCGGCCTTGACCCGCGCGATGATCTCCGGATTCAGTGGTTCACCCGCGGACACCGTCTTGCGCGGCGGGTTCTTCAGATGGGTCAGGTCCGACTGGATGAGCATGCGCCACACGGTGGGCGGTGCGCAGAAGGACGTCACGCCCTCGCGGTCCATCTGGTCCATGAGTGCCACGGCGTCGAAGCGCGAGTAGTTGTAGAGGAACACGGTGGCACCCGCGATGAACGGTGCGTAGAAGTTGGACCACGCGTGCTTGCCCCACCCCGGCGACGCCACGTTCAGGTGCACGTCCCCGGGTTCCAGCCCGATCCAGTACATCGTGGACAAATGCCCCACGGGGTACGTGACGTTGGTGTGCTCCACGAGTTTCGGCAGGGACGTGGTCCCGGAGGTGAAGTACAACAGCAGCGGGTCATCCGCGGGCGAGGGCTCGGCCACCTCGAACTCCTCGGGACCCGCGGAGGAGTCCCGGTAGTCGATCACGGGGTGCTCCCCGATCTTCCGCGGGCTCGGTTCTTCACCCTCGCCCGACGACGCCGCAGTCCCGGCTTCCGGCGCTCCCGCAGCGTCGTCGTCGGCAGCAGCGGGCGACGACGCGGCGTCGTCGTGCCCAGCGGAGGATGCGAAGACCGACGGTGCGGAACGGGGACGGTGATCGGGCTGATCGGGAACCTCGATGATCGTGAAGTCCCCGGGGACGTCCTCGAACTTCAGGGCGTTCGTGTGGGACGTGACCACCCAGGCCGCCCGGCCGCGCTCCACGCGGTCCTGCAGATCGGCGGGCCCGAGCATCACGGTCGTGGGGATCATGGGTGCGCCCAGTTTGGTGCACGCAAGCATGGTTTCCCACAACTCCACCTGGTTGCCGAGCATGAGGATGACCCGGTCACCGCGGCGCACGCCCCGCGAGCGCAACCACGTGGCCAGCTGCGACGAGCGCCGGGACAGCTGCGCGTACGTGCGGCGGGTCTCGGTGCCGTCCTCCTCCACGATCACGAGGGCCTCGCGGTCCGCTTCCTCGCCGTTGCCCAGGACGTCGAACCAGTCCAGGGCGAAGTTGAAATACTCGAACCGGGGCCACTCGAACTCGCGGTGTGCGGCGTCCAGGTCGGTGCGTAGGCGCAGCAGCTGGTCCCGTGCGGCACGGAACCGCTGCGTGACGGAGTGTTCTGAGGCGGTGGTCTCGCTCATGGGATCCTCGCTGCGACGTGTGCGGATCCCCGGCCCGTCCACGGGAGGGCGGCCCGGCGCGCCTGTGGTGCTCGCGCCTCGAACCGGGGGTGGCTGGTTCCTCAAATTTACTGCACCGCACCGGGGCGTCGTCGCTGGTCGCGCGCTGACCGGGGCTTGCCGGCTCATGGGGCCCGTCGACCTGCGCGCACCGGAGCCGTACGATCGGGCGGAGAAAGCGACGAACGGCGTTATCAACAGCGTGCTGGACCGCCCACGAGGCGGGGAACGGAGCGGACATGGACATCAGGGACTCGACGGCGGTCGTCACGGGTGCGGCCTCCGGGCTGGGGGCGGCCACGGCCGCGGAACTCGTGGCGCGTGGGGCGCGCGTGATCGGCCTGGATCTGCCGCAGGTCGTGCACGCCGCCGCGCCGGTCGATGGCGTGCAGTACGTGTCCGCGGACGTCACCGACAAGGAGCAGGCGCGGGCCGCCGTGGCCACCGCCGCGGACGTGGCGCCGTTGCGCACCGTGGTCAACTGCGCGGGCATCGGGACCTCCGCGCGCGTGGTGGGCAAGAACGGCGTACACGACCTCGCGTTGTTCGAGCGCGTGGTGCGGATCAACCTGGTGGGCACGTTCACGGTCCTCGCGCTCGCCGCGGAGGTCATGACCGCGCAGGACCCCGTGGACGAGGCCGGTCAACGCGGCGTCATCATCAACACCGCCTCCGTGGCTGCCTTCGAGGGACAGATCGGCCAGGCCGCGTACGCCGCGTCCAAGGGCGGTGTGCATTCGATGACGATCGCCGCGGCGCGTGACCTGTCCTCCCGCGGGGTGCGCGTGATGACGATCGCCCCCGGGATCGTGGACACCCCCATGCTCGGTCGGGTGAGCGAGGATTTTCGCAGCGCCCTGGCGGAGTCCGTCCCCTTCCCGCACCGCCTGGCCCGCCCGGACGAGTACGCCCAGCTCGCGGGGATGATCGTGGAGCACGACTACCTCAACGGGGAGACCATCCGCATGGACGGCGCCCTGCGCATGGCGCCGCGCTGATCCTCGCTGCCGCGCGCCTGTCCCGTCCCGGCCACGCAGCCACGGGCGACGACACCGCACGGCCCCGCACATGACGATGCCTCGTCACGGTCCACCCGTGACGAGGCATCGTCGTGATGTGGTCAGAGCTCCGTGGCCCCGGCCTGCGCGAAAGGCCCCGGGAGTCGCCCCGCTGAGGTCGAGACGCCCCCGGGGCGTTCCGCGGATCAGTCGACCGTGAGCACGATCTTGCCCACGGCGTGGCCCTCCTGGCTGGCGGTGAATGCGTCCGGCAGCTGTGAGAGCGGGAAGGTGCGGTCCACGCGGACGGTGAGCTTGCCGTCGTCGGCCAGGCGAGCGAGCTCGGTGAGCTGCTCTGCGTCCGGAGAGACCCACATGTAGCTCCCGCCGTGCTCCTCCACCCCGGGGTCCGCGATGGAGGCGTGCTGGCCGCCGTCCGCGAGCACGGCGACGGAGTCCTCCACCACGCCGCCCACGAAGTCCACGACGATGTCCACACCGTTCGGGGCAAGCTCCTTGACGCGCTCCACGAGACCGTCCCCGTACTCCACGGGCTCCGCGCCGAGCTCACGCACGTAGTCGTGGTTCTTGGTCGATGCGGTGCCGATCACCCGCGCGCCGAACGCCTTGGCGATCTGCACGCCCATGCTCCCCACACCACCGGAGGCCGCATGGATCAGCACGGTCTTGCCCTCCGCGAGACCCAGTCGGGTGAGCACCTGGTACGCGGTGAGTCCGGCGAGCGGCAGCCCTCCGGCCTGTTCCCAGGAAAGACTCTTCGGTTTGGGGGCGAGTGCGCGCACGGGGACCGAGACGTACTGGGCAAACGTACCGCCGTGGATCCAGTCCTTGCGGGCGTAGGCGATCACCTCATCGCCCTCGGAGACGCTGGGGGTGTCGAAGCCCTTGCCCACGACGACGCCCGCGACGTCCCAGCCGGGGGCCGCCGGGAACTGGACGGTCATTATGGGATCCAGCCCGCCGGACATGACCTTCCAGTCCACCGGGTTGATGCCCGCGGCCTTCACCTTCACCAGGACCTCGCCGGGGCCCACCTTGGGCATGGGCTGGTCGGTGAGCTCCAGTACGGAGGTGTCGCCGTACTGCTGATATGTCTGCGCCTTCATTGTGGTCATGCCTGTCTCAACGGCCCCGGGCGGGGCCTTATTCCATGCCGCGGCAAGTTTCTCGTGCGTGCTGCCGGACGACGCCGCCCGGTGGCCGTGGTCTTCCAGTCTCCCCGGGGGTGCCCGGGCGAGTGGGGGAGCAGCCTCAGGCGGAGATCAGCGCAATGCCCGTGAGCACGGCGGTGCAGCCGATGAGCCGCGGCACCAGGCGGTTCTCCTTGTAGATCCACCACGCGAGCAGCGAGCCCACCACGATGCTCGACTCCCGCAGGGGAGCCACGAGCGCCACCGGGGTGGACTGCATGGCGAAGAGCACCAGGATGTACGCGAGCGGGGACAGCAGGCCCACCGCGACGATCCGGTTCCGGTCCACGGCCCACGAGCGCACCATGTCCTGGCGCTGCCGCCACGCCTTGGGCGTCACGGTGAGCACCAGGACCACCGAGGTCAGCGCGAAGTACAGCACGGGCGGCAGGTCCAGGGTGGCCATGGAGTGGTCGTCCCACAGGGTGTACCCGGCGATGCACGCGCCCACCGCGGCACCCCACAGCACGCCGGTCAGGGCGGACCCGCGGGTGGGTGTGGCAGCGGAGTCGCCCCCCGGTGAGTGCCCGTCCGCCCCTTCCGGGGTTGACGTTCCGGACGCGGAGGAGTCCAGCGGGGCGGCGTCGCGCGCGATGACCGCGCCGGGATCCGACGCGTCGGACGAACTCGGCGGGGCGGCGTCGTCGTCCCGGGTGGAAGTGGGCGTGCCGAACGTGGCGACCACGGCCACGCCCACGAGCACGGCGATCGCCCCAGCGGCGGCCGTGAGGGAGAGCTGTTCACCCAGGAACAGGACCGCCACGATCATGGTGATCATGGGTCCGGTGCCGCGGGCCACCGCGTAGACCACGCCCAGAGGTGCGCGGTCGTAGCCGGTCTGCAGGGCGGTGCCGTAGACGGTGTGCAGCAGCCCGGAGACCACGGCGGCGCCCACGAGGGGCCACCCCCAGGACTGCCACGCCCCGGGTTCCAGCAGGCTCACGGGGATCAGCACCACCGAGGAGACGAGCCCGTACCACCACACGAACAGGGTCCCGTTGCCGCGGATGCCCTTGGCGAGGATGTTCCAGACCGCGTGCACCACGGCGGCCAGGAGGATCAGGGACACGCTGAGAGTGGACATCACCGTCCATTGGAGCGCACGCGGGGACGCGCGGGCGAATCGGAGCGCGGATTTGTCGCCGCGCCACGCCCGCCGGGCGGCGTCCGGGACGGCTCAGTCCCGCCGGTACTTCAGCAGCTCCGCCATGGCCGCCACGGTCTCCCGGGCGATCCCCGTGCGGTTCTCCACGTGCAGCTTGAACATGACGCCCTCCCCCAGGGAGATCACCAGCTCTGCGGGAATGCTGGTGCACCCGCTGACCCGCAGCAGCTCGCGCGCCTGCCCCTCGAGCCGCACGCGCTCCTCCGCGAGCACGGTGGCCAGCTGCGCGTTCTCCCGGGTGGTGTCCACGAGCCAGCACAGGGTGCCGCGCAGCTCCGCGTCCTCCAGCCCCCGGCCGGTGATGACCCGCAGCATGCGCTGCGCGGTGACCTCCGGGTCCGGGCGGGCGGCGTCCGCGGCCGCCTCGGCCAGCACCCGCCGGGCCTCGGCGTCCCGGCGGGACTCGATGTCCTCCACGCACGCCGTGAGCAGGGCGTCCCGGGTGGCGAAGTAGTAGCGGATGGAGCCGTTGGGGACCCCCGCCCTCTCGGCCACCTGGCGGTGGGTCACGGCGGCCGTGCCCCCGTGCGCGAGCAGCTCACACGCGGCGGCGAGGATGTCCGCCCGGCGCTCCACGGCGCGGGCCTGTGTGCCTGCGATGATCACCACTCCTCAAAACTAGTACGGGCGTACAACTATGCTATATCCTCGTCGAGTGCCACCCGCCGTGCGGGCAGAGACAGCAAGAAGGCAAGCTCAGCCATGACAGCAACCCTTGACACCCCCGAGGTGATTCCAGCCCCCGCGGCCCCGCCCCGTTCCTTCCTGCTCTCCCTGGCCGCCGTGCTGGGCGTGGGTCCCTTCGCGATCGACATGTACCTCGCGTCCCTGCCCGAGATCGGCGCGGACTTCGCCGCCCCGTCCTGGACGGTGCAGCTCACCCTCACGGGCTACCTCATCATGCTCGGCGCGGGGCAGCTGGTTGCGGGGCCCGTGACGGATGCTTTCGGACGGCGCCGCCCGCTGCTGCTGGGCCTGAGCATCTTCATCGCGGCCTGCCTGCTCGCGGCCGCGGCGCCCTCCATGGCCGTGCTCGTGGTGGCCCGCATGCTCCAGGGCGCGGGGGCCGCCATGGCGTTCGTGGTGATCAACAGCGCCGTGCGGGACCGCGTCTCCGGCGACGCCGCCACCCGCGCCTTCGCCGTGCTCGTCACCGTGACCTCGGTGATCCCCATGATCTCCCCGGCCGTCGGCGGCTGGGTGGGCGAGCTCTTCGGGTGGCGCCCGGTGTTCCTGGTGCTCGCGCTGATCGGGGCCGTGTCCCTCGGTATCGTGTTCCGGTGGCTACCCGAGTCACTGCCGGCCCAGCGGCGGGTCCCGCTGGCCTTCGCGCCCGTGCTGCGCGCCTACGCCGGGCACCAGCGCTCCCGCTGGATGCTCGTGCCCCTGGGGGCGCTCGCGGGCACGTTCGTGTACCTCTTCTGCTACCTGGGCGGGGCGTCCTACGTCTACCAGGGCCACTACGGGGTGTGTCAGGCGGACTTCGGGATGATCTTCGGGGTCACGGGCTTCGCCTCGGTGGGCGGCGCGGTGATCGGCCACCGCCTGGCGCACCGGCTGACCACGGGCCAGCTGGGCGTGCTGGGGATGCTCATCATGGTGGCGGGCGGCGTCATGGCCACCGCGACCGCGCTGTGCACCGAATCCCTGTTCCTGCTGGCCCTGAGCGTGGGCTTCGGGCTGCTGGGCCTGGGCGCGTGCGAGCCCGCGTTCATGTCCCTGTGCATGTCCTCGGCCACCAGCAACGTGGGGGCGGCCTCCGCGCTGCTCGGCGCCACCCAGTTCCTCTCCGGCGCGCTGACGACGGCGCTGATCGCCTTTCCCGCCACGCTCGCCCCGTGGGCGTGGGCGGCCACGATGCTCGGGGTGGCCGTGGTATCCCTGGGGCTCGCGCTCCTGGCGTCACGGTGGTCCGTTCCGGTCCGTCAGGTTTGAGGGCCCGGGCCGCGTGGAGGCCCGCCGGGCCGTGCCGTGCCCGCGCCGCGCGGCCGCATGCGTCCCCGGGAGCGCCGGGGCATCCAGGCCGCCCCTGCCGGCGACGGCTAGTGTGAACTGTGTGCAGCATACGGCCGGGGCAGGGGCCGTGACCTCCCAACCTCTGCCGGCTTGGAAAGGCGTTCTCCCGTGAAGAAACGACTTGTCGCCGAGTGGGAGCCCGCGCTCGGGGCCTTCGTCACCTGGCCCGCGGCGCTTCCGGGTGCCCTGCTGCGGGACCTCGCGCTGGACGCGCACCTGTGGGTCCTCGTCACGGACGCCGCCTCGGAGACCGACGCCGCCGCGTGGTTCGCGTCCCAGGGCGTCTCCCCGGACCGGGTCACGTTCGTGCGCGCGCCCCAGGGCGACGACGCCGTGTGGGTGCGCGACTGGGGCCCGCACCCCGTGATGGACGAGCACGGTCAGCTGTGGTGCGTGGGCCCGCGGTACGTCTACGCCACCCCGTTCACGGCCCATGAACCGGGCGCGCCCCTCGAGACCGCGGACCGTGAACCGCTCGCCGCGCTCGAGTACGAGCCCGTGGACCAGCGGGCCCAGCCCGCGCTCGCACGGGCGCTGGGGCTGCCGTTCGAGAAGCTCCCGCACGCCTTCACCGGGGGCAACGTGCTCTCGGACGGCCACGACCTGCTCATCAGCACCGAGGTGCTCGTGGCCGAGAACGCGTTCGACGGCGCCACGTGGGACGAGGCGCGCCAGGACGCCTCCGCAGCCACGGGCATGAGTGAGCACGTGGTGCTGCCCGACTACGAGAACTGGGGCATCCAGCACGCGGACTGCCTGCTCAAGGTCCTGGACGAGGAGCGGCTGCTGGTGCTGCGCCCGCCCGCGGACCACCCGCTGCGGGAACGCTACGACGCGATCGTGACCGAGCACCTGGAGCCGCTGCTCACCCGCTGGGGGCGGCGCTTCGAGATCCTGCGCATGGACACCGGAATCAGCCCCCACGGCGGGCTGGCGCCGTACGTGAACTCGGTGGTGCTCAACAAGGTGGTCTACGTGCCGCGCTACGGCATCCCGGAGGACGAGACGGCCCTGGAGCAGTGGCGCGCGGCCATGCCGGGCTACGAGGTCCGCGGGTACACGTTCTCCTTCGACAAGGAGCCCCACGCGGTGCGCAACCCCCGCAACACGGGCCCCACCGGCTGGCGGGACGGGGACGTGCTGCACTGCCGCGTGCGCGGGGTGTTCGACCCCAGGATGATGCACGTGTCCGTGCGACGCCCCGGCCCCGAGAACCCCTCCCTGGTGCGCGTGCGCGCGGAGGGCTGCGGCGGCACCCGGGTGAAAGCGGTGACCCTGCTGAGTCGCCGGGCGGACGGTGCGGAGACCACCCGCACGCCCATGCGGGAGACCGCGCTGGACGGCGAGTACACGGCCCACCTGCCGCAGGGGCCGGACTCCCGGGAACTTGAGTACGCGGTGGAGGCCACCTCCGAGGACGGCCGGGTGCAGCGCTGGCCCCGCCCGTCGGCCGCGTGGCTGTGCGCGTCGATAGACTGACCGACCGTGGCCAAGCTCTACTTCCGCTACGGCGCGATGAACTCCGGGAAATCCACGGCGCTGCTCCAGGCCGCCTACAACTACGAGGAGCGCGGGCAGCGTGTGCTGCTCGCCAAGCCCCACGTGGACACCAAGGGCGAGGACCAGATCCTCTCCCGGCTGGGTGTCACCCGCACGGTGGACTTCCTGATCCAGCCCGGCGAGAGCGCCATGGGCCTGTTCAAGCGCCACTCCACCGGCGATGACCCGGAGGCCCTGCTCGAGCACGTGGACGCCCAGCCCGTGGCGTGCCTGCTGGTGGACGAGGCGCAGTTCCTGGAGACCGGGCAGGTGGACGACTTGCTACGGATCGCCGTGCTGCTGGACGTGCCCGTGATGGCCTACGGCATCCGCACCGACTTCCGCACCCGTTCCTTCCCCGGCTCCGAGCGGCTCATGGAGCTCGCCCACACCCTGGAGGAGCTCAAGACCATCTGCCGCTGCGGACGCAAGGCCCTGTTCAACACGCGGAAGGTGGGCGACGACTTCGTGTTCGAGGGGGACCAGGTGGCCATCGACGGCGTGGCCGTCACCTACGAGTCCCTGTGCGCGGCGTGCTACCTGCGGGAATCCGGCGGCAGGCTGGGCTGAGAGGACAGCCCGGCACGTAAACTGCCCGTATGAGCACCGACTTCTCTCCCGTGGACCTGGCCACCGCCCGTGAGCGCCTGCGCGAACTGATCAAGGACCTCGCCGTGGTGCGGGGCAAGGTCACGCTGGCCAGCGGCATCGAAGCGGACTACTACGTGGACCTGCGCCGCGTGACCCTGCACCACGAGGCCTCCCGGTACGTGGGTCAGGTCATGCTCGGTCTGCTGGACGAGGCCGGGATCGTGTTCGACGCCGCCGGTGGGCTCACCATGGGCGCGGACCCGGTGGGCAACGCGATCATGCGCACGGCCGGGGACCAGGGCCGCGCCGTCGACACCTTTGTGGTGCGCAAGGCTCAGAAGTCCTACGGCATGGGGCGTCAGGTGGAGGGCCCCAGCGTGGTGGGCCGCAACGTGGTGGTCGTCGAGGACACCTCCACCACCGGCGGTTCCGCCCTGACCGCCGTGGAGGCGCTGCAGAAGGCGGGCGCGAACGTCGTGGCCGTTGCCGTGATCGTGGACCGCCGCACCGGCGCCAAGGAGCGCATCGAGGAGACCGCGGGCGTCCCGTGCCTGTACGCCTACTCCAAGGATGAGCTGGGGCTTGACTGACTCTGAACTGCCCGCTGATCGAGAGGTCGGCGTGGGCCCCTGGCAGGGCGAGTGGCCCGACGGGGAGCACTGGGACCCGGAGCTGCTGCGCGCGGGCGACCGCCGCAACGTGGCGGACCAGTACCGCTACTGGCGCATGGACGCGATCATCGAGGACCTGGACGCCCGCCGCCACGCCTTCCATGTGGCCGTGGAGAACTGGGAGCACGGCTTCAACATCGGTTCCGTAGTGCGCACCGCCAACGCGTTCCTCGCGCGTGAGGTCCACATCATCGGGCGACGCCGCTGGAACCGCCGCGGGGCCATGGTCACCGACCGATACCAGCACGTGCGCCACCACGCGAGCGTCGCGGAGTTCATGAACTGGGCGCGCCAGGAGGGGCTTGCGGTGCTGGCGATCGACAACGTTCCCGGCTCGCAGCTGATCGAGATGTTCGACCTGCCAGAGCGTTGCGTCCTGGTCTTCGGCCAGGAGGGCCCGGGCGTCTCCGAGGAGCTCGTCAACCAGGCGGACGCGGTGCTGGCCATCGAGCAGTTCGGCTCCACCCGCTCCATCAACGCCGGAGCGGCCGCCGCCGTGACCATGCATGCATGGATCCGCCGCCACGTGTTCGAGCAGCGTCCTGCGCCCTCGTCCGACGTCAGGAAGGGGGCGGGAGCGTGAAAAAGGCCGGCCGACCATAGCCAGGAGGCAGAAGTTACCGTATGGTCATGTGAGTTAAATCACATGATGAAAGGTTCGCATGCTCATGGCTGCCTCGACCACACGGCCATCGTCCTTGCGGCGTTCTGCGGGTGCCCTCGCCCTGGGCGTTGGGCTGCTGCTTGCTGGACTGCAGCCCGCGCATGCGCAGAGCGCAGCAGGCTCCGCACCAGATGACGGTTTTTCCGAGCTGCCGCGCAGCGAGCAGGACCAGAAGCTCCAGGAGCAGGGTCTGACCCGCGATGATCTTGCCCGCGAGGATGCGCTGAAGAAGCTCCGCAGCTCCACGGACACGGACTTCTACAGCACCCCGGCGCAGCTGCCTGCCGCCAACGGGGGCGTGGTGCGTTCGGAGCCGTCCACGTTCTACCTGGACCCCGTCAAGCTCATCAAGCCCAATGCGTCCGCCACGCGCATCATGTACAGGAGCACCAACAGCAAGAACCAGGCCGTGGCCACCACGGGCACCGTGCTGCAGTCCAAGGCTGCGTGGCGCAAGCCCGGTCCACGGCCGCTCGTGGTGCTGTCCTCGGGCACCCAGGGTATGGGCGACTCGTGCGCGCCGTCCCGTCAGATGGCCATGGGCACAAACTACGAAGGCCTCAGCCTGGCCGGCCTGATCAATGCCGGCTACAACGTGGTGGCCCCGGACTACATCGGTCTGGGCACTGACGGCGCCCACACCTACATGAACCGCGTGGACCAGGCTCATGCCGTGCTCGATGCCGTGCGCGGTGCGCAGCAGCTCGGCATGGAGGGAGTGGACGCTAAGACCCCCGTGGCCGCCGTGGGATACTCGCAGGGCGGCGGTGCCACGGCTGCAGCCGCGGAGAGCGCCCCTGAGTACGCCCCGGAGGTGCAGCTCAAGAGTGCCTAAGTGGGTGCGCCGCCCGCGGACCTCACACTCACGGGTCAGCACATCGACTCCTCTCTCTTCTCCGGCCTGTCCTTCTACGTGATGGGGGCGGCCGAGGACTCCGGGGTGGCGGTTCGGGACAGACTCAATGCGGAGGGGCAGAGGCGCTATGACAAGGCCCAGGACAGCTGCCTGGTGGGCACCGTCCTCTCCGACGCCCTGGTGCCGTCCGAGAAGCTCACGGCTGACGGGCGCTCCTTCTCCCAGCTGCTCGGGAACCCCGCTCTGAAGGCGTACCTGGACGAGCAGACCATCGGTGCCGCGGGCCGCCACCCTCGTGTCCCGGTGCGCATCGCCCACACCGTGGCGGACGACGTCGTGCCCTACCAGTCGGGCCGACGGCTCGCCCAGAAATGGTGCGCCTCCGGCGTGAACGTCTCCATGCAGACGCTCGCCACGCCCACCCATGTGGGGGCCTCCCTGGAAGGCATTCCCTCGATGCTCGTCTACCTGGACGCACGGTTCAAGGGCATCCCGCAGACCAGCTCGTGCTGGCGGTTGTGATGTCACGAGATGAGCCACCGCACCCCGGCACCGCATCCTGCGGTGCCGGGGTGCGGTGGTGACCCCTCGGCGTCGTCCGCGCCGCCCCGCAAGGTGGGGCTTGTGGTGGGTGGGAACGATAGCGCGGATCACAGGTGCCCGCCCCCGGTCGCCTAGACTGGGAAGAGGCCTCAGGCCACGGTCCAACCGTGCATCGGGAACCCAGAAGAAGGAGCACACCATGCCCATCGCAACCCCTGACGTTTACTCCGAGATGATCGACCGTGCCAAGGAGAAGGGCTTTGCCTACCCGGCCATCAACGTGACCTCCTCGCAGACCCTGAACGCCGCGATCCGCGGCTTCGCCGAGGCGGGCTCGGACGGCATCATCCAGGCCTCCACCGGCGGCGCCGCGTACTGGTCCGGTGCGTCCGTGAAGAACATGGTCACCGGTTCGCTGGCCATGGCCGCGTTCGCGCGCGAAGTGGCGAAGAACTACGACGTCAACATCGCCCTGCACACGGACCACTGCCCGAAGGACAAGCTCGAGGGCTTCGTGCTGCCGTTGCTCGCCGAGTCCGAGAAGGCCGTGGCCCGCGGCGAGGACCCCATCTTCCAGTCGCACATGTGGGACGGATCCGCGATCCCCCTGGACGAGAACCTCAAGATCGCCCAGGAGCTGCTGGAGCGCACCAACAAGGCGCACATCATCCTGGAGGTGGAGATCGGCGCCGTGGGCGGTGAGGAGGACGGCGTGGTCGGCGAGATCAACGACTCCCTCTACACCACCGTGGCGGACGGCATGAAGACCATCGAGGCGCTCGGCACCGGTGAGAAGGGCCGCTACATCACCGCCCTGACCTTCGGCAACGTCCACGGCGTCTACAAGCCCGGCAACGTGCGCCTGCGCCCGGAGCTCCTCAAGGAGATCCAGGACGAGGTGGGCAAGAACATCGGCAAGGACCGCCCGTTCGACCTCGTGTTCCACGGCGGCTCCGGCTCCACCGCCCAGGAGATCGCGGACGCGGTGTCCTACGGCGTGATCAAGATGAACGTGGACACGGACACCCAGTACGCGTTCACCCGCCCCGTGGCCGACTTCATGCTGCGCAACTACGACGGCGTCCTGAAGGTTGACGGCGAGGTCGGCGACAAGAAGAAGTACGACCCCCGCGTGTGGGGCGCCGAGGCGGAGGCTGGCATGGCCGCCCGCGTAGTGGAGGCCTGCCAGAACCTCGGTTCCGCGGGCACGTCCATCAAGTAGCACCACCCGCACTGCTCCGGCGCCCCGCACGCGAACGTGCGGGGCGCCGCTATGTCCCACGACACTTGTTACCCTCCAGGACATGGGAGCCAGCACCGAACAGTCCGAGAGTCCCGACCGAACCGCCGAGCGCGTCGCCGCGGTCCCGGAGCCGTCCACCGCGTACCTGCACCAGCTGCGGCGGGACACCGAGCGGCGCAAGGGCGAGCTCAGTCACCACCTGCGGGAGCACGACGGTGCGACGGAGGATCTGCAGTCCCGGCTCGAGTCCCTCGTGGACGCCCAGGCCGAGGGGCTGACCCGGATCCTGCACCTGCTCCACGAGAACCCGGAGACGGCGTTCCAGGAGCACCGCGCCGCCGAGTGGATCGTGGAGTACCTGGCGGCGCACGACATCGCCGCGCAGTGCCCTGCCCACGGGCTGGACACCGCCGTTCACGCGGAGGTCTCCTCCGAGGACTTCGACCCTCGATCCCACCGCACCATCGCCGTGATGTCCGAGTACGACGCCCTGCCGGGGATCGGCCACGGCTGCGGGCACAACGTGATCGCGGTGACGGGCCTCGGGGCGTTCGTCGCGCTCGCCGAACTGCTGCGGGAGGAGCCCGGCGCGTTCTCCGGACGCGTGGTCTACCTGGGCACCCCCGCCGAGGAGGGGGAGGGCGGCAAGGAGATCATGGCCCGCAACGGTGCGCTCGAGGGCGTTGACGCCGCCGCCATGGTCCACCCATACATGACCGACCTGACGGACCAGGTGTGGCTCGGACGGCGCCAGTGCGAGGTGACCTTCCACGGCCGGGCCTCCCACGCGTCGTCGCACCCCTTCATGGGCCGCAACGCGCTCGACGGCGCCGTGCTCGCCTACCAGGGCCTCGGGCTGCTGCGTCAGCAGACCCCGCCCACGGACCGCATCCACGCGGTGCTGCCCGAGGGCGGCGAGCGGCCGAACATCATCACCGAGTCCGCCACCCTGCGGCTCTACGTGCGGTCCCAGCGCCCCGAGACGCTCAGCGCCCTGTCCCAGCGGGTGGGCGAGGTCATGGAGGGCGCAGCGCTCATGGCCGGGGTGGGCGTGAGCGTCGCGTGGGACACCTCCCCGGCCACGCTGCCCGTGCTCAGCAACGGCCCGCTGTCCGACCGCTGGGTCCTCGCGCAGCAGCGGCGCGGGCGGGACCCCTACCCCGCGGGCACACTGTCCGAGGTGCTGGCCGCTTCCACGGACTTCGGCAACGTCAGCTACCGCGTCCCCGGGATCCACCCGCTCATCGGCATCGCCACGGAGGACACGGGGCTGCACTCCCGCGAGTTCGCGGAGGCGGCGGGCTCCCCGCGCGCGGAGCGCGCCGGTCTCGACGGCGCGTACGGACTGGCCGCTGTGGCCCTCGACTACCTGACGGACGACGAGCTGGCCGCCGACGTCGCGGAGGACTTCCGGGCGAGCGGTGGCGGGATCTCCGTACCCGACTACTTCGACTGAGCGCCCGGGACGGGGCGTTCCACCGTTTCTCCGGCACCGGCTCGACGACGCCGCCCCGGACCACACCTTCCACACCACCGACCACCACGGAGCACCCATGAACGCCACCGCCACCACCAGGCCCAGCCGGGGGGATCGTCTTCTCTCCGGAATCGAACGGGTGGGCAACAGGCTGCCCGAGCCCTTTGCGCTGTTCACCATCCTGTTCCTGATCACCGCGGCGGTCTCCACGGCCATGGCGTGGGCCGGAGTGGTGGTGCAGGTTCCGGGCAAGGACGAACCCGTGGCCATCCAGGGCCTGTTCACGGGGGACGGGATCGCATGGTTCACCACCACCCTGGGTGAGAACTACATCGGCTTCCCGCCGCTCGTCACGGTGGCCACGATCCTGCTGGCCATCGGCATCGCGGAGAAGTCCGGGTTCCTGGCCGCGGCCATCCGATTCACGATCGGCAGCGCCCCGCGGTGGCTGCTGCCCTACACCGTGGGGTTCGTGGGCGTGGTGGGCTCGATCATGGCGGACTCGGCGTTCGTGGTGATCCCGCCGCTCGCGGCGCTCGCCTTCAAGGCGGCGGGCCGCCACCCCGTGGCGGGGCTGCTGGGCGGCTTCGCGGCCGCGGGCGCCGGGTACTCCACGAACATCTTCCCGACCTCGCTCGACGCCCTGTTCGCGGGCATCACCAACGCGGTGATCCCCACCGTGCCGGCGCTCGCGGAGAGCGCCACTGAGGTGAACCCGCTGTCCAACTACTGGTTCAACATCGTGGCCGCGCTTGTGCTGTCCCTGGTGGCTGGGTGGGTCATCGACAGAATCGTGGAGCCGCGCGTGGAGCGGGCGGGTGTCTCCCGGGACGAGGTCAACCCGGAGACCGCCCAGCTCATGACGGACACCCGTGCCATCCGGATCGTGGGGGACGAGCAGACCGTGGCCGAGTCCCGAGAGCCGGACGTGGAGGCGGCGCTGTCCCCGAGGGAGAAGAAGGCCCTGGCATGGGCGTGCAGTGTGTTCGTGCTGATCGGCGTGGCCATGGTGGTCTTCGCCCTGCTGCCGGACTCGCCGTGGCGCAACGAGGCTGGGCACTTCCTTCCCAAGTCACCGCTGCTGGCGTCCATCGTGTTCATCATCTTCGCGTTCTTCTCCGTGAGCGGCTACGTCTACGGCCGCGTGGCGGGAACCGTGCGCGGGTTCCGGGACGTGCCCGTGATGATGGGTGCCGCCCTGCGGGACATGATCTCGTTCCTGGTGCTCGCCTTCGTGCTGGGGCAGTTCATCGCCCTGTTCAACTGGTCCGGGATCGGCTCGTGGATCGCCGTGACGGGCGCCGAGGGCCTGCAGAACGCCGGGGTGAGCGGCTTCCCGGTGATCATCGGGTTCATTGTCCTGTGCTCGCTGCTGAACCTGTTCATCATCTCCGGCTCCTCCATGTGGACGCTCATGGCCGCCGTGTTCGTGCCCATGTTCGGGATCCTCGGCTTCGAGCCCGCGTTCATCCAGGCCGCGTTCCGGGTGGGGGACTCCGCCACCCAGGTCATGACGCCGCTGAACCCCTACATGGTGGTGCTGCTGACCATGCTCAGGAAGTACGAGCCCTCGGCCGGGCTCGGCACGGTGATGGCCCGCATGATCCCCTTCGTGGTGCCCTTCTGGGTGGTGTGGGTGCTCATCCTCACGCTGTTCTACGTGCTGGACCTGCCACTGGGCCCGGGCGTGGGAATCATGATCGGGGACTGAGGCAACCCTGGTGGCGAACGGCCTGGAGCGGCGTCGTCGTGCGTGCGTACAGTGACAGCGGACCCCGCACGACCGTGGAAAGGAACCACCGTGGCACTGCTCGGCAAGAACCTGCTGGACGAACCGGCTCCCACCTACTTGGAGGAGAACTCGGAGCTCGTGGCCCGCTTCGACGCGGGCGACGAGGCCGAGGACCTCGCCGCCGCGTTCCCCAAGGAGCAGCTGCCGTGGGCCATCCTCGCGGAGGACGCGCTCGCGGACGGCCGCACCCTGGAGGGCTACGCGTACGCGCGCGTGGGCTACCACCGCGGCCTGGACGCACTGCGCGGCCACGGCTGGAAGGGTCACGGCCCCGTGCCGTACTCCCACGAGGCGAACCGCGGGTTCCTGCGCGCCCTGGCCGCGCTCGGCCGTGCCGCCGCGCAGATCGGCGAGATGGACGAGGCCGCGCGGATCGAGAAGTTCCTGGACGACTCCGATCCGCAGGCCGCCACGCAGATCGAGGCTCACTGAGGTCAGCGCCCGCGGGAACGCGCGGCTCCGAGGACCCGTCCCTCCAGGGGGCGGGTCCCCGGTCACATTGCCCGTTCCCCTGTCCCGGGGGCGGCGAGGACGGGCACAATGAGGGCACAGCCGGGGCTCACCGCCGAGCCTGAGCGCATCCCCTCCGGGCGGCGCGCCCCACGAGAGGAGCATGCCGCCATGAGAATCTCCGTACCCCGCGAGATCAAGCCCGAGGAGGCCCGCGTGGGCCTCACGCCCACCATGGTCACCGCGCTGGTCGCCCGGCACCACGAGGTCTTCGTGGAGGAGGCCGCGGGCCTGGGAGCGGGATTTGCCGACGACGACTACCGCGCCGCCGGTGCGCACGTCACCTCCCAGGAGGAGACCTGGGCGCAGGCCGAGCTGATCGTGAAGGTCAAGGAGCCCGTGGGCACCGAGTACCGCTTCCTCCGCCCGGGCCTCACGCTCTTCACGTATCTGCACCTGGCCGCGAGCCGGGGGCTGACGGAGGCCATGCTGGAAAGCGGCGTCACCGGCATCGCGTACGAGACCGTGCGCGTGGGCCGGGTGCTTCCCCTGCTGCGTCCGATGTCCGAGATCGCGGGGCGCCTGGCGATCGCGAACGCCGCCCACCACCTTCAGTTCCACGCCGGTGGCCCCGGGATCCTGCTGGGCCGTGTCCCCGGCGTGGTGCCGTCCACCGTGCTGGTGGTCGGCGGCGGAACCGTGGGTGAGCACGCCGCACGGGCCGCGGTCGGTGCCGGGGCGGACGTCACGATCCTGGAGGCGAACGGGGACAGGCTCCGGCAGCTGGACACGCTCTTCCCGACCGCACGCGTGCTGATGAGTGACACCCACCGGATCGAAGAGGAACTTCCCCGCGCGGACGTGGTGGTCGGCTCCGTCCTCATCCCCGGGGCCGCGGCTCCCAAGCTCGTGCGGCGCGAGCACCTGGCACTGCTCAAGCCCCACGCGCTGCTGGTGGACGTGGCCGTGGACCAGGGCGGTTGCTTCGAGACCACGCGCCCCACCACCTACCACGACCCCGTGTATTCGGTGGACGGCATCCGCCACTACTGCGTGGCCAACCTCCCGGGTGCGGTGCCGGTGACCGCAACGCAGGCGCTGACCCACGCGACCACGCCGTACGTGATGGGGCTCGCCGGTGGAGTCGACGCCGCCCTTGCCATCGACGCCGCCCTGGCCGCCGGGCTCTCGACCCGTGCGGGGCAGCTGTGCTCACCGGGTGTCGCGGCGGCCTTCCCAGACCTGCCCGCGGCGCTGTGACGGCACGAGCACGAGGTGGGCGGTGCACGGCATAACGGAATGACCGCACGACCGCAGTGACGACGCGAGGAAGTCCCCGGTCCGCGGACCGGGGGCTTCCTCGCGTCCCGCCCGTGCGGAGCGGTTCAGGCGCGTGGCGGACAAGCCGCGCCGGGGCTCAGACCAGGGGAGCGGCGTCGTCGTGCGCGGCACCGTCACGCGAGGCGCCGGAACGACGGCGCTCGCCGTCGTCGCCCCGGATGAGGAGCTTGCAGGCCAGCGCGATCAGGCAGACCAGCACGAACGTGGCGATGAACTGCAGGCGCACCGAGGGGTCCAGCAGCCCGAGCACCACGATGGCCGCGAGCAGCGCCAGCGCGAAGTAGGACAACCACGGGAACGCCCACATCTTCAGCGGGGAGGACACCCCGGCGCGTTCCGCACGGCGGCGCAGGATGATCTGGGAGACGAGTGCCACGCCCCACACCACCAGGCACGTGGAGCCGATGACGTTGAGCATCACGTTCAGCACCGTCGCCGGCCACACGTAGTTCAGGGCCACGGCGATGAATCCGAAGACCACGGAGGCCACCACGGCGGCGCGGGGCACGCCGCGCTCGCTGGTGCGGCCCAGCGAGCGGGGCGCGGAGCCGCGGCGGGCCAGCGAGAAGAGCATGCGCGAGCTGCCGTAGATGTTGGCGTTCAGGGCGGAGAGCAGCGCCAGGATGATCACCACGGTCATCAGGACGTCCGCGCCGGGGATGCCGGCCTCGGTGAGGACCGCGACGAACGGGCTGGAGGACAGGCCCTCGTTGTTCCACGGCAGCACCAGGACCATGACCGTCACGGAGCCCACGTAGAAGATGAGGATGCGCACCAGGATGGTGCGGATGGCGCGGGCCACGTTGGTCTGCGGATCCTCGGTCTCGGCGGCGGCAATGGTCACGAGCTCGGTGCCGCCGAAGGCGAAGACCACCACGAGCAGCGCGGCGGCCACGCCCGTGAGCCCGTTGGGCATGAACCCGCCGTGCTCCGTGAGGTTCGACAGTCCCGGGCTCGGGGCGGGAAGCACGTTCAGCAGCATGAGCACGCCCACCACCAGGAAACCCACCACGGCGGCCACCTTGAGCAGGGCGAACCAGAACTCCGTCTCGCCCAGCGTACCCACGCGCACCAGGTTGATGACGGTGAACGCCACCATGAAGACCAGCGCCCACACCCACTGGGGCAGCCCCGGCCACATCTCCGTGACCAGCTGGGCCGCGGCGGTGGCCTCAGCGGCCACCACCACCACGATCTGCGCCCACCACAGCCACCCGAGGGCACGGCCCATGGTCGGTCCCATGGCCTTTCCGGCATACGTGGAGAACGCCCCGGAGGACGGGTCTGCCGCGGCCATCTCGCCCAGCGCCCGCATCACGAGCACCAGCAGCGTGCAGGCCACCAGGTAGGAGATCAGCACCGCGGGCCCGGCCGTCTTGACGGCCGCACCCGTGCCCACGAACAGCCCCGTGCCGATCGCCGAACCCAGCGCCATCATCACCAGGTGGCGGGGCTTGAGGTAGCTGCTCTGCGCCGGCTGCGACGGCGCCTGCGGGGAGTGCTCGCGGTTCCCGCCGTGGATCACGCTCGACGAGCTGCGCGGCGCGGGCGAGGGATCCTGGGGTGAGCACGGGGAGGTCATGGGAGAAGAGGTTACCGGGCCCGCGGGTAGCCTGCGTTCATGCGCACCCTCCTGAAGGACCACCACCGTGTCGTGGCCTCCCGCAAGCCGCCGATCTACCTGATCTCCTGGGCGGGCTACCCGAACTTCGGGGACGAGCTGATCGCGGCGGCGTGGGTCAATCACCTTGCGAAGGTCGCGCCCACCACGGATGTGTGGCTGGACGTGCGCGAGCCGGGAACCGCCACCGCCCTGCTGCGCGGGCTGCACCCCCGCCTGCACGTGGTGAACACTCTCTTCCGCGCAATGCACGAGATGAACCACGGCTCCGGGCGCTCCATGCAGAGTCTGATCGCGGACCTCGGCTCGCCCAAGTACGACGCCGGGCTGCTCGCCCTGCGCGAAGCAGCCACCGTGCACCTGCTGGGCGGCGGGGTGCTGCACCAGGACTGGATCGAGAACTTCCGGATCGTGGAGGCCATGCGTGCGGTGCGCAAGCTCACCGGTGCGCGGCTGTTCGCCACGGGGCAGGGGCTCATGCCCTTCGCCGGGGACACCCTCGCGGACCTGGACCACCTCAGTGTGCGGGACCGCCCGAGTGCCGAGGCCGCCGGTGTGCCTCTGGGGTTCGACGACGCGTTCCTCCTGGCCGAGGACCCGCGCCACGCCCGAGCGCTCGGGCTCCGGGCCGGGCAGAAGGGCGAGGGAGCGGCAACCGCGGTCACCCCGAGCGAAGTGGTGGTGTGCGTGCAGTCGGACACCCTCGCGGAGGGGGCGTTCGAGCGGATGCTGGACTACACCCGGGCCCAGCTGCGGCGTTGGGACCTGCCGCGCGAGTCAGTGCGCTACCTGGAGGCGATCCCCGGGGAGGACCACCTGGGCTGGGAGCGGCTGCGCGACGTCGTCGCCCCCGAGGGGTTCATCCCGTTCCAGGCTGCGTGGGACGGCGAGTTCAGCTTCGGCCCGCACCAGGTGTGGCTCACCACCCGCTTCCACCACCACCTCACGGCCGCACTGCACGGAGCCAGGGGCGTGGCGCTCAGTGGCAAACCCGGGTACTACGACATCAAGCACCAGTCCGTGGTGGACGTGGGCTCCCGCTGGAACCTGGTCCACGCGGGCGGGGACGCAGGTAGGTGCGCGGAGACCGTAGGCCTCGAGCAGCTGGCGGCGCCGGGGAGTTTCGGTGAGGCCGTGGCCGTCAAGCGGGACGAGGCGGCCCTCCTGTACGGGCGGTAGACCGGGCCCGTTCCCAGCGCAGTGGCCCGGGCTGTGGGGTCGACCAGGACGTGGGCCCGCAGATCCACCGCAGGACCCGGCCGCAAGCCGCCACATGCCGTCGGGCATGGGAAGGGCCCGTGGCTCCCACACGGTGTGGGTGCCACGGGCCCTCGTCCTGGGGCGGTCTGCCGACGCGTCGGAGACCTGCCCGGGACCAGATCCCTACTTCAGCTGGTCGTAGCGGAAGAGGAAGGCGGCCATCTGGTCACGCTGCACGGCCTGGCCCGGGCGGAAGGTGCCGTCTGCCCAGCCCTTGGCGATGCCCTGCCCGTTCATCCAGGAGATCTCCTTGTAGAAGACGTCCGTGGTGCGCACGTCCTTGAAGGGGGAGACCTTCGGGGCCGTGTAGGAGGGTGAGCCCGCCATCCGGTAGAAGAAGGCCGCCATCTGCTCACGGCTGATCTTCTGGGTGGGGCGGAACGTCCCATCGGACCAACCCTTGGTGATGCCCTGCTCGCTCAGCCAGGAGATCTCCTTGTAGAAGACGTGGTTGGTGGGCACGTCCTTGAAGGGAGACTTCGTGGGAGGCGTGTACTGCGGGGAACCGGCCATCCGGTAGAGGAACGCGGCCATCTGGTCACGCTGCACGGGCTGGGTGGGGCGGAAGGTGCCGTCCGGCCAGCCCTTGGTGATGCCCTTGCTGGCCAGCCAGGAGATCTCCGAGTGGAACACGTAGTTCTTCGGCACGTCCTTGAACATCGGATCCTGCGTCCCGGGGACCGACGCCGCAGGCTGGACCCGCTTGACGTCGGCCTTCGCGCCGTCCTCACCCTTGTGGATGCCGGAGAGGTCCCCGGTGCCGTTGTGCAGGTGCAGGAACAGTGCCTCGCCCTCGGCCTTGTCCGAACCGCGGTGCGCGGTCAGCTTCTTGCCGGGCAGGTCCGTGAACAGCGAGTTGTTGAACTTCTCCCCGCGGAACGAGACGGTCGGGGCCACCGGGTTGAACGAGATCGTCTCGGTCTGGTCCACCGCGCCGTCGATGTTCGCGGAGTAGGTGGAGACCTGGTAGTTCAGCCTGGTGCCGCTCTTGGTGGGGTCGATGCCCAGCTTCGCGGTGCTCACGGGCAGGACCACGGCGTTGGTGTCGAAGGTGTTCGTGTCCGTGTCACCCCAGGAGCCATTCACCGGCTGGCGGTCGATCACCTTCAGCTCGCCGTTGACGTAGCCGTAGAGGTTCGCCACCGGGTAGTCCAGGCCGTCCGCTCGGCCCAGGGCCACGTAGTGGTCGGCCCGGCCGTTGCCGGTGCTGTCGATGGCGATCTGGATCTCGGCGTCCGGCTTCATGGTGCTGGCGTTGCCCCAGCTGGAGACACCGAAGTTCACCAGGCCGTCCCTGGCGGCGTCCTCCTTGTCAGCCTTCAGCTGCGGGAGATTTGAGGACGCGCCCACGTACTGCAGGTCTGCGAACTGGGAGTTGCCGCCGGCCAGCTTGGTGGACGCCAGACGGTCGGACTTCGCACCCAGCTCGAAGGCGCCGACGGCGGACTTCCAGCCGCCCTGGTCCACTCCGGTTCCGGTCAGGGGGACGGTGGCGTCACCCTGCTTGTCCCACTGGTTCAGTGCGGCGCCGTCCACGCGCATGTCTGCCACGGGCTTCGGGGCGATCGAGACCGGGACGCGCATGTCCTGGCCCTTCTCGCTCAGCACCAGGCGGCCGGACTCGGTGGCCAGGAACTGACGGGCGAGACCCAGCTGGGTCACGGCCTCCGAGGGGTCGTGGGTCTTCTCCAGCTTCGCCCGGTCCACGGTGGCGGTCACCTTGACGGTGGTCTTGCCGCCCTTGGGCACGGTGACCGAGGCCGGTGCGGTGATGCTCACGCCCGGGACCTCGGTGGAGGGGTCGAAGCGCACCTGGTAGGTGTGCGCGGCCCCGCCGGTGTTGTCCACCACGAGCTCACGGGAGAAGGTGTCCCTCGCGTTCCTGATCTCGGTGACCCCGAAGGTCGAGGAGACCACGGACGTGTCCGCCTTGTCGTAGACCATGACGTCCTGGTTCACGGCGCGCAGCGCATCCACGCGGCCCGAGCCCACGCGGTCCACCGCGGAGGTCTTGCCGTTCGCCGCGTGGACGTCGTGAACCGCCGAGTTCATGATGGCGGACTTGATGTTCTGCGGGCTGTAGTTCTGGTGCTTCTGCTGCACCAGGGCGGCGATGCCGGCCACGTGCGGGGTGGCCATGGACGTGCCCGTCTTGACCGAGACACCGTTGCCCATGGACACGCCGGCCGAGCCGATGTTGGTACCGGGAGCCGCGACATCCGGCTTGAGCACGCCGTTGCTGCCGTGCTGGCCGCGGGACGTGGAGTCGTTGACCTGGTCCTTGGAACCGGTGTCCGTCCTGGCTGCGCCGATCCACTCCGGGGCCAGCTTGATCTTCGCCCCGCCGGTCTGCACTGCGGGCTTGATCTTGTCCACGGACTTCTTGCCCATCAGCAGACCCGGGATCTTGGCGTTGCCGGCGATCGCAGAGGGGTCCACCGCGTAGTCGGACTCGAGCACCACGCCCTTGCCCCCGGCGGCCGCCACGTTGTCGAAGCGCACCTTCGAGCCGCAGGGGAACGGGCCGTTGTCCTCCCAGTCGAGCATGACCCACTTGCCCGCGAAGTTCTGCGAGAACGGGGTGCAGCCGAACTTGTTGTCCACGGGGGCCGCCACGATGTCACCCTGCAGGTCCTCGGGCTTCGCGCCGGAGTAGTCGTAGCTGCCGCTGTAGGAACCGGTCAGCTCACCCTTGGCGCTGTCCGGGGAGAGCGCCTGCGCCTTGTCCTGGGCCGCCGTGCTGCCCTGTGAGTTGGCCACGGTCAGGGCGGAGCGGGCGCTGCCCGGGGAGCCGGAGATCTCGTGGAAGTCCCCGGCGTTGCCCGCTGCGATCACGGAGAGGATGCCCTGCCGTGACAGGGCGTCGATCAGGTCGTTCTGGGGATCGTCCGCCGGGCCGAAGTCGGAGCCCAGGGACATGTTGACGATGTCCGCCTTGTCCGAGAAGTCCCCGTCCATGTTGGGGTCCAGGGTGCGGTCCAGCGCGTTGATCGTGAGGTTTGTGGAGCCCTCGCAGCCGAAGACGCGGAAGCTCATCAGCTGGGCCTCGGGCGCGGTGCCCGGGCCGATCTTCATCTTCTTGACCTGGTCCTCGGTCAGCTTGGTGAAGTCGCCCTTGAAGGTCTTGCCGTCCGCGCCGACGCCGTAGCCGGCCGTGGTGCCTGCCACGTGCGTTCCGTGTCCACCCGCCTCGCAGTCCAGCGGGTTGGAGTCCGGCTTCGGCACGCTGCCGGCCACGCGGGCGTCGTAGGAGTCGCCGGCGAGGTCGTAGCCGCCCACGAACTTCTTGGGGTCGTACAGGTCGGAGTCCTTGCCCGGCAGCTCGGTCGAGGCCTTGGCCTTCTTGTAGCCGTCCGTGGTGCCTGGGCCGCCGAAGTCCGCGTGGGTGTAGTCCAGGCCGGAGTCGATGACCGCGACCTTCACGTCCTTGCCCGTCTGGCCGGTCTGGGACCACGAGTTCAGGGCGTTGGTGTCCACCACGGAGCCGGCGTTGCTGCGGTACTGGGGGGTGATCTTTGAGATCTTGACGACCTCGGAGCGCTTGGCGAGATCCCGCAGCTGGGCGGCGTCGCCCTGCAGGGCCACGCCGCGCAGGGCGTTGGCGGTCGTGTAGAGCAGGTCGGAACTGGATTCGGAGGCCAGGGATGATGCGGCGCTCTGAACCGACTGGCGGATGGCCTGCACCTGCGCCGCGGCCTGCACCGGATCCTGGGTGCCGGTGCGCACGCCCTCCGGTTGGGTGGCCTCGAAGGCGCTCGGGCCCTGGAGTTGGACGAAGACGGCTACCTGGCCCTCGGCGTCCTTGAGGTCCGAGCTGATCAGGCGGTCCGGGCCCTGGGGGTTGAGGTCGTCCGCGGGGGCGCCCGGGGGGACCTCGACGGCGCTCGCCGGCAGCACTGTGCCCAGGGCCAGTGTCAGGCCGAGGGCCGTGGCCAGGCAGGTCTTGGCGGCTCTGCCACGACCTGCCCCTGTCTCATGATTCATGGTGTGTTCCTTTGCCCGTCGAGTGATGCAGTCAGACGCATCACAGTGTCCCCAAGAGTGCGCTCTGACATGCGCAAAAGCAACGATTTCGTCCAAATTCCCTGTGTCGACACTGATTGCGACCTGTGTGACGCCGTTCACCGCCCGGTCTCAACCGCTGTTCCGGCCCGACCGGCCTCCGGAGGGCTTGGCCGGGTAGACTGGGCTGCTGGTTCCTCCGGCCGTCGGGCCACACCCGGATAGAGAGTGTTTCCATGCCAGCAATCGTGATAGTCGGCGCCCAGTGGGGCGATGAAGGCAAGGGCAAGGCCACGGATCTCCTGGGCGGCCGCGTGGACTACGTGGTCAAGCCCAACGGTGGCAACAACGCCGGCCACACCGTGGTGGTGGGCGGTGAGAAGTTCGAGCTCAAGCTCCTTCCCGCGGGCATCCTGAGCCCCAACGCGACCTCCGTGATCGGCAACGGCGTGGTCATCAACCCGCAGGCCCTCTTCGAGGAGATCGACGGTCTGGAAGCACGCGGTGCGGACACCTCCCACCTGCGCGTCTCGGCGAACGCCCACCTGGTGGCGCCATACCACCAGACGCTCGACCAGGTCACGGAGCGGTTCCTGGGCAAGCGCGCCATCGGGACCACCGGCCGTGGCATCGGCCCGTCCTACATCGACAAGGTGGGCCGGCTGGGCATCCGGGTGCAGGACCTCCTGGACGAGTCCATCCTGCGGCAGAAGATCGAAGGCGCCCTGCGGCAGAAGAACGAGCTGCTGGTCAAGCTCTATAACCGCCGCGCGTTCGAGGTGGACGAGATCGCGGACTACTTCATGGGTTTCGCGGAGCGTATCGAACCCATGATCGTGGACGCCACGCGCATGCTCAACGAGGCCCTGGACCGTGACGAGGTGGTGCTCATGGAGGGCGGCCAGGCCACGTTCCTGGACGTGGACCACGGCACCTACCCCTTCGTGACCTCATCCAATCCCACGGCCGGCGGCGCGTGCGTCGGGTCCGGCGTGGGCCCCACGCGGATCACCCGGGTGATCGGCATCCAGAAGGCGTACACCACACGCGTGGGCGCCGGTCCGTTCCCCACCGAGCTCTTCGACGAGATGGGCGAGCGGTTGCGCACCACGGGCGGCGAGTTCGGGGTCAACACGGGCCGCCCACGCCGCACGGGCTGGTACGACGCCGTGATGGCCCGCCAGGCCGCGCGCATCAACGGCTTCACGGACCTGTTCATCACCAAGCTGGACGTGCTGACCGGGATCCCGCAGATCCCCGTGTGCGTGGCCTACGAGGTGGACGGCCAGCGCTTCGACGAGATGCCCATGACCCAGTCGGACTTCCACCACGCCAAGCCGGTCTACGAAATGTTCCCCGGCTGGAAGGAAGACATCACCGGCGCGCGCACCCTCGAGGACCTGCCGCGCAACGCCCAGGACTACGTGGCCGCACTGGAAGACCTCTCCGGGTGCCGGATCTCCGCCATCGGCGTGGGACCGGATCGCGACGACACCATCGTCGTTCGGGACCTGATCTCGGACTGAACGGCCGAAGTCGCCTTGCCCGGTGCCAGGGTCCCGGGTGCACGGCGACCCCTGCCAGTGCAGGATTCTGACAGGTGGGGGTTCCCGGCGGATGCAGGATCCCGGTAGCCACTGATTTCCCATGCACACATCTCCGCCCCGGTT
>NZ_DGYR01000013.1:165429-186032 GCF_002398425.1 Kocuria sp. UBA5001
AACCGGGGCGGAGATGTGTGCGAGGTGCGTGGGCGGCGGCGTCCATGACGGGGGACGACGCCGCCGGGCGGCTCAGTGGTGCGCCGGGGAGACGTCCGCGGTGCGCAGGTCCACGGGCTCGTCCTTGGTGACCAGCTTGTGGCCGAGCCACAGGGCCAGGAAGATCGGCAGACCCAGGTAGGAGGACAGCAGGCTCAGGGGGTTGACGTCCCCAGCAGTGAAGAGGCTGTAGCCCTGCCCCACGATCACGACGGCGCACATGACAAGTGCGATCACGGGCCCCAGGGGAAAGAAGCTCGCCCGGTAGAGCAGGTTCTTCGGGTCCCCGCCCTGCAGCACGTACGCCTTGCGGAAGCGGTAGTGGCTCCAGGCAATGCCCATCCACACGATGAATCCGGCCAGGCCGGAGGCGTTGATGAGCCACACGTACGCCTCGCCCTCACCGATCAGGGTGGTGAGGAAGCAGAACATGCCGATCAGGGTGGTGGCAAGCAGCGCGTACATGGGTACGCCGCGGCGGTTGACCTTTGCCAGGAACCGCGGGGCCTTGCCGCTCTTCGCAAGAGCGTAGAGCATGCGCGTGGAGGCATACAGGCCGGAGTTGCCCGCCGAGAGGATGGCCGTGAGGATCACCGCGTTCATGACGGAGGCCGCGGCCAGCACGCCCGCGTGCTCGAACACCAGGGTGAAGGGGGAGATGGAGACGTCCTGCACGTCGCTCGCGAGCAGGTGCGGATCGGTGTAGGGGATCAGGAAGCCGATCACCGTGATGGCACCGATGTAGAAGAGCAGGATGCGCAGGAACACGGTGCGGATGGCCTTGGGGACCGTCTTGCCGGGGTTCTCGGCCTCGCCGGCGGCCACGCCCACGAGCTCCGTGCCCTGAAAGGAGAAGCCCGCGACCATGAAGATGGCCATGATGCCCGTGAAGCCGTTGACGAACGGCGCCTCGCCCGCGGTCCAGTTGTGGAAGCCGGGGGAGGGCCCGCCCAGGATGCCCAGGATCATGAGCACGCCCAGCACCAGGAAGATCACCACCGTGATGACCTTGATGAGGGAGAACCAGAACTCGCCCTCGCCGTACGCGCGGGCGCTGAGGGCGTTGAGGGTGAAGAGGATGACCAGGAACAGTGCGGACCAGATCCACGCGGGGGTGTCCGGGAACCAGTAGCGCATCACGAGTGCTGCGGCCACGAGCTCCGCGGCCACGGTGATCGCCCAGTTGTACCAGTAGTTCCAGCCGATGGCGAAGCCGAACGAGCGGCTGATGTAGCGGGTGGAGTACTCCTCGAAGGAGCCGGCCACGGGCAGGTGCGTGGCCATCTCGCCGAGGGACTGCATGAGCAGCCACACCATGAAGCCGATGGCCGCGTAGGCCACGAGCGCGCCGCCCGGGCCTGCGGTGTTGATCGAGTTGCCGGAGGCCACGAACAGGCCGGTGCCGATGGCCCCGCCCATGGCGATCATGGTCAGGTGGCGGGGCTTCAGGGTGCGGTGCAGGGAACCGTCGGCCGGCTCATCCTGCCCGGTGCGCGGAGTATCTGGGTGGTGGGAATCGTGCGGGGCGGTCGGTGCGGGGACCGCCTGGCTGTTTCCCCCACCGGTCGAGGATGAGGCCACTGGGTACTCCCAAAAGTGTTGGTCCGGTGCCGGCGCAGGAGGCGCGACGGCTGACCGCTATTATGCGGCGTCAGCCGATTCCGTGGCCCGTTCCCACGCCCGGGTGGGCGGAAGTGTCTACAACTCGTCAGAAAACGAGGATGGTGACGAGGCCAAGCGCCCCGAGCACCACGCACGCCCCGGCCGTCAGGCCCACGGCCACCGCGTCCGGGGTGAGCCGCTCCCCGGCGATCCCCGTGGCGGCGCGGCGGTAGCGGCGTCGCTGCGTCGCGTAGATCCCGCCCGCCAGGCACAGGGCCACAGCGAGCAGGCAGAGCACGAAGACACCGTGGGTGGGCAGCCAGCGCAGGTAGATGGCGGCCGCGGTGCACAGGGTCATCATGGTGCGGCCCCACGCCAGCGCGGTCCGCTCGGGCTGCAGCCCCGGGTCCTCGTGGGGGCAGGGCACGGAAGCGGGTGCGGCTCTCACCGGGTCAGCACCACCGCCACGAGGACGCCGGACGCAATCGCCCCGCCCACGGCCACGAGAGGTGCGATCAGCGGCAGCGGAAGGGGCGCCCCGTGGCGCATCGAGCGCTCCACGTTGAGCCAGCGAACGGCCGAGCCCGCACTGAGAAGCATGCCGAGCAGTAGCAGGACCACGGCCAGAAGCTTCCGCACGACCAGGTCGAAGACGTCACCCGTGAATGCCTCCACGGCTATGCCTCCGGCCAGGAACGCGAGCGAAGTGCGGATCCAGGCGAGGAACGTGCGCTCGTTGGCCAGGGTGAACCGCGGGTCCGGTTCCGTGCCGCCGCGCAGGAGCCGTTCGCTGACGGTTCCACGACGACGTCGCGCGGCAGGGTCTTCGGGGCGGGTCACGGTTCTCCTCGGGCTGGATGGGTGCGGCCACTTCCACCGATGGTATGCCGCGCCGTGCACGTGCGGGGCGGCGGAGAGGGTTATTGCCGGGGGTGTGACCCGTGCGACAGGATGGTCGTGTTCGCACATTGTCAAGGCACGGAGGTCAGATCGTGACTACGAGCAACCAGCCCGCAGCAGGGGGTCAGCCCTCCGCGGATCGGCCCCAGGCGCGCGCCCAGGACGAGGCGAGCCGTGGCCAGAGGTACTCCGGCGGCACGGGGCGAGGCCACGACACCGACGGCCAGAACGCCCCCGCCCGCAACAACGACGCACACGGGCGAGGGGCCATGACCGCGCCGACCAACTCCTACCAGCCCTACGCCCAGCCCACCGGCCGGTGGGAGTACGTCCCCGGCAGCCCGGAGGACGCCCAGCGGCAGCAGCAGGTGCTCAAGAGCACGGACGCCTCACTGGTCCTGAGCATCCTCGGCGTCACGGTGCTGCCCATCCTGGCCCCGTTCGCAGTGTGGCAGGCGTCCAAGGCGGAGAAGCTCGGCGGCCGCGCGACGGCGGGCAAGATCCTCGGCTGGGTGGGGGTGGCCGTACTCATCCTGACGCTGGTGTGGCTGGCCTTCATCCTCGCCATCTGGGGGTTCGCGATGTCCGAGATACAGGGCCAGTTCAACAGCTCGAACGTCTGACCGGCAGCTCACGCACTGCACGGCAGTGGCCGGCACCCTCCTGGACGGAGAGTACCGGCCACGGCCGTGTGCGAGGTGGCGCGGGTGTCACCAGATGCGCACGCGCTCCTCCTCCGGAAGCCACATGGCGTCCGCGTCCGTGACGTCGAACGCCTCGTAGAATGCGTCCACGTTGCGGGGCGTCTGGCTCGCGCGGAACTCCGCGGGGGAGTGCGGGTCGGTGGCGATCCGCGTGCGCAACGCCTCGTCGCGGGACTTCTCCCGCCACACGTAACCCCATGAGATGAACAGCCGCTGCGCCGGGGTGTATCCGTCGATGCTCTCGGTGTCCGGGTTCCCCTTCTTCCCCTGGGCCGTCTTCCATGCCTTGTGGGCAATGGACAGTCCGCCCAGGTCACCGATGTTCTCGCCCAGGGTGAGCTCGCCGTTGAGGTGCGGAGCGTCGTCGTCGCCGTCGAACTGTGCCGGGGACAGCGCCGCGTACTGGCTCACCAGCCGGGCCGTGCGCTCTTCGAACGCGCTGCGGTCCGCGTCCGTCCACCAGTTGCGAAGCTTTCCCTCGCCGTCGCACGTGGAGCCCTTGTCGTCGAAGCCGTGGCCGATCTCGTGGCCGATCACCGATCCGATGCCACCGTAGTTGACGGCGTCGTCCGCGTCCTCGTTGAAGAAGGGGGGCTGCAGGATGGCGGCCGGGAACACGATCTCGTTGCGCAGCGGGTGGTAGTACGCGTTGACCGTCTGCGGAGTCATCAGCCACTCGTGCCTCTCCACCGGCTTGCCAGCCTTGCGCGCGAGCTCGGCCACACCGAACTGAGCAGTGCGCACCACGTTGCCCACGAGGTCGTCTCCGCGGATCTCCAACGCCGAGTAGTCCTTCCACTTCTCCGGAAAGCCGATCTTGGGGGTGAAACCGGTGAGCTTGCGCAGCGCCTCCGCGCGGGTCTCCTCGGTCATCCAGTCGAGCGTCTCGATGGAGTCGCGGTAGGCCTCCAGCAGGTTGGCCACCAGCTCGTCCATGCGGGTCTTGGCGGTGGGAGAGAAGTTCTCCGCCACGTACAGCTTGCCCACGGCCTCGCCCAGCGCGCCGTTGACCAGCGCGACGCCGCGCTTCCAGCGCTCGCGCAGCTGCGGGGTGCCGGACAGCGCCGTGCCGTAGAACGCGAAGTTCTCCGCCACGAACGCCTCGGGCAGGTAGGCCGCGCGCGCGGAGACCACGTTCCAGCGGGCCCAGGACTTCCACGCCTCGAGCTCGTCCTGCGTGAGCAGACCGTCCAGGCCGGTGAAGAAGCTCGGCTGCGCGTTGACCACCGTGCTCAGGTGCTCCGGGGACAGTCCCACACCCTCCAGCACGGCGTCCCAGTCCAGGTTCTGCACCTGCCCGGCGAGCTCATGGAAACTCATGGGGTTGTACATCTTCGTCAGGTCCCGGACGGTCACCTTGTCCCAGTGGTGGGAGGCGATGCGCGTCTCCAGGTCCATGACCGCGCGAGCCTGCTGCGCGGCGTCGTCGTACCCCGCGAGCTCCAGCATCTTCTGGACGTGCGCCACGTACTTCTCGCGCAGGGACGCGTACTGCTCCTCGCGGTAGTACTCCTCATCCGGCAGTCCCAGCCCAGCCTGCCCCACGAACACGAGGTTGCGCTGCGGGTCCCCCGGGTCCGAGTCCAGGTCGATGTCCAGCGCGGCACCCACGCCACGGCGCATGGCCGTGCCGAACCAGCGGGAGAGCGCCTGCGGCGAGTCGATCGCGGCCACGGCATCCAGGTCCTCGCGCAGCGGCTCCGTGCCGAGCGCCTCGATGCGCTCGGTGTCCATGAAGGACGCGAACAGCAGCGCGATCTTCGTCTCCGCGCTCTGTTCCGCGGACGACGCCGCCTGCTCACCGTCCGCGCTCGCGCCCGTGATGATCTCGCGCACCGCCCGCTCTGCCTTGTCGCGCAGCTCGATGAACGCGCCCGTGCTGGGCTTGTCGTCCGGAATCTCCGCGGTGCGCAGCCAGGCACCGTTGACGTGGCGGAAGAGGTCGTCCTGCGGGCGGACCGAGCGGTCGAAGCCTTCGAGGTCAAATACGGAAGTGGTCATGGTGCACACGCTAACGACCCCAGCGCCGCGGCTCCACGGTCCGGCGGAGCCTTTTTCGGACAGCTAAACGAGGCGCGACCGGGGCCCCGGGGCACGATCCGCGCCCCGTTCTGCCCCCACCCCTCGAACAAAGTGCAGCTTGTGACGTTTCGCGGCCTGGTTTCGTCACAACCTGCACAAAATCCGGGGTGGTGGGCGGACAGGGCCGGGCACGGGGGAGGAGAAAGGCGGGATGCGCCGTTCACGACGCCGCCGCCCCGGGACCCTGCCCCTGCCACCCGTGTCACCCCTGCAAAAACTGAGCAAACGCACTATGGGGCCCTCGATCGTGCGTTTGCTCCGTTAAAGATCGCACCGCGGGACCGGGTGCCGCGCCTCCCTGCGCGCCGCGGGGCGCAGGGCACCCCGGCTAGAGTTCCCACCACGGCACACAGTCGTGGGCTGTGGTGCACCCCAGCGACCCGGTGAGGAGAGGCCGATGGCTGAGAACGAGGGCGACACCCGGATGGGCGTGTGGATCGTGGCGTGGTCAGTGTGCACCGCTCTGCTCCTGTGGCTAATCGCGAGCTTAACGGAGCTGCCATGGGGGATCACGGTGTTCATGGTGCTTGCTGCCGCTGGTACTGGGGCCCTCGCGTCCCTGGTGAGACGACGGCGCGTGACGGCCGCCCACGGAGAGTACGAGATCGAGACGCAGGCGGCGCGCAGCGAGGCGAGCCTCCTCGTCCCGGCAAGCCCGGAGGCGGTGAGGGAGGCTGTTCGCCACGCTGCCACGGGGCAGTTCCAGCTGGTCGACGAGCAGGGGGAGAAGCTGACCCTGCTGCGCCGTATGAACCTGGCGACCTGGGGCATGACTCTTCGCGTGATGGTGACGTCCACAGCGGAGGGAACCCGGATCCACGCTTTCGAGGAGCCCAGACTGGGGACCACGATCTTCGACTGGGGCCAGGGCAGACGGGACATCGTGCACCTCTTTGAACGGATCGAGGAACACCTCACGGGCCCCGTCCTGGAGGACTAGAGGAACTGCCGGTAGCTGCGCACGCAGTGCCGCGCGATCTGGCCGACGATCCTGTTGGACACCGCGATCTGCCGTTCGCGGCGCACGGAACGGGTCAGGACCGCCACCGCGATGGACTTCTCCCCGGGGTGGGAGATCACGCCGGCCTCGTGGCACAGCGCCCCGAACGATCCCGTCTTCGCGGCGACACCGGCCCCGGGGTAGGAGAAGGCCTCCGCGAACCGGTGGCCCCAGGCCTGCTGCGACATCACCTCGCGCATGAACGCGCACTGCGCAGTCGACGCGGCCCGGTCCTGCCAGATGGCGCACAGCAGCGCCACCAGGTCCGAGGCGGTGGTTGCGGAGACGAGCAGCGGGTCGTACCCGACGGGGTCGGGCACCAGGTAGGGATCCTGCGCCTGCTCCGTGCCCACGGACACTGCCTGCTCAGGGACGGCGTCGGGTGCGGGTCCCGGGCGGACGACGGTGCTGGACAGGCCCATTTCCCGCAGCACGTCCCGGACGCGGGCGTGGCCGGCCTCGCGCAGCACGGCCTGCCCGGCGGCGTTGTCGGAGACGGTCATCATCAGCCGCACCAGGTCCCGCCAGGAGATCCGTACCGGGTCCTGGCAGATCGCGAGTCCCGTGGGGCCGTCCGCCCTGTCCTCGGGTCGGAGGGTCACGAGCGCCGTCGGGTCCAGGTCGCCGCGGTCCACCGCGCGGCAGAAGGCCACCATGACCACGAGCTTGTACAGCGACGCCGCCGGGAACGCCTCGTCCGCCCGCCACCCGAACGCGGGCAGCTCGGGGGCGTCGATCACGCGCACGGCCACGGCGCCCGTCATGTCCGCGTCCCGCAGGATCCCGGTGACGTCCTGGGCAAGGCGGCCCAGCACGGCGTCGGCCGCGGGGCGCTCCCACATCTCAGCGCTCACCGTCGCCACACCTGCTCAGGCACGTCTGCAGCAGGCTCGCGGCCTCCCGGGCCGCCGGCTCCGCGTCCGGGTGGTGGAGCACCCGGAGCCTGAGCGGCAGGACCCCGTCCTCCAGCGGGATCCCGTCCACCCCGGGCGTCGAGTGCGGCACGAGGGCCGCGGCCCTCGCCACCCGGATCTCGGCGGCGAGCTGCAGCGGGTCCGCGACCTCCTTGAGCCGGGCGGCCACGCCCAGGGACTCGAGCTCCGCGGCCAGGACGTCGTGCGCGGCGGGGCCGTCCGTGCGCGGTGCGGTGAGGAGCACGGGGCCGACGGCGCGGCGCAGCGTGCGGCGCGAGACGGGCTTCTCCACGACGGCGGTCGTGACCAGATCCTGGGCGACGGCTACCACGGGCAGGGCCACGAGCTCGTCGGTCACGATCGGCGCGACCACCACGCCCACCGCCGTGGGGTCACCCCGCACCTCCCGCACGATCTCCGACGACGGCGCGCTCGCCCACCGCGCTCCGGTGAAGTCCGCCCCGGGCGAGAGCAGGCGGTTGCCCACCCATGCGGCGGGCACGGAGCGCGGCAGGAGCATCCGCGCGGAGCGGTCCAGGAGGGCGACGTCCTCGCTCAGGGCGAGCACGCGCCGTCGTGCGGCCATCAGTTCCTGGGCCCGCGGGAGGAACGCCTGGCCGGCGGGGCTCAGGCTGACGCCCCGGGCGTGGCGCAGGAACAGGGTCTCGCCCACGGCGGACTCGAGCCTGCGGATGGTCTGCGACAGCGGTGGCTGCGACATGCCGAGCGTCTCGGCCGCCCGTCCGATGTGGCCCACTTCCGCAACCACCAGGAAGCACTCGACCCAGCGCAGCAGGTTGCCCGCCCGTTCCTGTTTCATATCTTCAAGCCTATGTCAGATGCCTTTTCAAAGTCTTGGACATATGGAACCTGCGTTCCCTACCGTGAACGAGTCATTGCACGAACCCCAGGACGGAAGTCTCACCATGCTCGATCCACTCGCTCGCCGCACGCGCCGTCGGACCCTGGTGCTCGGCGTCGTCGCCGCCCTCTCACTCAGCGGCTGCGCGGCGCTGCAGGACGACGGCGCCCGGTCCGCCGCGGACGACCTCGCCCGTGGCCTGCACTCGGAGGACGTCTCCGGCCTGGCGTTCTCGAACGGGCCGGGCGAGGAGGTGCAGACCGAGCTGGAGCGGATCCTGCGCACCACGGGAGGCATCGAACCGGACGTCACGGTCACGGGCACGGAGGTGGAGGGGGACACCGCACGGGCGGAGCTGTCATGGCGCTGGGACCTTCCCGCCACTGACGAGGACTGGACCTACAGCACGGACGTGGACCTCACCCGCTCCGACGGCGGGTGGCGGTCCACGTGGCAGCCGTCGGTCGTGGAGCCCGGGCTGAACGGGAACGAGGGGCTACGCATCCGCACGGTCCAGCCGGAGCGCGGGGAGATCCTGGGCGCGAACGACGTGCCGCTGGCCATGTCGCAGCCCGTGCACCGCGTGGGCCTGGACCTCCGGAAAGTCCCGGCGGCCCAGCGTGCGGACGCGGCAACGGCCCTCGCGAAGGCGGTGGACATCGACGCCGAGACCTACCGGAAGGCGGTCGCGCAGGCGTCGGACGACGCGTGGGTCGAGGCCGTGACGCTGCGCGAGGAGGACTTCCGGGCCCTGGACGCGGCGCAGATGAAGAAGATCCCCGGCATGCAGGCCACGGAGGACACCCGGGTGCTCGGGCGGAGCAAGGGCTTTGCCGCCGAAACCCTCGGCTCGGTGGTCGAGGCCACGGCGGAGGACCTCGAGAACTCGGGCGGAGCACTCACCCGGGGCGCCTGGATCGGCCGCGGGGGTCTGCAGCAGGAGCACGAGGCGAGCCTGCGGGGCGCGCCGGGCGTCGTCGTCGACCGCGTGGGCGTGAACCCGGACGGCAGCCTGGAACCCGGGCGGGTCCACCAGCTCGTGGCGCACGCCCCGCGCGCGGGCGAGGACCTGCACACCACCCTGGACGCCACCCTGCAGGAGGCCGCGCAGCGCGCGCTGGAGGACGTGGACTCGCCGTCGTCCGTGGTGCTCGTGCGCCCCTCCGACGGCGCCGTCCTGGCAGTCGCCAACGGAGCCGGGTCGAAGGGGTACCCCACGGCGACGCTCGGGCAGTACGCCCCAGGCTCCACCTTCAAGATCGCCACATCCCTGGCCATGCTGCGCCAGGGGGACACCCCGGACACCACCGTGGACTGCCCTCACACCTACGCCGCGGAGGGCACGAGCGTGGCGAACTTCTCCAGCTATCCGCGGCAGTTCGAGGGGCGGGTCCCGCTGCGCCAGGCGATCGCCCACTCGTGCAACACGGCGTTCGCGGCCCAGCACGGGCGGATCTCGCAGCCAGAGCTCGCCGACGCCGCGGAGTCCCTGGGCGTGGGCGTGGACATGGCGCCCGGCATGCCGGTGTTCTCCGGCAGCATCCCGTCCGAGGAGCCGGCCGGTGAGCACGTGGCCGCCATGTTCGGGCAGGGGCGGACCCTCGTGTCCCCCTTCGGAATGGCGCGGTTCGTCGCCAGCGTGCAGGCCGGGAAGCTCGTGCAGCCCACGCTCCTTGCGGGCGACGACGCCGCGCACCACGCCGCGCACGACGACGACGACGCCGCCGCGGCACCGGCTCCGCGCGTGCCCCTGACCTCCGGGGAGTCAGCCGGGCTCCACACGCTGATGCGCGAGGTCGTGGCCAGCGGCCACCTGGAGGACCTCGGTTCCCTGTCCCCGGACACCGCCATCGGCAAGACCGGCACCGCCGAGTACGGCAACGAGGACCCGCCCCGCACCCACTCGTGGGTGATCGCCGGGCACGAGGACCTCGCCGCCGCGGTGTTCGTGGAGGACGGGAACCTCGGCTCGATCACCGGCACCCCGATCATGCTGGACGTGCTGCGGGCCGCGCAGGGGTCGTGAGGGGAAGCACCCGGTGCACATCAAGTGCAGCTTTTGACGTTTCGCGGCCTGGTTTCGTCACAACCTGCACAAGATCCGGGGTAGTGGGCAGGCAGGGATGGGCGCCGGGGAGGAGGAAGGCGGCATGCGCCATTCACGACGACGCCGCGGCGCCCTGTCTCGTGGGCACGCGAGGGCACCAGCGTGCCAGGATGAACCAGGAATGAGCACGGCGGCACGAGGGAGCTGAAGCGCATGGGCGCGAGCGCAGTGGTCGGGGGCCTGGTCTCCGTGATCGGGCTGGGCCTGGTCATGGGGTTCTCGCCCACCATCTACGCGCTCGTGCTGCGGATCCTCACTCAAAGCACTCGGCCCGGGCGTCCGGTGCACTTCCTGACCCTGGGGATGGTGCTCGGGACTACGCTTCTGCTGCTCGTCTTCCGCGCGGTGGACCCGCAGACTCTGACCGCGCTGCTGGAGGACCGCACCAAGGAGCTGCTGGTGCGCCGCAGCGTGGACCTCACCGCCGGGGTTCTCCTGGCAGTGCTGGCGCTCGTCGAGCTCGTCCGCTGGCGCGCCCGGCCCCGCAGGCCACACCGCGCGCCGAGGTCCGAGGTGCTGGACTCGTCCCGGCACATGGTCGCCCTCGGATTCCTCAACACCGTGGTGGGGATGAGCGGCCCGGCGACCATGTACATCGCTGGCCGTCTCTTCACCGGGCTGACGCACCACGTGGTGGGGCAGCTGGCGTTCTTCGCCATCTTCCTGGTGGCCGTGGTGGGCCCCTACTGGCTCCTCACCTGGGCGTGGGAGAAGATCCCCGCCCTCTCGCGCACCGTGGAACGGATCACTCGCTGGGTGGCCGCCCAGGACCCGCAGCCCGTCCTGACCGTGGGCCTTGCGGCAGCCGCGGCGGTGTTCCTCACCATGGGCATCCGGGGCTGAGCCGGCGCACTCGGGCCGCCCCAGCGTCGTCGTGCCGCTCAGCCGTCCCGGGAGGATACGCCCGAAATCTTCCCGCCCCGGCTCTCACGGTCTGCCCGCCCCCGTGCTCTGCCCGCCTCCTGGTGCATCAACGGAGCAAACGCGCATTGGGCGGTCGATTTCTGCGCTGGCGGAGCAAACGCGGAAGCTGGGAGGGGAGCTGGGGCTGCGTCCTGTCTGCCCTGCGGTTGCAACAACGGAGCAAACGCAGAAATGGCGGCGGATTTCTGCACTGACGGAGCAAACGCAGAGGGACAGGGTGACAGAAGGGGCAGAGGGGGAGCAGCGGAGCGGGGTCAGTCCCTGCCCGTGAAGGTCGGCTTCCGCTTCTCCTGGAAGGCCTTGAAGCCCTCCCGGTAGTCGGCGGTGGCGGTCAGCGCGGCCTGGACCGCGCTCTCGCTGGCGATGGAGTCCCACAGGCCCGCGCGCTCGTCGCGGACCTGCGCCACGAGACGTTTGGAGGCCACGAAGGACTGGGTGGCACCTCGGGCGGCCTTCGCCACGCGCTCCTCGGTGAACGGGAGCAGCTCCTCCGCCGGCACCGCGCGCGAGAACAGCCCGGCGGTGACGGCCTCGGCGCCGCTCATCATCTCCCCGGTGTAGATCAGGTCCAGGGTGCGGTGCGCCCCGAGGCGCTCGGTGAACAGCGCGTGCCCTCCGGAGTCCAAGATGGCGCCCAGGGCCGCGAACGGTGAGCCAATCTTCGCGTCCTGCGCCACGTAGACCACGTCCGTGGCGATCGCCAGCCCCAGCCCCACACCCAGGCACGCGCCCTGCACCGCGGCGAACGTGGGAGCGGGGAAGCTCGACATCTGCTGCATGAGGGGCAGCAGGGTCCCGGTGAGGTAGCCCTCGGCGTCGTCGGTCGCGGGGTCCACGGCTGAGATGTCGCGACCGGCGCAGAACACGCGGCCCTCACCCGTGAGCAGCAGCGCGCGGACCCCGGCGGCCTCGGCCTCCGTGTACGCGGCGGCGAGCTCCTGCAGGGCGCCGAGGTCCAGCGAGTTCCGCTTCTCGGGCGCGTTGAGCACCACGCGGGCGATGTCATCCTCGATGGTCAGGTCGATCACGGTGTTCTCCTCGGGTTCGGGTCCACCGGGCGCAGTGTCGGCGGGAATCGGTGTGCTGCGGCGCCCGGGCGGACCGGCATGCCGTGCCAGCGACGGCGCGGCAGCCAGGTGCGTGGTGCCGCCGTGCGGAGCGCGGTCGTGCGATGTCGCGCGTTCGCCGCAAGCGGGCGCAGACGGCGACGACGCCGCCCGGGGCGGGTGCGGCGTCGTCGACGTCCGGGTGGGTCAGGCGTCGAAGTCCACACTCAACCGGTCGGAGGTGGGGCGCGTCTGGCAGGTGAGGACGTATCCGGCGTCCAGTTCGTCCTTCTCGAGCGCGAAGTTCTCCTCCATCTCGAACTCGCCGGAGGTGACCTTGGCGCGGCACGTGCCGCACACCCCGCCGGCGCACGCGAAGGGGACGTCCGGGCGCACGCGCAGGGCGGCGTTGAGAACGGTCTCCGCGGCGGACTTGGGAGACTTCACCTGGGCGGAGGTGCCGTCCAGGTTGAAGATGATCTCGTAGTTCTCGCCCTTGGGGTCCGCCTTGACCACGCGGCCCTGCTGGCCCTGCGGGGTGGTGGGCTTGCCGGTGGTGAACAGCTCGAAGCGCACGCGGGACTCGTCCACGCCGCGCTCCTTGAGGACGTCCCGGCACAGCTGCACGAGTTCGAAGGGCCCGCACAGGAACCACTCGTCCGTGGAGTCCACCTGGACCACGTGGTCCAGCAGCTCCTCGAGCTTGTCGTGGTCGATCCGCCCGGACATCAGCGGCGAGATCCGCTGCTCCCGGGACAGCACGTGGTGCACGGCCAGGCGGGAGGGGTACTTGTCCTTGAGGTCGCCCAGCTCCGCCGCGAACATCACGTCCATGGACGAGCGGTTGGCGTAGATGACATCCATCGCGGCGGTGTCCGAGGCGCGCAACAGGGCGCGGGCGATCGCCATGATGGGGGTGATCCCGGAGCCGGCGGCGAAGGCCACCAGGTGCACGTTGCGCTTCTTGGCCACCTCCCGCTCGGCGAGCTTCTCGGGGTCGTTCATGGAGGTGATGTTGACCTTGGAGGTGAACGCGCCCTGCGGGTTCATCACGTCCAGGGTGTCCCCTGCGGCGAGCTGCTCGTTCGCCCACGTGGAGAACACCCCACCCATGTCCTTCTTGATGGCCACACGGATCTCACCCGGGGTGGGGTCCGCGCAGATCGAGTAGGAGCGGCGCACCTCGTGCCCGTTGATCTGCGCGCGGATGGCCACGTACTGCCCGGGCAGGTAGTTGTAGTCCGCCACGAGGTCCTCGGGGACCTCGAACGTGACCTCCACGGAGTCGGGGGTCAGCTTGCGCACCTCGGAGACCGCGAGGGTGTTGAACGTGGCGCGGCGCCTGCCGCCACCCGCGCTGGCCTCGGTGGCTTCCTCCACGGCGGAGGTGTCCGGCGTTTCGCTCATGATCAGTGCACCTTGAAGTAGTCGAAGGGTTCTTTGCAGTCGTTGCAGACCCACAGGGCCTTGCAGGACGTGGACCCGAAACGGGTCATCTCGCGGGTGTCCAGGGAACTGCAGTGCGGGCACTTCACGGCCAGGCTCAGTCGCACCGGCCCGGAGTTGTGCCCGGCGGCGGTGCGCCCGGTGGGCGGGGCGATTCCGTACTCGTTGAGCTTGGCGCGGCCCTCGGCGGACATCCAGTCCGTGGTCCACGCCGGGCGCAGCACCTGCACCACGCGCACGTTCTCGTAGCCGGCGGCGGTCACGGCCGCCTCGAGGTCCGCGGCCATGGTGTCCATGGCGGGGCACCCGGAGTAGGTGGGGGTGATGACGACGACGTTCTCGTTCTCCCGCGCCACGGCGTCCCGCAGCACCCCGAGGTCCTCGAGCGTGAGCACCGGGATCTCCGGGTCGCACACGGTGGCGGCGACGTCCCACAGGGCGGCGTCGCGCGCATCGTCCGGGCGCCGGGACGGCCCCAGGGGGACCTCCCGGGGCGCCACGCCGCCCGTGGGCGGTAGCGAACGGGGCGGAACGCGGGAGAACACGGTGCTCACCACGTGGCGCCGGGATGCTGGCGGGCGAGCCACTGCATCTCGGCGAGGATGTACCCGCGGTACTCGGAGTAGGAGCCGTCACGTGGTGCGGCGGAGAGTCGGGCCTGGGCCACGTTCGGGACATCGAGCTCGGCCTCCGCCAGCAGGGCGGTGACGCGGTCCACGGTCCGCTCGCGCAGGCTGGAGGGCCGCACGGCGGTGCCCTCGAGCTCGTCGTGCAGGGGCTCGTCCGCGAACAGCTCGTCCAGGTAGGGCCACATGTAGTAGAGGCCCTCCTGGATGCGCCGCCTGGACTCCTCGGTTCCGAGGCCCAGGCGCAGGATCCACTGGGCGGCGTGGTCCTGGTGGTACTCGACCTCCTTCAGCGCCTTGTCCGCGATCGCGGCCAGGGTCTGGTCCGTGGAAGACTGCAGCGCCGAGTAGAGCTCGTACTGGTAGAAGGAGAACAGCAGCTGACGCGCGATGGTCTGACCGAAGTCCCCGTTCTCCTGCTCCACGAGGCGCACTGAGCGGAACTCCTCCTCGTTGCGGAAGTACGCGAGCTCGTCCTCGGTCTTGCCCCACGCGGAGCCCGCGTAGGTCAGCAGGAAGCGCGCGTGGCCGATGAGGTCCAGCGCGATGTTGCCGAGGGCGATGTCCTCCTCGAGCTCGGGGGCCCGGGAGATCCACCAGCCCAGGCGCTGGGACAGCATCAGGGCGTCGTCGCCGAGACGCAGAGCGTACTGGGCCACGGCCTCCGAGGCCTTGCCGCCGGTCTCCGCGATCTCCTCGGCGGTGATCGCGTCACCCGCGGACTGCTTGGTGGCGGAGTCGTGGGAGGCGAACGCGCTCACAGGTGCTTCACCCCTTCGCTCTTGGTGTAGTACGTGGCGTGGCGGTAGCTCTTGCCCTGCGCCGACTCGAAGTAGCCGCCCTTGGAGTCCGGATCCGAGGCCGTGATGGCGTCCGCGGGGACCACCCACACGCTCGTGCCCTCGTTGCGCCGGGTGTAGAGGTCACGCGCGTTGCGCACGGCCATGGTGGCGTCCGGGGCGTGCAGGGAGCCCGCGTGCACGTGGGACAGCCCGCGCGACGAGCGCACGAAGACCTCCCACAGGGGCCAATTACCGTTCTGGTTCTCGCTCATGCTCACGCTCCGATCAGCTCGGCCGAGCCGCGGCCCGCCATGGCGGTGAAGTCCTCGTTCGCGTCCTCCTGGGACGACGACGCCGCTGCCGCAGCCTCCGCGGCCTCGCGCGCCTGCCGCTGGGCGTAGGCCTCGGCGGCCTCGCGCACCCACGCGCCGTTGGCGTGCGCCTCGCGGCGGCGCTTCATGCGCTGGACGTTGCAGGGCCCGGAGCCCTTGATCACGGACATGAACTCGTTCCAGTCCAGCTGGCCGTAGTCGTAGTGCCCGCGCTCCTCGTTCCACTTCAGGTCCGGGTCCGGCAGGGTCAGGCCCAGGGCCTCGGCCTGCGGGACGATCATGTCCACGAAGCGCTGGCGCAGCTCGTCGTTGGAGAAGCGCTTGATGTTCCACTCCATGGACTGCTGGGAGTTGGGGGAGTCGGCGTCCGGGGGGCCGAACATCTGCAGGGCGGGGCCGTAGAAGCGGTTCACGGCGTCCTGCGCCATCTGCTTCTGGGCCTCGGTGCCGTGGGAGAGCTCGTAGAGGATCTCCCAGCCCTGGCGCTGGTGGAAGGACTCCTCCTTGCAGATGCGCACCATCGCGCGGCCGTAGGGGCCGTAGGAGGCACGGCACAGCGGGACCTGGTTGCAGATCGCGGCGCCGTCCACGAGCCAGCCGATCGCACCCATGTCGGCCCACGTGCGGGCCGGGTAGTTGAAGATTGAGGAGTACTTGGCCTTGCCGCTGAGCAGCTGCTCGTTGAGCACGGAGCGGGGAGTGCCCAGGGTCTCCGCGGCGGAGTAGAGGTACAGCCCGTGGCCGGCCTCGTCCTGGACCTTGGCCATCAGCACGGCCTTGCGCTTGAGGCTCGGGGCGCGGGTGATCCAGTTGGCCTCCGGCTGCATGCCGATGATCTCGGAGTGCGCGTGCTGGGAGACCTTGCGGGTCAGGCTCTTCCGGTAGGCCTCCGGCATCCAGTCCCGGGGCTCCACACGGGAGTCCTCGCTGAGGAGGTGCTCAAAGTGCTGCTGCTCGGCGGTGGGCTCCGCCTGGTCCGCAGAGGTGGTCTGCTCAGTCATGGTGTGTGTCCTCGGTTCGCGGGTGAGATGGGAGCGGAGGATGAACTCTGTACGCTGCCGGCAATAATAACTGACCGCTCGTTCAGAATATAGGCCCCCGGTGTGGTCGTCAACACATCTTCCGCCCGGGAGGCGGGGACCCGTCAATGGATGTGCAGGGGTGGCGACGCCGCGGCGGAGCCCTGGACTTGTTGACACACGTCACATTTCGCGGTTACCTACTGACCGATCGTTCTGAAAATCTGAGGAGCCCTCCCGTGCCACACCATCCCGTCCTCACTGGCGACCGTGCCTCCGAGTGGTTGGGGATCACCGTGCAGCGCGCGGACCCCGGGCACTGCGTGATCTCCCTGGCCGTGCGGGAGGAGATGCTCAACGGCTTCGGCATCGTGCACGGCGGGATGATCTTCGCGCTCGCGGACTCGTGCTTCGCCATGACGTGCAACGACCCGGAACCGGACGGCACCTCCATGACCGTGGCCCAGGGCGTGGACATCAACTTCCTCAGCTCGGCCCACCCGGGCCAGACCCTCGTCGCGGAGGGCCGTCAGATCGCCACCACCGGGCGCAGCGGCCTGTGCGACATCACCGTCTCCACTCAGGGCGGGGACGTCGTCGCCCAGTTCCGCGGCCGCAGCCGCACCGTGCCCCTTCGCCAGAAAGCGTGAACCCATGACGTCGTGCTCCGTGCCCAGCCCGTACCACCCCGTGGCCTCCGAGGGCTCCTCTCAGCCGGATCCCGAGGAGCTGATGAGCCGGGACCAGATCGAGGCGCTGCAGACGGAGCGCCTGAACTGGACCCTGCACTACGCGTACGAGAACGTGCCCGCCTACCAAGAGCTCTTCGACGAGCACGGGGTGCACCCGGACGACTTCCGGGAGCTCGAGGACCTCGCGAAGTTCCCGTACACGGACAAAGAGTTCCTGCGCAAGGCCTACCCGTTCAAGTCCTTCGCCACGCCCATGTCCGAGATCCGGCGCATCCACGCCTCGTCGGGCACCACCGGGCAGCCCACCGTGGTGGCCTACACGGAGGAGGACCTGCAGACGTGGGGGACCCTCGTGGCGCGCTGCTTCCGGCTCTCGGGCATGAAGCCCGGGGACAAGGTGCACAACGCGTACGGCTACGGGCTGTTCACCGGCGGGCTGGGCGCCCACTACGGTGCGGAGCGCCTGGGGTGCGCCGTGATCCCGATGTCCGGAGGGCAGACGGAGAAGCAGGTGCAGCTCATCCGGGACTTCGAGCCGCAGGCCATCCTCTCCACCCCCACCTACCTGCTCACCATCGCGGACGGCTTCCGCAAGCTCGGTCTCGACCCGCGGGAGACCTCCCTGAAGCACGCGGTGCTCGGGGCGGAGCCGTGGACCGAGGAGATGCGCCACGAGATCGAGAAGACCTTCGACATCACGGCGTGCGACATCTACGGCCTCTCCGAGGTCATGGGCCCCGGCGTGGCCGGCGAGTCCTGCGAGACGAAGGACGGCTCGCACATCTGGGAGGACCACTTCCGTCCCGAGATCATCGATCCCTTCGACGACACCGTGCTGCCCACCGGCCGTCCCGGTGAGCTGGTCTTCACCGCGCTGACCAAGCAGGCGTTGCCGATCATCCGCTACCGCACGCACGACCTCACCCGGCTGCTGCCCGGCACCGCCCGCCCCGGCCACCGGCGCATGGGCCGGATCACGGGGCGCTCGGACGACATGATCATCCTGCGCGGCGTGAACCTGTTCCCGTCGCAGATCGAGGAGCTCGCGCTGAAGATCCCGGCGCTGTCCCCGCACTTCACGCTGGAGATCACCCGGCCGCACCGCATGGACCAGATGACCATCCACATCGAGCGCCGCGAGGACGCCACCCGCGAGGAGGCGGAGGAGGGCGGTCGTCGGCTGCTGCACGAGATCAAGACGAAGATCGGCTCCAGCGCCACGATCGACATCGCCGAGCCGGACACCCTGGCCCGTTCCTCCGGGAAGCTGCGGCGCGTGTACGACCACCGCGACAAGTGAGTTCCGGCGTTGCCGGGGGCCGCTGCGGCGGTGGAGCCCAGGTGACGAGCCGGTAACCTGAGGTTCTCCGTTCCCGACAGCCCGACAGAAGGTCGAGGTCCCCGTCCATGCCCCCCGCGAGCACTTCCCCCGCCTCCGACGGCGCCGCGGCGGCCCCCAAGCGGGGCCGTCCCGGGTACGACCGAGAGACCCTGCTGTCCGTGTGCGTGGACGTCTTCAACCGCTACGGCTACGACGCCACCTCCATGGGGACCCTCTCCAAGCACCTGGGGATCTCCAAGTCCGCGATCTACCACCACGTGGAGTCCAAGGAGGCGATTCTCGGCCAGGCACTGGACCGTGCGCTGGACTCGCTGGAGGCGGTCTTCGAGTCCGTCCTGGCCTCGGACCACGGGCCGGTCAACAAGCTCGAGGCGATCCTCGACGGCTCGGTGCGGGTGCTCGTGGACCAGATGCCCTACGTGACCCTGCTGCTGCGGCTGCGTGGGAACTCGGAGGTCGAGGAGGCCGCGCTGCAGCGTCGCCGCACCCTGACCCGCACGGTCGAGGACTTGGTGCGCGAGGCGCAGGAGCTGGGGGAGCTGCGCACGGACATCTCCGGGAAGTCCGCACCGCGTCTGATGCTGGGCATGGTCAACTCGATCGTGGACTGGTACCAGCCCGGCCGCTCGGGCACAGTGGACCAGCTCGCGGCGACCGTGGTGACGATGGTCTTCTCGGGCCTGCGGGCTTAGCCGTCCTCGCGGGTACCCCGAGGATCCGCGGGGATCCGCGCACCCGCTCACGATCGCGGGCGAACGGGCAGGCGCGCCCGAGGATCCCGTGCGACCCGGCAGTCTGGGACCCGCCCGGCGGCACCCGCGTCAGCTGCGGCGCGCGGAGAGGATGCAGAACTCGTTGTCCTCGGGGTCGGCGAGGACGGCGAACGTGGCGTCCTCCGGCTGGCCCACGTCCGCGCGGCGGGCTCCCGCGGCGAGGAAGCGCTCGACGATGGCGTTCCAGTCCTCGGTGACGTGCGGCGCGAAGTCCAGGTGGATCCGGTTCTTGACCGTTTTCGGCTCGGGCACCGGGACGAAGCAGATCCCCGTCTGCACGGCGTCGAACTCCCGACGGTCGTCGATGTCCCCGGTGGGGCTGCTGCGCGGGGCAATCGCCGCCTCGTCGGCGTCCTCGTACACCACCTCCCAGTCGAGCACCTGGGCCCACCAGTGCGCCTGGGCGTGGAGGTCGCGGCAGTCGATCACGGCGGTGTAGAGACGCATGGTGTGCTCCTTGAAGGGTGTGGCGCCAGTCCTGCAGACGGCGGCGGAAGGCGCCGGGGGCCGCCGCAGTCCCGGGAACACCGGAGCCCCACGACGTCATGCCACGGGGCTCCGGAGGTTCAGGTCGCCGTCAGACAGCACCGCCGTCAGACCGTGCTGCCGGCACCCCCGAATGGGCGGGGACTCACGCCTCCGGCACCGGCCACCGCTTGGCCACCAGCGTCAGGACGTCGTAGGTGGCCACGATCTCGTCGTTCTGGTTGGTCAGGCGGGCGTCCCACGCGACCTCGCCGTACTCGTCCGTCACGCGCGGGGTGATCTTCTTGGCGGTCAGGGTGACCCGGATGGCGTCCTCATACGTCACGGGGGTGATGAACCGCAGGTTCTCCAGCCCGTAGTTGGCGAGAACGGGCCCGGGTGCGGGCTCCACGAACAGCCCTGCGGCCCAGGAGACCAGCAGGTAGCCGTGGGCCACGCGGCGCGGGAAGAACGGGTTGGCCGTGGCGGCCTCCTCGTCCGTGTGCGCGTAGAACGTGTCCCCGGTCTTCTCCGCGAACTCCAGGATGTCCTCGAGCGTCACGGTGCGCAGGTCCGAGACGAACTGGTCGCCGATCCGCAGCGTCTCCAGCGACTTGCGGAACGGGTGCTCGCCGGTGCCGTCCGCCACGTCCTCGCGGGTCACCGTGTTGGCGCTCGCGCCCCAGTGCCACTGGCCGGTGATGCCGGTCAGCAGGTCCGGGGAGCCCTGCACAGCGGTGCGCTGCATGTAGTGCTTGACCGCACGCACGCCGCCCAGCTCCTCGCCGCCGCCTGCGCGGCCGGGGCCGCCGTGGACCAGGTGCGGCACGGGCGAGCCGTGGCCCGTGGAGGTCTTGGCGTCGTCGCGGTCCAGGAAGAGCACGCGCCCGTGGTACGCGCCGATCCCGGAGGCGAACTGTGCCGCGAGCTCGGGGGAGTGGGTGCA